>NC_009033.1:314097-628194 GCF_000015945.1 Staphylothermus marinus F1
TCAATTTATAGATGAAAACAAAACATAGCCCCTCCACATCTCTCAACAATATTAACTAAATTCGTGAAGGTGCCGTATTAAGATGATCCGTGTAGTAATTATTGGGCAAGGCCTTGTTGGAACTCATTTTGCAGTTGGTATTGAAAGACTGAAACAAAACATTATTTTAGATTACGGTGTTCCATTGGGGAGAAAAATACCTATTCCATATAAAAACATAGAGATTGTTGGATCATATGATGTGGACAATGAAAAAGTAGGTAAAACAATATATGATATAGCATTAAGAGTTTTTCCGAAAGAAGAAGTCCCTGAAACCCTCAAAGACATAGTTGTTAAAAGAGGCATACACCTTGATAGTTTAAAGGGTCTACCTTTTAAGGCTGAAGGTATAGAAAAAGGGAGAAGTCTTAGAGAAGCTATTGATCAATTAGTTGATGAATGGAGATCTCTTAACGCGGATGTATTTATTAATGTTATAACTACCGAGCCAGCTGAAGTTATTGGTAGTGTTGAAAAAATAGAGAAGAGAATAGATGAGGGAAAAATAAGTGCTAGCCAAGCATACGCATATGCTGTTGCTGAGTATTCTAGAAGAGTAAAATCCGCAGTATTTATAAATGCAATCCCTTCCCCTATAGCAAATGATCCAGGGTTCGTAGATTTATTTAGAAGAAACAATGCTGTAGTGTTCGGAGATGATGGGGCAACTGGAGCAACTCCATTAACAGCTGATCTCCTAGAACATCTACATGAACGTAATAGGAGAGTACTAGATATAGCACAGTTCAATATTGGTGGAAATTCTGATTTTCTAGCATTGGATCAACCTGATAGAAACACTATGAAGAAGAAAACTAAGAGCAGTATTGTAGAGGATATACTAGGTTATAGTGTTCCAAACTATATTAGACCCACAGGATATTTAGAGCCGCTTGGTGATAGAAAATTTGTTGCAATGATTATAGAGTATTTAAGCTTCAACAACTTCAAGGATGAACTATACATTGTGGCGAGAATAAATGATAGCCCAGCACTCGCAGGGCTACTAATTGATCTCGTGAGGCTCGGTAAAATAGCGCTTGATAAAAAAGCTTATGGTACAATATATGAAATCAACGCGTTCTACATGAAAAATCCCGGACCATATAAAGCTAAATCAATAGCTAAGACTAAAGCATACGATAAACTATTATCATGGCTAAGGATAAATACTTAAAAATAAAAATAGTAGCATTACAGCATTTAAAATTTTTAAATAATTACACCTCCACATCTAGTAACTATCATGTCAGACTACTTAGTTGGGAAAAATATTTATAGGTTAGAGTTGTAGCTAATACGTTTGAATAATTATATAAATAAATAAATTTAGATTGTAGCAACTATTTTAGTTGTAATGGAGTAACACTTTTTATTCACCAATCTATATATTAATATATAGTCTATAATTGTAGTATTATAGGTGTATAAAAATGGGCTATGAAGCTATTTCTAAAACCATCGCGATCATAATAACTATCATTGTTATAGTAGCTATTGCTGGAGGAGCCTATTGGTGGTACACGTCTACACAGCAACAGCAACAAGTAACTATTACATGGGCATCAACCCAGCTTGTCCCTCCACAAGAGCAAGCGTTTGTTAAGGGAGAACTACTGCCACCATTTACTCAAGAAACAGGGATCAAAGTAGAATTTGTTGGTTTAAGCTATGATGAACTAAACACAAGGCTCCAGAGCGAAATGCAAAGCGGTAAGGTAACCATTGATCTCATCGGAGAACTTCACGGCGGAATAGATTATTTTGCTAGCCAGGGATGGATAGAAGACTTAAGCAAGTTCCCAGCATTAAGTGGGAGAACATTCCCAGATGTTCTCGAAAAATACAGCCATATACATGGTATTAAAGCCTATGTTCCATGGATGACAGCAACATATGTTATGGTAGTTAACAAGAAGGCATGGGATTATCTACCACCAGGGTTAACTAAGGAAGACGTTATGAAGGGAACAGATAAGTGGACATATGATGCATTATTAGCGTGGGCAAAGAACCTTTATGAGAAGACGGGCGGGCCAAAACTAGGATTCCCAGCAGGACCTAACGGGTTGTTCGTTAGATTCCTACACGGATACCTCTATCCATCATTTACAGGAGCACAAGTAAAGAACTTTAACAGCACCGACGCAGTTGCTATGTGGCAGTATCTCAAAGAATTATGGAAATATGTCGTACCAGAGAGCACAACATATGATGCAATGGCTGACCCACTACTAAGAGGAGATGTTTGGATTGCATGGGACCACACAGCCCGTATCAAGGATGCTATTGAGCAGAAACCTGACCAGTTCGATGTAGTTCCAGTGCCACGTGGGCCAAAGGGAAGAGGCTTCATCCTAGTAGTAGTTGGACTAGCTATACCAAAGGGTGCACCACACGAGGATGCAGCATGGAAGCTTATAGATTACCTAACAAGACCCGAAACACAGGTCAAGGTACTAGAAAAGGTTGGATTCTTCCCAACAGTTAAGGAAGCCTCCGCGAAAGTTCCAGCAGGCCCATTACAAGTACTAGCTAAAGGTGTTATAGCTCAGGAATCAACATCGGACGCATTAGTAGCACTCATACCCAGCCTAGGAGCTAAGGGTGGAGACTTCAAACAAATATATCTAACAGCATTTGAGAAAATAGTATTGAACAATGAAGATATCAAATCAACACTTGACAGCCTCTACCCACAACTAATAAATCTGTTCCAGAGCCAGAACCTGCCATTACCACCACCAGATCAGCCGGTTGGCTAAACAATAAATTCTAATAAAAACAATATTTTAGGGATAAAACCACATAAATATATACACCTTTTTTTCATATACCATATTGAAATCTGTGAGTTACCCTGATAGTCCATGTAGGATTTGAGAGGATTTAGGAGGGTTTTATGGATTGGATAGTGAAGAGATCCCATTTATGGTTAAGATCGAGAAATATATTCCCTATTTATTATTGATGCCTGCACTGCTCTACATGATTTTCTTTATTGGTTATCCCCTTGTACAAGCTGTTGGCTTAGCTTTCTTCGAGAATGGGCAGTTTACAACGGCTAATCTTGATTATTTACTTTATAGTCCATTATCAAAGTTCTGGGATGCATTAAAGTATACGTTGCTTCTTGCAGCAGTTATTATTCCGATACAAGTGAGTGTAGCGTTTGCCATAGCTTTATTAATGAATGTGCCTTTTAAAGGACATAATTTAGCTGTCTACTCAGTTATACTACCATTAACTATTAGTGATGTTGCAGCTGGTCTAATATGGTATGTTATGCTTAGCCCTAATGGTTTCTTCAATAAATTATTGGTTTCTGCGGGAATAATAAGTGAGCCTGTCAGGTTTTTTGGAGCTGCGAATAGGGATATGGAGTTTTTAGCAATAGTTATTACGGAGGTTTGGAGAGCTACAGCTATTGTCTTCGTAATATTGTTTGCAGGTTTACAAATGATTAGCAGAGAATACTATGAAGCAGCAGAAGTATTTGGCGCCACAACATGGCAGAGGTTTAGATACATTGTTTTCCCCATGTTGTTGCCGAGTCTCCAAGCAGCATTAATTATTAGAACACTGTTTGCTTTCCAAATATTCGGAGTAGTATGGACTCTTGCGGGAAGAGACATACCTGTTCTTGCTGGGGAAGCATATTATGAACAAACACAGCTTCACCATCCAGGTGTGGCTTCTCTATATGCGTTAATCATAGCATTGATTTCTGTATTGATCGGGTATATCTATACAAAACTCTTTAAAGCCAGGTATTTGGAGGCTTGAGCATTATGGGTGAGGAACAAATTATTTTAGAGAAGAAATCAGTGGTAAAATATTATTTGTTCAAGATATTATTTGCTGCTACAGTTATTATTGTTGTTACATGGGTTGTACTACCATTTATTATGACAATCATTTATGCTTTATCAGATCCTCTACAATACTATGATAGATACATTATTATTCCTACAAGATATACTTTCGAGCATGTAAAGAGCTTGCTTGACCTCGGAGCTGGACAGGCAATAATTAATAGTGTTATAGTCGCTTTACTAACGATTCTATTCAGCTTCATAATAGGTCTTCCAGCAGGATATGCTTTTGCAAGATACAAGTTCCGCGGAAAAGACTCTTTAAAACTATTTCTTGTAGGGCTTAGAATGTTCCCCATAATAGTTATTGCTGTACCCCTGGTAACTCTTTATTTACAGCTGGGGCTAAACGATACACTCCTAGGAGTTGCATTGGCACATACAGCTATGGCTACACCCTTTGTCGTATTAATTACTTCAAGCATATTTGCTGGAGTCCCCGTTGAGCTTGAGGAAGCTGGTTTAATCTTTGGTTTAAGCAGGATACAAGCATTTCTAAGAATAACAATGCCACTAGCACTACCGGGATTAACAGCTGCAGCAATATTTACATTTATTATGTCATGGAACGAAGTATTTATTGCAGCAGTCTTGACATTTAGAAATAGAACACTGCCTGCATTCGTTCTACAATCAGCATTAGCATCAACAGATTTCATCAAATTCGCCGCAGCATTCATAATGGTTGTTCCAGCACTTGTCTTCGTTTTCGTAGCTGGCAAATATTTGATTCAAATGTGGGGTATAACCCTTAAGTAGAGGGGGTGACACATATGGTGGATGTACATCTAAGAAATGTTGTAAAAAGATTTGGTAAAACAGTCGCTTTAAGAGGTATAGATTTAGATGTGAATAATGGAGAATTCATAGTCCTACTAGGTCCATCGGGTTGTGGTAAAACAACCACGTTAAGAATAATCGCTGGTCTTGAAAGACCGGATAAGGGAAGGGTTATTTTTGGTAATAAAGACGTAACATATCTGCCGCCTCGTGAGAGAAATGTCTCAATGGTTTTCCAAAGCTATGCTGTATGGCCTCATATGAAGGTTTTCGATAACATAGCTTTCCCACTAAAGATTAAAGGAATTCCTAAGGAGGAGATTAGGAAGAAGGTTAGATGGGCAGCTGAGCTTCTACAAATTGAAGAATTGCTTGATAGATATCCTCACCAACTATCCGGTGGGCAGAGGCAGAGGGTTGCTGTTGCTAGAGCTATTGTTGTTGAACCAGATGTATTATTAATGGATGAACCGTTAAGCAATCTAGATGCATTACTCAGGGTTAAAATGAGGAGTGAGTTGAAGAAGCTTCAGAGAAAAATCAAGGTTACCACAATATATGTTACACATGACCAAGTAGAAGCAATGACTATGGGGGATAGAATAGCGGTTATGAATAATGGTATGATCATGCAGATCGGAACACCTGATGAAGTATATAATAAGCCGACAAACAAGTTTGTAGCCGGATTCATTGGTACGCCGCAAATGAACTTCTTCGATGCAACAGTCACTGTCGAGAACGATAAAATAGTGCTTGACGCGGGAGACTTCAAGATTGAAGTACCAGAAGACATAGCTAAGATATTAAGAGAATACATTGGTAAAACAGTGATTGTAGGGATCAGGCCGGAACATGTATACCCTGAAGAATTCATACCGAGCAAAGCAGGGAGACTCGCGAAGATACAAGGTAAAATAGATTTCATAGAACCACTAGGTTCAGACACTATTATTCATTTAAATACAGGAAGTAATATAATAGTGATCAAACTGAGTGGAAGCCATAAATTCCTCGAAGAAACACTGAGAGCATATATTGATATAGATAAAATACATATATTCAAGAAAGAAGATGAAAAAGTAATTATATAATCTCGTATTCAACAACCATTATTATAAATAATTTTTAGTTTGAGCGATACAATTGCTAGATATACTTGTCTCTAGTCACTTATGTTTCTCGCCACATCAATGATTATCTCCTATATTTCATATATGGTAATGGTTTCAACTATCGTTCATCCCATGTCCGCCCATGTATTATTGTATGAATTCATATTTTCTGAACTATTCTTATCCATCCATGAAAATATAGGAGGCATCTAAGCGAATTATGTATGAGTCTTTTTGGTCCCGCCAAAATATATTATTACAATTTATAATACAATGATTTTAGAAGAGTATCACTGTATCTAACCCAACCATTTGTAGCAACGGTATTATCTCTTCCGATTATTGCAATGTTAAAATATATTGTAGATGAATATGTGAAAAGTGTTATTTCTCTATACCCAGGATTGATCAGTTCATACATGGATATGAATTCGGTACTTATCGATATCGTGATTTTTGACTTAATAATCTTCGTTTCAACAATAAAGATTGTTGATCTAGTCTGCGTAGACTAGAAATCGAATCAACGAGAAATAGTTCAATTATATTAAAAAGTTTATTGAAAGAACTATGTATTTTACTGAGAACATGTATATGTTTAATAGAATAATTACTCAATGAGTAAGCCTTGGTAGGGGGTAGGTGATTTGAGTATTAGTTTCTTGGTTATAGTTGTTAGTGATAATGTTTTTCAAGGGTTAAAGAAGGATATTAGCGGAGAGTTCGCTGTTGAAACATTAAAGGATAATGGATATGTTGTTGTAGATAAAGTTGTTGTTCCAAATAATCCCCGTGAGATTATTAGGGTGATCCGTGAGCGTCGAGGAGATGTATTATTATTTATAGGTGGGACTGGGCCTGGACCCCGTGATATAACTGTTGATACTGTAGAAAGTATTGCATGGCGAAAACTACCTGGTTTCGGCGAATTGTTTCGGCGTTTATCTTTTGAAGAAATAGGTTATCGTGGAATAATTAGCAGAGCCGAATTATTCATCTTATATGATGGAAGAATAGCTGTTGTATTGCCGGGTTCTACGGGTGCTGTAAAGCTTGGATTAAAAATACTATTGGAAACAATACCACACATATATGAAGAAGTATGGAGATTTGAGGGACCCCATAAAACATAGAGTTTATTGTTTCTTTTTGTTTCTCTTGATGAATTCATCTATTATCGATGCTAGTTTGTCCAGTGTTTTTGCACCCTCTATTTTTTCCTGATCCTTTACTTCTCCGTTCTCAACATATAATAGTAGAGTTGTCGGTGAAGCATGTATATTATAGTATTTGAAACTTTTTCTCGCAGCTTCCGAGTTGCATTCTTGAGCGAACCAATCACAATATACTATGTAGAAATATGTGTTCTCAAGTGTTGAACCGAATAATTTAACGTATGGGTACCAGGTGAGATCATATATTCTACATGCAGGGCATTTTGCATTATCAAAATATATTATATGAAACCCGTCTTTTTCGGGTTTAAACGGTCCATTCTCTTTTTTTATTAAAACCCATTTATCCTTGCCCTTATCATAAACATATATTCCATGCGGAGAATCTATGCTTAAAACACTTAACTCAACTTCACCAGTATATTCTTCTTTCTTTTTCTCAACAATTCTTGAGGTGATTTTCTCCAGTATTCTGAGAAGCTCCTCGTCTCCACTCATAATGTAACACCAATAATACCTTATATGTATTCAAAAAATAAAGTGAACTCAATAAAGCATTATAAATCATAGATTTCGGATAGGGTTCTTTCTTAAAATCAATTAAGTATATATCTTATCGATCATTGATCTCTTTATATCTTTTTATACGTGAATATAATATTGTTTTACTAGTTAGAGTAAAGCTAGGACTATTAAAGAACAACCTCAACAACAAACGAGACCAAGCCAAAACAGATCTAACATCACTAATCAACAATGTAAAACAAAGCCTATCAAGTGAACACCAAGAAATACTCAGCAAACTAGAAAACCTAACACACTCAACAAGTAAGCTAAGCACAGAAGTAAACAAGAACAAACAAGCAACAACAGCAACAAACATGGGAGTAGCAGGAACAAGCCTAGGAGCAGTAGCACTAGCAGCAGCACTATTCACATTATTCAAGAAGAAATAAAACAAACAACACCATTTTTTATAAATAAAACAAAACAATTTTTTATTCATTTCTATAATTTCTAAAAATCATCTTCGAATACACTGTTTCAGACAGAATAATAGGGAAAGTCGTCAGTTATTATTTATTCATGCAAATCTTCCATAACGGTTTAATTACACATTCTTGATCATACAGCTTAGCGCTAAAAATACTTATTAATATAATCTGTCTCAAAAGCTGCAATAGATCGTTTACACTATTACACTCAAATAATACATTAATTACGTATTTTCCATACCTAGTATTCCCACTAAGCTTATCTATAGTGCATTTCTTCGCTATAGAATCCATAGACATATATTCGCCTATATCATAACTCTTATAAATATTATCTAGAAACAGTTCATCCAATCTAATTTTCCGAGCTCTTGGGAAACCCTTATTACAAGCAATAATATAACCTACACCGGCAAATTTAGAAAAAAACGTAGAAAAACTAATGGATCTACCTTTAACACCATTAAATACATATAAGACAAGATCATTATGATCAAAAATATATATCCTAATATTTTTTAGATAAGTCGCAATTAATGAATAAAAAGTCAATGCTACATCCTTTAAACCATAAAAATTACTAACAACTCCAAAAAACAGCTCATTACGAAAAGAACCATTAAACCAAGAAATAAAAAGCTCATTAATAAGACCTAAAATACTATTAATTACTGAAGTATTAATATTTTGATCTGATCTTACAATAACTAAATACAAATTAACCATAAAATTTCCCCAAATACATTAACTAATGAATAAAAAATATAAATTAAAACTTATAAGCATGTAATAAAAGTCTAAGTCTAATTAATTTGAAAATAATTTTGTATATTAATGCAATTATTAATTCATTTTTAAAAAGAAAAAGGCTTATATTATTAATTCTTTCTAAATATATATAATAGGTATGAATGTCTCTATAACTATATGAGGTTTGATATATTGTCATATAAATATCACAGAGACATTCTTGTCAATACATATCTTGATATTGTGAAAAATAAAAATTATGACTTAATACTACAAAATATTGCAAAATACGGTAAAAATTATATTAAAGACACATCTAAAACCGCATATAGAAAAATACACTCAATACTAACATCAATACTAGATAAGCTTTTATCTAATCCTGGAGACCGGGAAAAATATATCGCTGATCTTGTCGAGTCCACAATATTAATAAGGTATCAAGCCGAAAGAAAACAGTTAAACTGGAACCTATCAAAAGAGCTAGTAGGGATCCTTGAAACCTTTCTAAAACAAATCAGAAATCTCGATGCTGAATCTCTAAGAGTTCATGTTAGAACAATTAAGATGATCATCGATTCTATACTTGCTTTTTATTATAATCAATTCAAGTAAATGTGGGAGGTCATTACTATGATGAGCCCCGAACTACATATTAAAAGAAAACTTATTGGAGTAATTGAGGTAAGATTTAAACTCGTTAATAGAACGGGATTACTAATACGTTCACCGCTTGCAAAAGCTACCATTGGAGGAGCTGATATTCAGCCAATGTTTATTGTTAAAAACTACGGTAAGATCATAAAGGATAAACAAGTATATGAAATTGGAGAAATAGAAGTACCATACATTCCTGGTTCAAGTTTGAAGGGTCGCATTAGAAGTCTATTAGAAATATATGAAGGAGCACCATTATATTCTAGCGATAACGAGATATTTATACATGTTAGGGACATAGCCAAGAACTGGTGCACCGATCTAGAGCATTCACTCGACAACTTGTTTGGTTCGCCATCAGTAGATCTATCCAAGATCATTAAGGAAAATAAGGAATTAACTAATGAAATCTTAGAGAAATATGCACCTACAAGACTTATAGTTGAAGACTTATACCCCTCAGAAGACTATGTAGTAAAGCTTGCAGATAAAGGAATGTTAACTAAGGAAGCCTTTATTGAAGAGAAAACAGAGAATACAATAGATAGGATTACTAGTGCAGCTAATCCACGAACAATTCTCAGAGTAAAGCCAGATGTAGAATTTAAAGGAAACTTCAAAATGCTATTATATGATGTCGACCAGAAACTTGGTAAGATCAAAGAATATATTGAGCTATTGCTTACAGGGATGAAGCTGTTAGAGGATACATATTTAGGTGGATCAGGCTCTCGAGGCTATGGTAGAGTGAAGTTTAAGAATATAAGCATTATTCTCAAGAAGCCTGAATACTATAAAACAGGCAGTGAAGAATATATTATAGATATACTGGAGAAATTAAAGATTGATAGAACTGATAGTATAGAACTCCTTCTATCCAGAAAAGACGAGATAGTCAATGAAATATTGAATGAGATCAAGGGCTGAGCTAAAAGCTTTCCGAAAATGAGTGATCAGCTTGATACAATGGTATAAATTACACTTCACAACACCAGTCCATGTGGGTGAGAGAGGAGTAGAGTCTGTAAATAAGTTTATACCATCCACAACAATTTGGTCAGCTCTACTAAATTCAATGCTTCAATTAGGAATAATTGATCCAAAAACTGATCCAAAAAACCTATTCCGAGTGAACACACCATCACCGATAATAAATGGTGAAGCTATGTTTTGGGTATATGGCTTAGACATTGTATTATATGATAAAGCAGTCTCACTACTACACAGTCCGAAGTTAAGCGATCCTTTAAGAGCCTTTGATAGAGTAAATAATATTTTAAAAAATACAGTACTTGCATCAACAAATCTATTAAAACATGATCTATCGAAGTGTAGCTTAGATGTTGAGGAATATGGGGGAGAAGCTAGTACAGAGCTAAAGCTTCAATGTAATGGAGAAGTATATTATTTTAATGAATTTGATGGAGTAGGATATGTTATAACTTCAAAAGAAGAATCTAAAAAGATCCATAAAAAGATCCTTGAAATCGATAAAAGACCTAAGAATGTAATTGATAGAATAACAGGTTCTGCCACACCATATCATTTACCAGCTACAATATATCATACTCCATTACTACTAGGTGTTGAAGTTCTTAATGAAAACTTATCTATTAGAGATGTAGAAGCATCTATGAATCTTTTAAGCGATCTTGGAATTGGCGGTGAGAGAACATATGGATTTGGTAAATTTAAGTATGAACGTGTTAAATTAGAGATACATGATAGTATTGATGGAAATTATATAGTAGTGCAAGGACTATATTATCCAGGCATTAATGCTCTACAAAAAATCCTCAGCAAAAACACACTCTACAATATAAGGATCCATGGATATAGGAGTGGTTTTACAGGTTTAATTAGAAGGCCCGTCTTCGTATTAACTGAAGGAAGTATTATCCCAATCAATTGTTATAATGATGGTATAGTAATAGTAGATCAAAGATATGGTGATCGAATAGTTAGATCATTCGATCCAATTACTTATAAAATAAAGATCTGAGGAGCGTGATCAATGTTATGAGAGAGAAAATTATTGAAAAGCATAGAATCCTCCTCAAGGTTGCTACTGAAACACATGTATGGAGTGGCGACATGTTTTTACAAAACGTGGATTTAGTAGTTAGTAGAGCTAGTTGGAGGGAATTTATAGCTTATATATTAGACATGAATAAATTGACTAGAATAATTATTGAGAAGGGTAAACACATGGATTTATTAAATGCATTGAAGTCCAGAAACATATTAGCACTTCTTAGCAAGTATAAGCTATACTTGAAAAATGTTTCATCAGCCACTTATATATCAAAGATCGAACCTAAAATACTTGGAACATTTATTAAAAAGAATTTTTCAATAAACAACATTCCTTTAATACCAGGCAGTGAACTGAAAGGGCTCATTAGAACTGCGATCCTAAATTATATGATAACATATAAATTAATAGATCCTAGAGCAGTTGATGAAGCACTTAATAATTTAAGCTTCTCAGAATCAACGAAAAATATTGATCAAATTATTCAAAAATTTATAAGAAAAATTATAACCGCTAGCAAGACTCCTCTAGATCTGTTAAAATTTGTTAGTATTAGTGATCCATTAAATTATAATGTAAAACCTATTATAGACAAATATGTAGCTTTGAAACTAGCTAGTTTAGAAGAAGTTGCATCTGAGGATGTTGTTGCTTTAGACAGGGATAGTTTTATCGAGTATGAAATCTCAATATATAAACCTGTATCTAAGGAATATGTTAGGGGCCAATACAATATTAAGTTATACCATGAATTCTTAAGCCTATATGGTAGGTTACTGAGAGATGATAAAGAACTGAAATTATTGAAAGTATTGAAGGACTTTTCACTAAAAATGATTAATTTCGAGATTAAACGTCTAGATAGTGTAAAGGCTAACATTGATAAATCATTTATTAAACAACTTGATAAATGGAGACTTGAGGTTTCGAATAAGAATAATGTATTTTACTTTAAAACGGGATACGGGACTGGAATGTATAGTAAAACAATATTTTTGAGTATGAACCCTGATCAGCAGAAGAGATTGATTAGGATCATGACTAATATTATGGCTAATAAAACAAAGGATAGGATTAGTGTTTGGGATTTGCAAACAATGAAAATAGTTGGATCAGATTTTCTCTATAATAAAAAGATAATACCTGTCGGATGGGTTAGATTAGAGATAATATAGTTTGGGTGTTATTATTCATGACGAGTTCAAAAACTAATAATAAGTACCATGAATTATTATTTGCTGCTCTACTACACGATATCGGCAAGGTTTTACAGAGAGGAAGAATAGGAGTTACTGAAAAATATAGTACTCACGATGATCTTGGTGCGAAGTTTATAGATGAAAATCATGATATATTTGAACATATTGGTATAGATCCAGAAACAATGAAGCTTCTAATAAAGTATCATCACCATACTCTAAGAGGGCTAAAGCCTCCCGAGAATATTAGTGTTCTTCTAGAAATACTTGAAAAAGCCGATCATGATTCAGCTTCAGAGAGAAGTATGGGGGATGAAATATATTCTAAACAGAGAAGTATTACAAACTACTTGGTCTCTCCTCTATGGATTATCAACTACTATAAACAAAGTAGAAAAGACTTAAGTGTTGCTGAGAAACTGCCTAAAAACTCATATATATGTTATAAACCGGTATCTGTAATAGCATTGCTTAGAGATAAGAGTTTCCCATATGATCTGGAATTAGTTGAAAATGTATTAAAAGCTGTAAAATGTTTCCCCGAGAATAAAGATGAGGAGAATGTATTTGAAGAAATTAGAAGATACTACTCCGAGATCTATAAGGACATGATTAAGGTACTGAGTGATCTAGAAAAAGCTACACTTACTGGAATAATGGGTGTTAACGAACTTTTAGAGACTCTCTCAAGCTATATAAGGTATTCTCTAATATTTATACCAGATGCTCTCTACGGCGTTGATATACCTTCAACAAACTTATCTGCCCATTCACTCCTCACCGCCGCTTTAGCATCATCATATATGTTATCTAGACACAGTGGAGTCTCCGGATACGAGATCAGGGTTGGATTACTTGATCTTAGTGGTATACAGAAATACATAGCCTCCTATGCGAGACGCAAGGGTGCTTTAAGACAGTTTAGGGGGCGTTCACTACTATTACAACTCGTCATGAAAGCTTCAGCTTATAAGTTGTTAAAAGAACTCAAACTAAACCATGCCCATCTAATCCTTGAACGAGGTGATTCTGCAGTATTCATACTGCCCAGTATTATTGATGAGAAAACATTTCATAATGCTGTTAAGAAGATTGAAGAAGCAATATATGAGCTCTTCCATGGAGACATATATATTGCTTATGGTTTATCTGAACCATTTAGACCATCATATATTCCACCATGGTCTAAAGATTTTGGAAAGAAAGGATTTTCTAAAGCACTACTAGAACTGGGTAAGAAGGTTTCTAAGTCGAAGAGAAGCAGATTTAAACTACTCGATCCTAGAATTCTAGCTAAGAATACTATTAGAGATGAGAGTGATAATAGAGATGCTGATATGTGCCCACTATGTAAAGCAACACTATTTAAAGAGTCCCTCATACCTATTAGTAAAGATGAAGCTCAGAAGCTAGGTTTAGAAGAAGATGTTGAAAAGATATGTCCATCATGTCTCCTAGCACATATAGCTGGATATGCTGCTGAGAACCTAGTATTTATAGTTGAGATTAGGAATAAGAACATTTCTGATAAATTATTCGAAGAACTTAGAAGCGGGAAATTCATTGTTGAAAAAGTAGATGCTATAAATGTAAAATACGGAGTTATCCCGGTTAAAGGATTAGATACAACATACATCATCATATCGGATCTTTCAGGGAGAAAAACAGGTCATTGTCCCCTCTTACAATCCTTTATAGAAACAGTGCTTAATAGAATTATTAAGGAATATAGTGTTGGGGAGAGAGTAGAGGTTATAATATATAAGAACAATGATCCAGGGGGCTTTATACCTCATGGAAAAGACATGGAAAAACTAGCAGGTGCTCTGATGAGGAATAAGAATGTACAAGTAGGTTTCTCAGTAATATTCACTAATGTATCGCTTCAACAAAATGAGCTCGACGACCTAGCTAGAGCCGATAATAAATATACTCTCTTATCATGGATGAAGATTGATGGGGATCGCATAGGGTTTACAGGATTACATCTTATAGGTTCTCTAGGTAGATATGCAACATTTAACGAGCTAGTTAACCTCTACACTAACTTAATCGGTTACTTAATACTTTACAAAAATGCTAAATTATTAAATAATAAATATCAGTTATTGAGAGATAAAGTTGTAATCGTATATAGTGGTGGAGATGACTCATTAATCGTCTCAAGATTTGTAGAAGGTCTATATTATCTTAAATATTATCATGAATGGCTTAACAGATTCTTTGGAAGAATAGGTGATATAGAAGCACTAACTATTTCAGCAAGCATGATTCTTAGGGAGTCAGATTACCCAGCATATCTATCATATAATGAAACAATAAATTATTTAGAAGAAGCTAAAGATGAAGGGAGGAATAGAGTATATGTGGACCCATTATCTATAGACATTGAAGGTGCGAAGTCTGTTTCTTGGAAACAATATGATCTACTACTAGATAATAGTTTAGATAAAGACCTAAAGGAGTGGGTGACAAAGTATAAGCAACAATCATATAGATTACTCTGGATTACTAGAAATATTATGAAGAACCATCATAGATATGTAAGAGAAAGCAGTACTAAGAGGAAGAGTGAGTATTATAGGAGAGTGCTCGAATATCTGATAGCATACATTTACATATATAATAGGTTATCTGAGACAAGAGAGTTCATAGAAAAATTAGCAAGCAAGAAAATATTAACAACACCTCTAGAGCCGAAGACCATTATTGAAAAATATAGTACGGATAAAATAAGTGAGCCACTAATACTAGAATTTGACAAACTATCTCGCTTCCTATCACTACTAATGCTACGTTTGAGAGAAAAACTATGATTAAACACTAAAACATTGTTTATTTTTTATAAAATAAAAATACTATAACATGTCCAGTAATGAGTCGCCTAGTAGAGTCCTTCTAGTCGCCGCTTGGGGCAATCCATATACCAATCCATATACATGGTATAAAGTCCACTATGATATAGAGTTGCTAGTTGGAAAATATAGGTATTGAAACCTTTCCAAATATAGTAGGGTAAATTACCACCCTTATACCGCTTATGAAGTGTTCGGATGGTAACGTTAATGTAAGTGCATATGTGTTAATCCTAGTTCTCGACACTATTGCTTTCAATAAAGTTATGCTTAACAATTTCACATATAATGTTCCAAAGATAAGTGAGTTGCTTCGAAAAGAGTATGAGAGATATCTCGGAGATAAGGAGAAGATCAAATACTCTGATCTTCTAGAGTTTTCGAGAAAACGTATAAAATACTATATTACTCATGTTCTAGGCGAAGGTATTGATGGGAGAATATCCACGAGATCCTGCCTGGAATAAGTGTTTTTTAGTGTAAGAGTGTTGAGGCTGATTATAGTGATAATCCTAGAAACTACCATATCCTATTAAACTTAAACCTGACACGGTAATACTAGATACTACTCATGGAATAAACTATGTGCCAACACTAACCTATAGAACACTAGTTTCCGTTATAAGAACATATATTCTACTCAGCAATGTTAAGGAGATCAAATTTTACATGGTCGATCCTGATCCTTATCCGTGACTATTCATTAAAAGGGAAAGAGCTGATCCTGATATCCCATGTTTAAGAATAAATCTTATTAGGAAAACACGTATCCACTACACGAAGCCTATCGGTATATTTTCGGAGAAGTTGGATGCTTATATGGTCAATATGTGGTGGATAAAGATGTTGAGAAGACAATACTAAAATATGGTAATATTTATAGAAGCGTTAAAGAACTTTTTATAGCTATAATTATGGATTAATACTTCTATTACTATATTTACAGAGGGAGATCAGCATTCAAGAATACAGCTTTCAATTCTTTTAATGGTGTTACGGAATCATATAAATCAACTGTTTGCTGGTCTAGACGTAGCTTTCAATTCTTTCTGTGTTGTTACCCAACTCTGCTACGTCCTAGCACTCTAACAGGTATCTTTGCTTTCAATTCTTTCTATGTTGTTACTCTCGGAATAAATCTTAAATATAGAACTTGGGGAACGAAACTTTCAATTCTTTCTATGTTGTTACATGGCTCTACTAATGCTATCAACATGGATAACGAAGAATATTACTTTCAATTCTTTCTATGTTGTTACCCCGCCTCGAGTAACGGGGGGCAGACACGGGGCTTAGAGCTTTCAATTCTTTCTATGTTGTTACGTATATTTGTTCCCGATTTAAGACCGTTTATTATACAGTTACCTTTCAATTCTTTCTATGTTGTTACCAATGATTACCCAGAAAGAGATCGTTGAATATGTTAGGAACTTTCAATTCTTTCTATGTTGTTACTTAAGACATGGGAAAACCCAAATTTTAAACTGTAAATGTTCTTTCAATTCTTTCTATGTTGTTACTTGTCCGTGATATTTCTAATGGGTTTTCCATATAGTATTCTGCTTTCAATTCTTTCTATGTTGTTACATTAGTTCGAATACGTGTTACATTTATCTTTTTTGTTCGAACCACTATATATTTCTTTCTATATTTAATTCCTAGATTGATCGTGTTCGACCAGTTTTCTATAGACTTAATAGTATCTTTAAGGTATTGACGGGTTTGTATAATGAAAAATATTCGAGTGATTTTCTTTTGGGTTTAGGTTGTTTTTATGCTTGGTTTGTGTAGTATTTGGTTTGTTTTTAGTAGGTATTTTGTGTTTGTGTTTGTTTCTTCTAGGAGTAGGTGTCCTGCGTAGTAGTCTTGTATTATTAGTTGTTTTCCTATTATTTGTTTTAGGTTTGTTTCTTTTGCTTTATGGTATTCTGTTATTTCTGTGTTTGGTTCTATTCGGAATATTGTTGGTTGTTTTGTTTGTTTTATTCCTAGGATTCGCTGTGTTTTTGTAAGTGTTTTTTCTAGTTTTAACAGTACTGGTGGTATTGGTGTTTTTATTGTTTCTTTTAGTTTTCTATGTGGTTTTTCTGTTAGTCTTTCTAGTTTTCCGGCTTTGATCTCTATGTTTCTTGTTTCTACTGCGCTGTTAGATGTGTATAGTGTTGTTGCTACTATGTGTGGTTGTTCAGCTATTCTATCTAGTAGTCTCCATGTTCTTGTTGTTCCTACTTTGAATTTGTCTTTGTTGTAGGCTAGTAGGTAGACTGTATAGTTTATTTTATCTTTGTATTTCTCATCTAGTATCCAGCAGTTTCTCAAGCTTTCTAGTCCCGCTGTTGAGAAGCATTTGGAATATATTGCTCTAATACTATTCCTATGCTTCGAGCAGTATCCAAGCTCTGAAACCGCTTCTCTAACACAGTATTCCCTCTCTAAAGGATTATCTTTCCTCTCCAATGGACCATTATGCCAGCGACAATACTCTACATAGTTCTCCACAAACATAATTTTCTCGCCGGGAACAATTAAGTGTAGTATATGCGAACCCTCCTCCTGAGCAATTAAACCATAAAATACAAGCTTATACCTAACAAGCTCCCTACCCATCTCCAAACCCATAAACATATCCAACCCAGAAACTCTAACATACTCCTTAGAATAAAACCTCGTATCAAAATAGAAAAGCCTAGGTATCAAAACATATCCCTCCCCCCATAAATCCATAAATTTCCTCACCTATATTAAGGAATAATAATTATACATTAAATATTTCAGAAAACACATCGCTTCACGAAGCTAATAATTCCATTAGAATCCGGGACACTATTTTCCAATACAAAGAAACCATTGATCCTTTTCTTAATAGTTCCATATAATTGACCAGCCATTTACAGGATAAATATTTACCTTTCATATTCATTATTCGAATACCAACAAACTAGAAGAATATGATACGTATAAGAACTATCGCTTTCAATTCTTTCTATGTTGTTACCTATCACTTCTATTTTGATCTATGGGAGGAGAACCCGTTACTTTCAATTCTTTCTATGTTGTTACGAGAAAATACTGCGTGAACTCTCTAAGCATGATTGTCGAGCTTTCAATTCTTTCTATGTTGTTACATTGACTCCTAATTTGTTTCTGCAAAAACGTGATATGCTCTTTCAATTCTTTCTATGTTGTTACTTAGAGTTACCTAGGGAACAGGTTTACGACTTAGTAACTCAATCTTTCAATTCTTTCTATGTTGTTACATACACCGATCGAAGTTATTGAAGAATACGAGAGGGAAATATCTTTCAATTCTTTCTATGTTGTTACAAATACACTTGTCCAATATGCGGTAAAGAGTTTAAGAGTGCTTTCAATTCTTTCTATGTTGTTACATGGATTGTAATAAAATACAGAGCCGATTGGAGCTGGAACTTTCAATTCTTTCTATGTTGTTACTAGGGGGCAAGATCAAGGTTAGCCTCAAGGCTATGGCTACCTTTCAATTCTTTCTATGTTGTTACTGTTGTGTTGTGGGTTGTTGTTGTGTTTTTTTGTGTGTCTCTTTCAATTCTTTCTATGTTGTTACTTAGAGTTACCTAGGGAACAGGTTTACGACTTAGTAACTCAATCTTTCAATTCTTTCTATGTTGTTACCATTTGAAGTATTTCGGCTAGACGTTTCCAGCCCATGTATCTTTCAATTCTTTCTATGTTGTTACTAATATAAATAAGAGTGAGGATAAGAAGCAAGAAAAAATACTTTCAATTCTTTCTATGTTGTTACACCATCTGGTGAACGGGCCATTGGTGCTGTATGGTATAGCTTTCAATTCTTTCTATGTTGTTACCAAGCCATTCAAGCCATTGAACTATTTTTTTATGCATACTTTCAATTCTTTCTATGTTGTTACTTTGGTTCGAATATGTTGTTACATTTATCTTTTTTGTTCGAACCACTATATATTTCTTTCTATATTTAATTCCTAGATTGATCGTGTTCGACCAGTTTTCTATAGACTTAATAGTATCTTTGAGGTATTGACGGGTTTGTATAATGAAAAACATTCGACTAGTTTCCATTAGTTTTATGGGTAAAGTTTCTATATTTTTCTATACTATTTTTTATTTGGTGGCTGGTTTTGGTGTTTTTGACTGATTGGGGTCACTTGGTTGTTGATGATTATGGTGTTTTTCTTCGTAAGAAGCATGGTAGGATTGTTGTTGTTTCTAGGGGTGGTAGGGAGGAGTTTCCTGTTAGGAGGGTTCGTGAGGTTATTATTTCTGGTAAGGCTGGTATTAGTACTGAGTTGTTGAAGCTTCTTGCTGATTCGGGCATTGATGTTTTGGTAACTTCTTATACTGGTAGGCCTGTTGCATTATTTGTTCATGCTAGGAGTGGTGGTAGTGTTAGGAATAGGATTGAGCAGTATAGGTCGTTGGAGGATGGAAGGGCTTGTAAAGCTGCAGCTATGATTATCTCTGGTAAGTTGAGTAACCAGGTTAGTAACTTGAAATACTATAGCAAGCCTAGGAAGAACATTTCTCAGGAATCTAAAATACTGTATGAGAAGGCTGAGGAGATTAAGAAACTTAGAGAAAAGCTTAGAGATATTGAGACAAGTGATCTCGGGAAGTGTAGGGAGAATATTATGAGTATTGAGGCTCAAGCAGCTAATACTTACTGGGATGGTATGAGAATTGTTCTGGGTAAATATGGGTTTAAGGAGAGAGTGAAGAGGGGGAGAGGAAAAGAGGTTGATCCCGTAAATCTATGTCTCAACATTATATATAATAAGCTCGCAGGTACTGTCTGGAAATACGTGTTGAGATTCAGCCTAGATCCTTTTCAAGGCTTCCTACATGCTAGGAGGCCTGGTAAATTATCTCTTGTGTATGATTTAATGGAGCCTTTCAGACCTATTGCTGATAGATTTATTGCTAGGTTCCTATATAGGCTTGATCAAGGATTTCTAAGGAGAGCTAGCGGAGCTGAATTAGCCAAGTTGTTGACTAAGAAATACTATGAGGAATTCACTAGGCAGAGAATAGAGTATAAAGCTAGGAAGATGACCATGGAAGCAGCTGTTTTCTGGTTTGTACAGGAAATAGTTAGATTCTTAAATAATAGAACATCATCTATACAACCACCATATATGCCTTGGTGACTTAGACAATGTATTATTTAGATGAAATAGAATATAAGCTGTTAATACATGATCTCCTCCCTCGTACTAGAGAGAACCCAATAGATGATCGTTTACGGGGGTGGAACTGGCACCAACCCCCTGTTAGACCATATAGTTTCGAGCTACAACTACCCATATGGGAAATCGCTGGATCAATTTGTCCAACATATAGAGATGTATGGATTAGGAGAAAAGTTCTCAGGAAGAAATTGTTTACAACTAGTAAGCAAGCTGAGGGAGTAATCATACATAAAATAGTATCACATGTATTCAAGGAGGCTAAGAAGCTGATTTATTCAGGTGACTATTCTGATCTAAAAAACGCGTTACTTCCCGGCGTTAAAGAGCTTGTTGATAACGAGGTAAAATACATTAGTGAACTAGTAGAGAATATTGATGCTAATAAGATAAAAGAGTTCGCATTACAAGTAGCTGATTGGGAAATGCTAAGGATCGAGGGCAGGATTAACACGGTTAAAGCTAAGTATCCATATATTGATGAAGAAGGACTTGTAAGTCTCGCGGTTCCTGTAAGTCTTGAAATGCCTGTTGATGGGAGGCTTCTAGGTTTAAGCAGTATGTTAAGAGTGGATGCTTCATGGCTACCCGGTGGTTTAATATATGAGATCAAAACAGGGTATAGGGAGAAATGGCATAAACTACAAGTCGCAGGATACGCGTTAGCATTGGAGAGTATATATGAGAGACCAGTCGATATAGGAGTGGTGGTTTATGTTAATAGAGCTGTTGAGGGTATACGTGTGAATAGAGATATTTTTGTGGTAAGCGATGATTTAAGATCAAGGTTTCTGGAGAAGAGAGACGAGATACAAATGCTCCTACTCAAAGGTGAGGAACCCAGAATACCTGATAAGTGCCCGCGTAAATGCTTGTTTAGAAATATATGTTTAGGAGAATGATCCGGGTTGAAAACTCTCATAGTATATGATATATCGAGTACGAAACTACGCAGTAAAGTCGCGGAGATACTGAAGGATTGGGGATTAACACGTATTCAATTAAGCGCGTTTATCGGCGAGTTAACGCCTCAGGAAAGAAATGATCTAGCAGAATATTTGAAGAGACTGCCCTTATCGGAACGTGATAAAATAGATATTTTCCCAATATGTATTAAGGATCTAAAGCTACACATGAGAATAGTTAAGGGAAGTATCAAGCATGGAGAACCCTGAAAACAAGTTCACAGTTAGAATGGTTGAAGAATATATTTTCTGCCCACTAGTATTCTACTATAAATACGTTCTAGGAATAAAAAAGCCTCCAAGCCTATGGAGCAATTTAGGGCGCCAAGTAGAGGAGGAGTTATCGAGGTATGTTGAAGAACACTATAATGTTATTGGTAAACAAGTCTTTCTAGAATCGAAAAAATATAGTCTAGCAGGAATAGTAGACTACATAGTAAAATATAGAGGAACATATACACCACTAGAAATAAAGTATAGTAGAAAACTAAAACCCTGGTGGAAATATACATTAACAACATATGCACTCCTAGTAGAAGAAACCTACTATAAACCTGTAAAAAACGCAATCCTAATAATGCCAGGACCAAAAACAACAATAATCAATATTACAAGCAACGATAGAAACTACATAATAAAAACACTAGAAAACATGAAGAAAACACTCGAAGAACAAACAACACCAAAACCAACACCTTCAAAATCATGCATCAACTGCGACTACAAAAACATATGCCCATACCAAACAAAAAACCAATAGAAATGTGGTCGAATGTTTTTCATTATACAAACCCATCAATACCTCAAAGATACTATTAAGTCTATAGAAAACCAGTCGAACACGATCAATTAGGGATCAAATATAGAAAAACATATATAACAATTCGAACAGATTAAATAAATGTAACAACGTATTCGAACCAAAGTAGCAACATAGAAAGAATTGAAAGCCTCATAAAAACAATGTCTTAAAAAACAATTATATTTAAGTAGCAACATAGAAAGAATTGAAAGCTCAGCAATCAGCTTATTATCTCTATAAACCCTGATATTGGTAGCAACATAGAAAGAATTGAAAGTTCTTTTCTTGAGGGCTTCTCTAAGGGTTTCGGCTACTATGTAGCAACATAGAAAGAATTGAAAGTAGGCGAGGACGACATGGTTAGGTGGAGAGCGAGAACCCGTTGTAGCAACATAGAAAGAATTGAAAGTCCCCCGCCACACCACGCACACAAAACATGCATGCAAAAGTAGCAACATAGAAAGAATTGAAAGTTGTAGAATAGCCTGGGCTACTGCCTCTACCTTCTCTTTAGTAGCAACATAGAAAGAATTGAAAGTTTATCCCCACAAACCTTAGCAGTATATCGTATAACTGGTAGCAACATAGAAAGAATTGAAAGCGGACTCGGTTTTGCCAGCGATATCGGGGTAGCGGATGTGTAGCAACATAGAAAGAATTGAAAGGTCCATAAATTTGTGGAGCATACTCTACTAGCATTTCATGTAGCAACATAGAAAGAATTGAAAGAAGATTAATGGAATTGCAACGCTTATTAATGCTATTATTAGGTAGCAACATAGAAAGAATTGAAAGCTGCCGTATCAAGCTTCGGCACAATTTTTGTCCTAAATATGTAGCAACATAGAAAGAATTGAAAGTTAGAGACCTATGCGTCCTAATAGAGGTATTGCTCTCCTAGGTAGCAACATAGAAAGAATTGAAAGATAGGAACCGCTCTGTGGCATGCGTTTATAGAAATTGGTAGCAACATAGAAAGAATTGAAAGAGAGATACAGCGAGATAGATTATACGCCGACAATTGACCAAGTAGCAACATAGAAAGAATTGAAAGATTATTTGGGGTTCCTTATGTTTGTTGGGTTTTTATTTCTATATGTCCTAGTCCTATTGCTCTGCTTGATCCTGCTCCCATTATTTGTGCGTGGCTTAGTATGTTTTCTATTAGTAGTTTTTCTTTTTTGCTAGTGTTTTCTTTGTTTATCCAGTATTTTACGTATCCTGTTAGTGCTGGTATTGTTTTTTGTTCGTATAGTACTTCTACTTGCTTAACCGTTTTCCAATATGTTTTGCTTTCTATGAGTACATAGTTTATTATGTCTAGTATTCTCCAGTATTCCGGTCCTCTTTTATACATCTTGGTTATTTCTCCAGCATTATAGCTGAAAAGTATTCCAGGTAATATGTTTAGTCTCTTATACTTTGATTTTCTATATGGATCTATTGGTTGTACAGGTGTTCTAAACATCACTTTTACTGAATCAGTATTGTCTAGTTTTATTGGGGGGTTATTGTTTGGCAACTTATATGTTTTAACATCTAGGTCTGTGAGTATCCATTCAGTGTTGAAAAATTTTATACTATTAATTCCTAGAACAGCTTCAAGAATCATTCCAGAAACCTCTTCACTACATGATACTGTGAAGAAATATTTTTTGTCAGGCTTAACAGTAGTGATTCCATTATTGACACCAGCTCTCTTCCATAAATAAACCACGCCGTTTCTACTATAGTATCCTATAGGTGTAACATGTATAGGTTTAGGCTGATCAGGAATGCTTTCCTCAAAAATCTTTTCAAGCAAAGGATTACTTTTAATAAGCAAAGACTTTACAACTTTACCAGTGAACGGTGGGAGAACAGCTGGATTAGTAACAGTTATCCCAACATGTACAACATAGTATCTCCTACTAGGAGCAGAAAATAAGACATGCTCAATATCAAGACCTATATCAATCAATACGTAGACTCCTCCAATTCATTTCTATTTATATAAGATCTTCTCTGCCAACAATTTCTAAAACAGCTCTTCCAGCAGGGGATAAATAATACTTGTTACCCTCCCTCCTAACAAAGCCTCGATCCAGTAATTTCTTAAGTATTCTATGAATAGATGAAGCAGGTTTAACGATTCTATCTGATATTCTAGACAAAGTTATACCTGGCTCCTCCAATATGATCCTTAAAACTTCTAACTCGTTCCGAGACAAACTAGTATTCGTGAATATCTCAGCTCCACTAATAATAATTGATCCAGCACCAGTCTCTAAATCAATTCTCACCCTAAAAACACTTCTAAGCTTAGGAGTTAATAGTATGAATGCAGTAAATGTTTCGAGAACAAGTGCTCTAAGACCCCCGCCAAGACATAGGATTATTTCATTATTATTTCTTGCATGGTCAAGGAATAATTCATGGATCATCCTAACAGATCCCCAGAAATCAGATACCTCAACCCTATAACTTATAACATCCTCATCTCTAAGACCACTAATAACAGCGATCTTCTTAATTTCTGAAACAGCTTTAACAGCTCTAGGATCATCGTTTGCCGGCCTAATCAAAATAATCTTATCAACATTTCCAAAACCAGCTTCGGATAACGCGTGGAGAACAGGTCTTTCATCAAAGCCGAGCGTAGCTATTAAAATCAAGTATTGCACCCCAAATACTTTCTTATCCTATACTATTATACTATAATAAATATAATAACAGGATACATAACTTGTTTTTCTAATAACCTGGAAAAACAATAATGATTTTCCAAAACCACTTTAAAAACACCTATATATATTCTAAGGAAAAATATTTGTTGGTGATAACGTGTCTGAATCGCTTACCGAAATAAATCTTGACCCTATATCGAAACTATTAGCTGTAATCATAGCGGAGAACGGAGACTACTCCCACGTAGATAAATTAGGATATGTTGTCTCACCGGATCTAGCAGTTTATTATTTGAGAGAAGCACTAAGAGACTATAGCTCCTTAATGAACAAAACGAAATGGACAAATCCTAAAGCATACAGTGTAGCAAAAGAGATCAAAATGAAGAGTGTTGAATACATAATTGATAAGATCTCTAGAATAAATGATCCTAGGGAAGTTAGGAGAATAGTAGCAACAATAGCTGCAAAAGCCCTAGCTAAAGCTAATTCTCTAAGAATAGAAACCCAAGAAAAAGAAGAAGGAGGTGAAAAGTAATGGGAGACATATATTTCAGCTTCAGAGGAAGAGTATATATTAACGCAGAAGCACTAAACATGGTTGAAAGCATAGGGAACTATGTAAAACATAGAAGAATACCGGTAGTAATACCTGAAACCTACGTAACATACATGGTCCCAGCAATAAGCGGAGAATCAATAGCTCACGGATACCAGTATATTCTAGCACAGAAAGCACTAGAAAACGGATTATCCGTATGTAATCTATGCAAACACGGAATATTCTTAAAAAGCACAAACGAAGAAGTATTCAAGGATTCCTTTAACCAAGAAACAATACCCGACAAACCCGAAGAACTCGAAAAAACAATAGTTAAGGGTTGTGTAGTAGAAGATGTAGGAGGATTCCTGTTTACAACAGAAAAGAAAGAAGGAAAGAAAAAGAAAGAGGAAAAAGTTAAGAATCTTAAGAGAACAAGCAACTTCTACGTAGGATACATGATACCCGTAGCTGAAGCACTAGTAAACACTGTGATCGAGCCACAGCTACATACAAGATACGCTTTAGGCACCAAACATGTTAAAGAAAGAGGACAAATGATATACTATGTAGAAATAGCCTCAGCACCATACGTTTTCAGCTTCGACTTAGACACAAGATATATTGGTAGATCAACATACTCAGTAGAAACAGCAGGAAAACCAATTGTTAGTGAAGAAGAGATTAAGAAGCGTAAAATAGTAGCATTAGAAGCATTCAGAGAATTCATTACAGAAATGATGTTTGGAGCTAAGAAAACAAGATTCCTACCAGTAATAGATTGGGAATCATTCGTGGCAGCAGTAAGCGATAAACCATGGACTGTTCCAAGCCCATTCACTAAGAAATATATCGAGAACGCTGAGAAGAAACTGAAAAAGATCAATAAGAACACTAAACTATACATATACAGGAGAGATGGAGAGAAATCATTCGAAGAAGTATTATTTGAAGCCATTGAAGACGCTGTCAAAAGGATCACAGAGAAATAAATCATTAGGGCACCATAGAAATGCACGCATATAAGTTAAGAATAGAATTTCTATGGGGTCACCAATCAAGAATAGTAGGCTTATCAAAAACAAACCCATCATACTATTATCCCCCACCAACAACAATACTCGGAGCAATAGCTGAACCAATAGCAAAAGAATATAAATTAGGAGAAAACTCTGCGTCTGTTAGAAAATTATTAGCATCATTATCAGCAAATCTTCTTGCTCTAGGATTAAAACCTGTTAATGTGCTCCCTATCAAATATATGGATATAAATAGAATCCTAGCTGTCAAGCTTACTGGTAAAACACTTGGAAAAAAGAACGTAGTTCTTCCCTATCCTAATCCAAAGGATCTCGATAGATCGTTCGATGCGCCAGCTAGGGGTAAGACAATATTTGCTCCACTTGATTTCGATCCTCCTAAAATTGATATATTAATAGTCTTTAAAGAAAATCAAATATACGTAGATCGTGTAAAAGTAGATCTAGATGTAGATCTTTTATGGGATATTCATAGAATTGGATCAAAGGAGAGTATAGTCAGTGTTATGGACGTTAAAGAATCAAGAAAAATTAACATTGAGAGGGGAATAAGTATAACTGATTACTCTTTTCCACTAGACAGAGGAATTAAGGTGTTAGACATTATTGATAAAGGATGGATATACGAGACATACATTAATCCCTATAAATTAAAGGAAGAAAATAAAAGCATACTTGATCATTATCTTTCTAGCAATCTCTTATTATATATGGTTCCAATAAAGTTGACTATATCTAGCGAACCATCTGTAAAAATTATTGTACAAGAACCATTTGCCATATATAATGTATTTTTTAATTCCAACGAGGAACGAGTTGTAGGGGTGTCTCCTAAATTATGGCCGAGCTGAAATTATTAATAAAGCCTGATAATACTTTTTTAACTCAAATAATTTATGAAGGCTTACTTTTACTGCTCCAACACAATCTAGATCAATCATCATTTCATTACAATAAAATAATACTGCCTAGCTATTCTTTAAGAAAACTATTCGAAAATGTTATTCGCGATAAATCACTACGCGATGAGTTTGTTTCAGTACGAACAGCTTTTGTGGGTAATGACAAGAAATATGATCTTCCCGGTCAGATACTTAAATCCGTGGGAGTGCCTCTCAAGGGAAAATCAGGAATAACTTACATTGGTCAATTACTAGAAGTGCTTATAAATAATTATACAAAACTCCCAGACCTAAGAGATTCGAGCTTAATCTATAAACGCACTAGTAATTCTTTAATTATAGGTTCTGCGTTACAAGATGTTGTTTCTGCCCCACAAATATTCAAAGTTGACCGATACACAGGATTTACTACAGCTGACTTAAATACAACTTATAATCGGTATGGTGTTAAAGGCGAACCTTTCTGGGTTCTCATCGGTTTATTAGGAATAGCATCATCCTATGTAGTCCAGTATAGAGAACCGAAGAGTGGTTCTAAGGTATCAAAGATATCATATTATTATCTATTTTTCTCACCTGATGAGATGCTAGAGATGTTGGCAAGTCGTAATCCTAAATATCTATATAATTTAATGACATTAAAGAGAATAGTTGTGACCAAACTTAGAGAGCTTATAAACTCTAATCTGCCCAGCGAGATCATTATATTGAGTCTCATGTTAGACACGAATATCATGGCGGAATTAGCGAAGAACGAAATAGATCATTTATTTCTTCAACTATATAGAGTTGTTAATGAAGGTAACACGTATAAGATCTATAACACAACTCTGCTAAACCTGTACTCGACACCTTACTATCTCGATGTTCTGGAGAAGATTACTGGATCCTCGGATAAATCAGAGAACCTATTGAGCATTCTTAACAAAATGGTGCAACCTAATAGCCCTCTGATATGGAGTATTAATTCTATGGATAAGAAGAATAAGGATCCAGACGCGGATCATGCGTTTAGAGCGTTAATGGAGCTCTATAGGTTTATAGTATATGGTGATCCCAGGGGATTTTATGGTTTCTTAAGAGAGCTTACTAATGCAAAGACTATTCTAGAGGGAGAGAAAAATGAGAAGTATAAGAATAGAGCAAGATACTATTCTCGAAGATTAACGGAAATATCCAAGACCCTATGAATGTTAAATGCGCGGAGAGAGCCTCTATGAGTAATCCTGAAACTATTATTGATAATGTATATAAGGTTTTTAATTATAGTGGAAGAGATTTTTTAAAACATGCTTGGCGAGAAGTTGTTGGAAGCAACATATCGATTGTTGAGGCTCCTACAGGTTATGGTAAGACAACTTTGTCACAAGCATTTACACTATATAATTTAATATTCGGGTTTAAATCAGTAATATCCTATCCTCTACGAACACTTCTAGAAGATCAGCTGAACAAGTTTAGGATGCTGGGAGAAAAACTTGGTCTTAAAGACTTTGTTGGTTCGAGATATATGGGGCATCATGAATCCTATTACTACGTTAAACCGGTAACGTTGACAACTATTGATACACTCTCAATGTGTATTTTTGGATTAGAACCCAGTGAGCTAGACAGGTATTTGAAGGCATTATATATAGGCGAATCAATCACTAGTACTCTAGGACACTATTTGTTTTCAAAAGCCACAGTATTATTATCCAATATTGTATTGGATGAAACACATTTATTAGCAGATTCTATTAAATCACTGAACTTCTTAGCCGCACTAGTTATAATAGCTCATAATAACGATTTAAAATTGCTACTTGAATCTGCAACGTTACCAGACGCATTTATTCATGAATTGAAGAGGGTGTATAGTGGAATAAACGTTGTAAAGTTTAGTGAAGACATGGATCCAGAATTTGTTGAGGAGAGGGAGAAAAAGGAAATAGACTATATGAAACCAGTCGAGGTAGGAGAGGATAAATATGAAAAAATTATGGAGTGGTTAATGGAGGCGGAAAAGAACTTATCGGATCAAGGCTTAAGAGCACTAGTTGTATTCAATACTGTTAGAGAAGCTGTTGAATTCTATAATTACCTGAAGAAATACTCTGGAAAAATAGGAGTTAGCAATGATAATGTAATACTTATCCACTCAAGATATAAGGAGAAGGATCGAGGTGACAGAGTTGACAAGATACGTGAGCTAAGCAATATGCTTAAAGAGGCTATCAAGAATAAACAGGACACTAAAAACATACAATACATTATAGTAGCTACACAAGTTATTGAAGCAGGAGTTGATGTTTCATCAAATGTTTTCATAACAGATATCGCTCCTGCAAACTCCCTCATACAGCGTATGGGGAGGTTTCTAAGATACCCTGGAGAAAAATACGGGTATTTAAGAATCTGGTATGAAGACTTGAAACAATTTAAAAACAAATATAAAGTCTATGATCACAGCCTTGTACAGAGAACCCTAGATCAATTAATAGTATTTAAAACCTTCAACCCCCATCTCCCATCCAAGTATAGAGAATTAATAAACAATGTTTACCGCATAGAAGACTTCGCCATTAATACTTCAGAAGTAAATGATTTAGCCACACTTTATCTAGGATTAGCCCATGTAAAGAGAGCAATTGAGAAATTCCTGGACATGGGTGGAAGCTTCATAAGAGACTCTATACAGATCCCGGTGATTGCAGAGAGTGATTTATCGTCTAAGAACATATATGAATCACTTATACCAATGAGTATAGAAGCATTAAAACCCCAGATTGTTGTAGGAGTGCTTGTTAAGAGAGGTAATGAGCTGGAACAAGAGGAACTTAATGCAGAAGGCTTATCCATTAAAGGACTTAGAACAATTCTTCGGAGACGATCAATGATGCCCGATTTTATCGGTGTAGTTGTTAGGGGAAAATATGATTATGAGAAAGGACTTGTTTTGGAGGTGTAGTATTTTATGGATACGGGTTTGATTAGTAATAGGGTTATAAGCTTCTATGATCCCAGTAATAAAGTGAAGCCTATTGAATACTTGGCTGAGCATACTGGTTTAATGATAGAGTTACTGGATAGGGGGTCTAGAGCTATAGTTTATGGTAATAAATTGTTTTCAGAAATAAATATTGGCTCAGCTATAAAGGTTAGAGATGTAGACTATTATGATATACTTGTTACTTCAATTATCTTCCACGATATTGGGAAAGCATTCTACTTAGAGAATGCACAGAAATTTATCGGGATGGGTAAGCCAGTATATTTCACAGGGCATGAGATATTATCTGCTCTTATCTTGGATAATCTGAACAATATTTTGAACAAGATATATCCTACTAGTTATAGTTCATGGCTTCTTAAACCAAGCATTTATGCTATAATGTTCCATCACCACGCTCTCTCAATTACGAGGAGAATTAATAAAATAAAGAATATAGCATCTAGAATGGATGAGAACTATGTAGCCCAAATAATTAATCATATAGTGGAGGAGCTCAGCTTATTAAAAACAAGTATAGACACAGATAGAATTGGTAAACTACCGATTATATTGCTTGAACTACTCAATAAATACTCACAGAAAATATATAATGTTATCAAAGACGCTAACGGAGGATATAAGAGATTAAAACAAGAATTCTTCAAAATATTCGCTGGTGGAGGAAAACTTGCAAAGTTAATGCATCTAACACTTACCTCGCTAATAGTACTAGACTATGAAGCAGCCCGTAGAACAAGAGCAGGCCCAATAACAAGATTTGGAAAAATGTGTTCACAATGGAGAAAATACTATTTGTCTGCAACAATAAAAGAATCAGCTTAAAGCATTTTCACTCAACTATTCAAAACATTTTTGAATCAATTGCTAAATTCTTGGAATCAATAGTGTATATTTTGTTCTTGTCTACTAGCTATTAATGTTAAGGAATTTAAAAGATTGTTAGAGAGGAAGTTAGGAAAGATGCGATTGATGTTTTATCGAGCTCCTACTCTATATTGACATAGAGGGGCAGAAAAAGAGTGGAGAAACTTATAGATAAGAGGTCAATTATAAAGATGAGGAGTTCGTTGATTGTTGTGGCAAATAAAAATGCATTGTAAAGCCTAATTGTTTTCTCTAAGAAATCCTGAGAGATAGGAAGATATTGGTTAAGGAAACTGGAAGCGCTTGTGGAAACACTTAAACACGTGATTCTTACGTCTACGTACCGGAACAATGTGGTATTAATATGTAGTATTCGCTATAAGATTCGTTATTTGTCGAGCATTGAAGTATTCTAACAATTTGTTAGAAATAGTAAGGCTATCTATTAAGAATGCTATGATGGAGATCTTTGGGTTGTCAGATATTATCGTGGAGGCTAAGCTTTATAGTATAGGTTAGTATATGGTTAAATGGTGAGAACTTATGAGTGTTGTTGTAGAGACCAAGGTTGGTAGGAAAAGGGTTATCGTTATACCTAAGGCTGTTGCTGAAGCAGTTAAGATACGTGAAGGTCAGAGGGTTAGAGTAATGGCTGTTGGAGACAAGATCGTGATTGAACCGATAAGAGACGCTGTATGGCTTGCAATACATGGTAAAAAGATAGGCAAAATAATGCCTGAGGAACTAGAGGAGGAGAGTATTCTTGAACAAGAAAAAATCTATGAGAAACAATAAGAGAATACTCCTCGATACCTCGTTCCTGCTCCCAATACTAGGCTTTGAAACATCTGAGAGGATAATGAATACATTCTATAAGCTAGGTTCTTATAAGCTCTACTATAATGAGATAAGTATACTTGAAGCCCTATGGAAAATAATAAAGGTAATTAGAGGCAGAGATGAAGAAGTTTCACGTATTAGGCAAGGGGTTAGATCAATTATTGAGACTATTTGCTTATTTGGATATTATGGTTGTTTTGATAGATTGGCGGGGTTCGTTTTATAAATCCTCACTAATATAATGGTTAATGATTTGGGAAATGCAGATGAAGGGCTCATGGTGGTCTTGGTGGAGCCCCGATAACCCCCTCCGTGAAGGGATGAAGCCCCAACCCAAGAGGGGGAAGCCCGTGCAAATAATATCCAAAACAACCAAAAGATAAAGCACGGGCAACCACAATGAATCATGTACCCATAGATGATGAATCTATAGGTAACGCCATATACATGTATAGGTTGGGCCACAGAGATATGATAGATAACCTGCTATACTCGATAACTCTATCAAGAAAGCTTAAACTCCTAACAGTTGATGAAGAGCTTATAGGTTTTATAGAAAAACACAACTTACCAAGAAATAATATTATAACTCCCGAACAACTAGACTGAACTAAATAAAATAATATGTACAAATGCCAATAGAATATTATGAAAAGCTTAACCCGGCTAGAATAAAACCTAAAGCATTAAAGGTTTTGGATAAATTAGTAAATGAACTAGAAAAGGATCAAACATAAAAATTTCTTAAGAACTTATTATCTTTAAACACAGCTTATTCCATTGAATCATTTTCTTTTTATTAGGAAGATATTTCTGAACAATTGTTCTGCTAAAACTATGCTAATTTATTATCTTTCCAAGACTATTAAGGGCTACGGCGAAAACACGTATTCTATAGTTTTGAATATAGTCTCCTAATGAACTCGCCTTCCTTAATGTTTATATCTTGTGGTTTTCATCCTGGCTTCCACTATTTTTTCTCTTAGGATGACTATGTTTTGGTATATTTGAAAAACTAGTCCTTGCTCGATTTTTTTGTTTGGTTTTATTCTTGTTAGGAAGGATTCTATTTTGTCTACTAGATCTATTGCTTCATCCAATATTTCTTCTATATCCTTGTCTTTACTCATTGGATTGAATCACCTTTATTGTTACGTGTCCAAAACCGTTTGCTCTACTTGTTCCTATACCCATTATTGATGCGTGCAATAATATGTTTTCTAATAAATGTTTAGCTTTAGTCTCAGCTAGGAGATCCCAGTCTATCATGTATTTTGCATAACCTATTATTCCTGGAAGAGACTTGTTTCCATAAACATATTTTACAGGCTTAACTGTTTCTAGCACAGTATATGTTTCATTAAGTAATGCATTCACTAGAATAACAACCTCAATATATTCCTTATCACGTGTAAGCCTTAATAAGTCGCCTATGTTGTATGAGAAAACATTTCCAGGTGTAGGAAGAAACCTCTTATATCTAGTCTTCTTATAGGGGTCTAGGAGGAGTGCGGGAGTTCTAAACTCCACCTTCACAGCTATAGCATCATCTAAACGATAATCCAGCGGGATCTCTTCAGGCTTTGCTGGGAGCTTATATGATTCAATATTATATTCAAGCAGTGACCACTTGGTATTGAAAAGTTTTAATCCATCAAGACTAGTTAGGGCTTCGATCATTTTAGATGCAATATCCTCTGTGAAACCAACCCAGAACTCAACAGTATCTCCAGGATCAACTTTTAAAACAATATCGCTACCGCTTTTCTTCCATAAATACAAATATTTATTATTAACCCGCTTAGCAAGTGTAGATATAGCTATTGGTTTAGGATTATAGTTTGATGAGAAAACATCTTCTAAACCAGGCTCTGCATTGATTAGAAGTGTTTTAACAACTTTACCAGTATATGGAGGGAGAACAGCTTCTCCCTTCACCTCTAATACAATATGTGCTTTATAATATGTTCTGGGAGAGGCGGAGTAAAGAAGTCTTGAACCAATTATATCTGTTATAAGCATATATAAACACCAATAATGAGGTAGTACTTGTTACAAACAATATAATATATATGAATAATAGATAAAAATTATCACATCTAGACAAACTTAACAATTACTGAGCAGGAATATTGGATGGCGGAACCTCTTCGTTACTCATGCTTTTAAGTTCCTTCAACTTATTAACCGATCTATGGAATACATAGATTACTCCACCAACAAGAACTGCTGTAATAGACAACAATATTATTATTCTCCAATCAATACTTGGACTAACTTGTTGAGTAGCAATATTAATGTCTTTATCAAGCATAAACCCTAAATCAATAGTTTTTGGTTCCCCTGGCTTAACAGCTAATATATTATAAGAGCTTTTCTGCTCAGCAGGTATTATTGATAAGCTTAATTCTTCACTCTTATAGAGTATGATAAGATAGCCGGGCCTATCACCATTATTAGTAACATTTATAGCTGTAGAACCTTTAAAGCCCTTAACAACTATGTTTGCTCCAGGCAGTCCTCCAGCAAGTATTTTAGCTTTACCTAGATCCTCTTCTAAACTAGTAGCTTTAGCGGGAAGATTTGTTTCGAGTGTTTCAAGCTTATATATTAATTCACCCGAAGACTCAGAACCTTTCACGTTCATGTCTAGATACATATATAGGGGTTGCAGGGTCCCCATGTGTAGATATGTTTCTCCTTCTGCTTCAAATATTCTACCTTGATCACTTATGTTCATTGAAACTTTATACTTGTACACGGGTAATCCATTATATGTATCCATGCCTAGATAAGATATATTGTAATACGTTGTTAACCCGCTTAAAGGTATATTAAAAGTTCTAGATACTGCTCCCATTGTTTCTCCACCACTAAACGAACCCTTATAGTATTCGTCTAAATCTATATCTACACTATACTCTAGCTTCTCAGTGTTTTCACTTGATCCACTAGGTGAGAACGTTGTTGTCGTTGTCGATGTGCCCGATGCTAGGGAGGCAGTAATCTTCTCAATACTAATCGTTACATGTACGGTGTCTTGTGAAGTCATTGTTGCATTATAGAGTATAACCACTTCGCTGTGCATAGAAAGATTAACATTAGTAGATATGTCTAGGGTGAACAAGTATTTAACATAATAACTTGAATCCTCATCACTAATAACAGGTGTTACCACACCAGTAGGTATTAGTGATAATATTATTCCCATAAATAATAATATAAGTATCTTATTCGACAACATATTATTTTCCACCACAAAAACAAAAACTATTCTTAATCCTATATAATCCTACTGGTCATCCGTACATTGTTTTATATAGGCTCTCCTCTAGTATTAGGTTTTCATCATCCATTAAAGATGCTATTAGACTCCATATCAGCTTTATGAAGCTTTAAAGGAAATATAGTATACGTTCTATTCAAAGTTTCTAAAATAATTCTAGCATAAATAAGAAAAAATCGTCAAAAAATATTAAGAACTATTTTCCCTCCTTTAACTTGATGAATTCCTCAATAATTTTGTCTCCAGTGCTTGTCCCTATGCGTGATGCTCCTGCATCAATCATTGCTAATGCGTCTAGAGCGTGTCTTATACCTCCTGCAGCTTTAACTTTTATTCTCCCCTTAGCAACTCTATATAGTAATGCTACATCATGTATTGTAGCACCACCTGCTAAGAACCCTGTGGAAGTCTTAACATAGTCCGCTCCACTCTCAACTACAAGCTCTGTAGCCTTAACTTTTTCTTCATCACTCAACAAACCAGTTTCAATAATGACTTTAACTACACCAATATTATTTTTCCTAGCCTCCAATACAACATGCTTCATATCATCCAATACACGATCATAGTCTCCGCTCTTAAAATAATTAATATTCATAACCATATCAACTTCGGAAGCACCAGCTTGAGCAGCTAAACGAGTCTCTAAAACCTTAGCTCCAGCAAAAGTATTCCCCAACGGGAAACCAATAACAGTAGCCAACCTAATCGTATTACCAGCAATCTCACGAGCCTTCAACAATAAACTAGGCGGAAGCATTAACACTGCAAAACCATACCTCCTAGTATCCTCAACATATTTCTCCAACAACTTATAATCAGCATAAGGCTTCAACAAAGTATGATCAATCATAGAAGCAAACTCCTTAACACTAAGCTTCTCAACAAGCGAACCAACACCCATAACACACCACCCCATAACTATAAAATATAGCATCAAAACATATAAAACCACACCAAACACAAAACCAAGAAAAAAACACATACAAAACCAATGGAAACTGGTCGAATATTTTTCATTATACAAACTCGTCAAGGGGTCAGAGATACTATTAAACCAATAGAAAATCACTCGAACATGATCAATCAAGGATCAAATATGGAAAAACATATATAACATTTCGAACAAAAAAGATAAATGTAGCAAAGTATTCGAACCAATGTAACAACATAGAAAGAATTGAAAGCGCTGGAGACTGGGTCTATGTGATACTGTGGAGATCTCCCGTAACAACATAGAAAGAATTGAAAGAGCTAGGGGGGATATAGCACCAGATACTCCTATATCCTCAGTAACAACATAGAAAGAATTGAAAGATTATATATATTGTTTGGTATACATTTACTATTTTTAATGTAACAACATAGAAAGAATTGAAAGTCGAACCATATAGACATTCTCCCATTCGCACTAACTGTAAAGTAACAACACAGAAAGAATTGAAAGCATTGCAGTTATCGCATTGAGCACTTACTGGTAACAACATTAAAAGAATTGAAAGAAATATTGACTAGAGGTATGATCATTATTGGGGAGAAAGATGAAGTAATGAAGTGTTTTGATCGGGTGCTTGGGGAAAGATGTGTAGTGTTTTTTGTATTGTGTGGGGTTTATTGTTTTATTGTTTAGGGTTTTGAGTTTGTTTGTTAGAATATTAGTTTATGTGTGTTGGTTTAGTAGTTTTATGATTTTTGGCAGCATTTCCCATCCATGAGGTATTATTCCTAGTTTTCCTTTTCTGCATTCTTTTTCTGTTAGTTTTGTTGTTTGGTCTGGCTGTATTGTTTCTGCCATTACTGCTACGGGGACTGGATCATCTGTGTGTGCTCCTATAGATGGGGGTGTTGCGTGGTCTGCTGTTACTAGTATTGCTGTGTTACTACTCATTTTTTCTAGGAATGGTTGGACAAAGTATTTATCTATATCTTCTATTCTCTTCTTTTTCAACTCTATGTTTCCATCGTGTCCTGGTTCATCTGGTCCTTTTAGGTGTACATAGACTATATCATATTTTTTAAGTGCTTCCAATGATTTCTCGAGTCTAACACTATATACCTCACTGGGATCTCCTATTGGTGGTTCTAACGCTATTGTGTCTGCTCCAAATATTCTACCAATCCCTATTTCTACAGGCATTTCAGCTAAGACCGCAAATTTTAAACCATATTTTATGGGTAATGGAGTTGTTTTGGGTAGTGTTCCCCCAGCGTCTCGGAGCAGGATAGCGTTTCCAGGCAATAAACCCTTTTCTTTCCTCTTAATGTTTACTGGGTGCTTATCTAGTATTTCAATTGTTTTCTCCGTGAAAATATTTGCTAGCTCAGCTGTTCTCTTAGCTTCTTCTGTGTTTTCGAGAGCTTCGACAGGTTTAATATATGGTTCGAACTCTTTAACTGCAATATTCAATAATCCTTTACGAATATATGCTGGATCACTGTTGCTAACATATGGGCTTAACCTATATTTATCACTGCTAATAACAACAACTGCTCTATGACCAATAGTGGCTTTAACTCTTGCATATCCATCATATTTTCCAAGATCAAGACCGTCAACAGCTTTAGCAAGCTCGTTGGCTTCTTCAGTGGATAAGCTTCTGCCAACCCTTCTATCAATTAATTTCTTAGTCTTGGGATCAACTGTTGCGAAATTAGCTCTAAAAGCTACCTCATAGCCCTCCCTAATACTTAGCCCAGCACCAACTGCTTCAATAACCCCCCTACCAGGATATACTTCGTGAGGATTATATCCAAGAATAGATATAACTGCTTCATCGCTTTCAGGAGCCACACCCTTCCCAACAGTATACATTAAACCGCAAACACCATTACGAGCAATATAGTCTAATCCAGGCTTCACAGCAAGTTCCAACGTAGTAGCTGGGTCATCTAGTCTATCAGCCATACCATCTAGGACAAGATATAATAATTTCTTAACCGACATCCCAATAAATCACCTCATTATTATGTATTAACACGTAAACAACATATTTTAAAAATTATTAGTGGCGATTAACCTATGATAAAGAATCTAATAGACTAATAGATATTCTGGAAAACAATATATAAATAGCTTGGTTAACCGAACAATTTTCCGGATGGATTATCTTTGATTAGTAAAAGACTCAGGATTTAACAAAAAATATTTGGATAAACAAGAGTTAAGCCTAAATAAGTGTTCGAAAAAATCTTGGTATAATTAAGGTGATAAGGGATGTGTTTTAACGAGTAAAACAAGACTCCAATTCTCCCAAACCTATTCTAAGACTCTATTCTCGAAATATAGGAGAACCATTCTATTAAAACATTTGAAACAATACAGAGATAGTAGTGTAGTAGAGATCATTGCTTGGATCGCTGATAAGATGGGAGATAAATTAATGCTCAGAGATCCTAGCGGGATAGAATCGTTCAGTATAAAAGGTATAGGTTCTGAAGAGATTAAGAGTCTTCCCCTAGAGACACTACTATGGATTAAAGGTATAGTTGTAGATGATACTATTATCGTTAGTGATTACAAGGTTATCCATAAACCCGTCAAGGAGAGAATAGTCGATTATACAAGAATAGATAATGTTGAATTATCAGATTACGCTAGGCATTACGCATGGTATTTTAGAAACTCAATAATATCTTCCACTATAAAATTACTATCATATGTTACAAGGTATAGTAGGGAGAACCTATATAGTAAAGGCTTCATAGAGCTATTACCGCCGATGATCAGCTTAGCCAGTGATCCAGGGCTTAGAGGTGCAAAGAAACTAAAAACAAAATATTATGGAGAAACATATGAGTTGACAAGCAGTGTTATAATGTTTAAACAAGCATCTGTAGCTGTCTATGAAAAAGTATTCTTTACAGCAAGAAACATTCGTGAAGAACCACCGGAAAACATATGGACAGGTAGGCACTTATCCGAATTTACTCAATTAGATATTGAATGGGCTATGAGCGATTTAGAAGATGTAATAAGGTTGGCTGAGGAACTACTATATACTGTATCTAAGATTATTGCTGATAAACACATTGATCTAATATACGATATTGGTGAGAGAAAAGAACCAATAATACTTAAACCACCATTTCCCAGGATAAGATATGATGAAGCATTAGAATTAGCCAGGAAACTTGGAGAACCCGTTGAGTGGGGTAAAGAATTAACACATAAAGCAGAAACAAAAATTGCAGAATACTATGATTCACCAGTATGGATTATAGGATATCCTGTTATAAGCCGTGGATTCTACTATTTACCAGACCCCGATGATCCAAGATATAACTTAGACTTCAACCTATTATTACCAGAGGGGTACGGTGAAGTAATAGATGGTGGAACCAGAGAATATAGATATCCGCAAATCATTGAGAGAATAAAGAAGCTGGGCGAACCCCTCGATAAATATGAGTGGTTCATAGAACTAGTTAAGGAGGGCGGGATACCTCCTAGCAGTGGTTGGGGATTAGGATTAGAGAGACTAACAAGGTACTTGGCAGGACATAAGCATGTAGGATATGCAACTATATTCCCCAAACTACCTGGAATAACTGGGACCCCGTAAAAAGTTATTCAGCGATGCGGTAATTTGCCGGTTAGAAGTAGCTGTTTCAGAAAGGAATAGTATGGATCAGGTATTTTTAGCTCCTCATATCTCCTAATAATTTTTTCAACAGGATACTTTTTTCTCTTTAAAATAACTGTGTCGTTCTCGACTACAGCATATCCAGCCCTTGGATCACCATCTCTTGGCTGACCAATGCTTCCCGGATTAATTACTTGTATGGAATCTATTGTTAACATGAACTGTACATGTGTGTGTCCAACATAGATCCTCTCATACCGGTGTTTGCCACTGGTTTTTCCAAAAACATATTTTCGGCCAATTACTGCTCGTAAGATTTTCTCTATTATTTCCTCGTATCCAATCCATGGATATAAATAGTCATATAAGGGATTAGATGGTGATCCATGCACATATAATGCATTGTCTTTTTCAATAAATAACGGTAGTTTCGCCAAGTATTCTTTATCATTACTACTCAACAATTTATTGGTTATATTTTCTCTAAACCATACACTAACCCAGTGTGTAGCTTCGCCGCATCTACAATCAACTCCGTATCCAACAGCGTGGTCATGGTTTCCACGAATAATTCTGGCTCCAATAGTTCTCAAAACATCTATTACTTCTCCCGGGTAAGGACCATAATCTACTAGGTCTCCGAGAACAATCACTTCATCATATACTTCATTATCTAATATTGTTTGGAGAGCTGGTAGGTTTCCGTGTATATCGCTTATTAGTAATTTCTTCATTCAATGCTCACCTTCTAGTATAAGTATTTTATGTCAATAATTAAATTGCTTAGAAAATATTATGCTTTATAGGTAAAATTTTCATATATGATATTACTTTATATATTTCTGGTAGTGCTATGGAGCTTGTTATTGGAGAGAAAGGACTAGATGTCCGTGTAGCTAGGCTTTTATCTGGAATAGCTCGATGACCCTATACATTGATTCTGGGAATAAGTTTTCTGAGAAGCTTCTTAAGCATGTGGATGAGTAATACTGTTGCAACATATGTTATGCTCCCATTAGCAGCTGCATTATTAGCTGGTGTTAGAGATAAGGCTCCCAGGATATCATCTATAGCAATGGTTTCACTAGCTATGGGGGCTAGTATAGGTGGGACAGCAACATTGATCGGGACTCCTCCAAACCTTATAGCTGCTGAGTTTCTCAATAAGTTTGCTTATGGACAATATGCTATAGGATTCTATGAATGGTTACTAATAGGATTGCCTGCTTGGATAATAGGGTTTAGTATAGGTGTGTTATTAGCGTTTCTATATGCTAGAATAACTGCTGGTGGAGAACTAGGAATTGTTGAGGATTATCTTAGAGGGATAAGGGAGAGAGGAGAAGCTAAGCCTTGGAGCAAGGTAGAGATTATAGCGTTGATAGAGCTGTTGATACTTGTAGGTTTATGGATTACAGAGCCTTTACACCGTATTAAAACAGGTATTGCTGCAGGCATAGGTATACTGTTGTTCTTCGCAACAGGCATATTGAATCCGAAGGAGCATTGGAAAAAACTTGCATGGGATCTCATGGTATTGTTCGGTGCCGGATTAACTCTTGGATCAGGGTTGATGAAGAGTGGATGGGCTAATTATTTATTATCACAGCTACACGGCATAGGATCGCTTGGATGGGTAGGATTCTACATCATAGGTTTTACAGCATACTTCATAGGAACATTTATATCAAGCCATACTTCGACATCAGCATTCATAGCACCATTAACGATTCCTTTGGGAATGACTATGGCAGCATCACTTGGATTAAGCCCTGCAACAGGTGCGGCACTAGCAACTATTGTAGCTGTTGTATCGCTAAATAACGCTATAGCATTACCAATATCTACTCCTCCATCAGCAATAGTATATGCTAGTGGTAAGGCAGATATAAAGGATCTAATGATCTATGGTTTCCTGTTCGGAATAGTTGCCAACGCAATAATAATAACTGCCTTTGCTACATTATTGGACAACTATTTTGTAAGCATAAATAAAAATAATTATTTTTCTAAAACATGTATGGATTAATCAATGTATCCGAGAGCTCTAAGCCTCTCCTTAACCTTTTCCTCGTCCTCCTTACTCATAGTTTCTCCTTCAACACTACTCGTCTCAACAAGTTGTTCCAGCACATATATTATGAATTCCTCAATATTATTGAATCCAGCATCTTCTGCTTCCCGAGTTATTTTCTCATACAATGTTTTAGGAATACTTATTTTGACAGTAACTTCTTCCTCCGCCAAGACATTTACACCATCTAAATTATATTGATTAGTAATGTATTAGCTTATTTTTATTTCTTAGTGTACGAAGGGGTCTTTAAAACTAAGTATTACTTTGGCAACCTCCGGCCTCATCATGTATTCTGGCGGTGTAATACCTTTCTTAATTATTTCTCTAAGCTTAGTACCGCTTATCCTGATCCTGTATTCTTCGCCGTGGGGACATATTTTCTCATTAACCATTCCACCGCATTTCTTACAATAGAATGCTTCTCGTATAAATAATGGTGTTATGCCCAGGTCTGGGAATTCATCGAATATCTCCCATGCTTCATATGGTTTATAATAATCTCCCACACCTGCATGGTCTCTTCCAACAATAAAGTGTGTTGCCCCGAAATTCTTCCTGACAATAGCGTGGTGAACAGCTTCTCGAGGACCAGCATAGTTCATATTCATCATTAAACCAGCTAGTACAACCACATTATCTGGATAATAATGTTTGATCAATGCTTCATATGCTGCAAAAATAACTTCGTCACGGTAATCACCAGGCTTTTTCCAACCTATTAGTGGGTGAATGAATAAGCCATCCGTGAATGTCAAGGCTGCTTTTTGAACATATTCATGTCCACGATGAGGAACATTACGTGTTTGGAAAGCCACTATTGTTCTCCACTTTTTCTCTCTGAAAAGAACACGTGTTTCTATAGGCCATAATATTCTGTGTTCAAGTGGGTGATGAGGTTGGTTCAGTAAATCAATTGTTCCTCCAAGTAATAGTTCTTTGCGTTGATAAGTTTTAGCTACGCCTGGATGGTTGGGATCAGTTGTTTTATATACTTGTCTAGCATATTCTTTTTTATCCCATCCATATATTTCCTCAACTCTCATAATAGCGTAGATTTCATCTTTATATTTGAGAGCAATATCATCCCCCTCCTTAACATTGCTAATCTCTTCTGGATCAACATCTAGGATTACCGGTATAGTCCATGGAAGATCATTTGATAGCCTCATATCATATAATACATGTAAATAATCCTCTTGAACCATGAATCCCTCCAATGGGCTAAAGGCTCCATTAGCGATATCGAGCAAATCAATTAATCTCTCATAGCTAATCTCTATGCTTGGAAGCTCATGTGTCTCCTTTAATAGCGCTGTTCTCCTCTTGGAAGAAACAATTCTATTAACTAGCTTTCCACCGTGAGGACGAGGTATCACTATATATCACCTTTCATCTCATCTTAAATATATCCTAGCCGGCGAAGCTTCTCAATAATCTTCTGCTTATCCTCCTCAGTAAATGGTTCCTCATACTTTTCCTCTTCATGTGCAGCAACAACTTCTCTTAAAACATATGTTACATACTGGGATACGCTAGTGAAACCAGTGTTTTCAATAAGTTTTTTAATTCTATTATATAATGTTATAGGTATTGAGACAGTTGTGTATTTTATTCTTTTTTCGTCCTCCATATTATCACCGAATACTATACTCTATGATTAATTAAATATAATTAAATAGGAAATAAAAATATTATGTAGTTGTGGAAAAATGATCTTTACAAACATATTATACATACTAATTTAATATATAAAAACACCTGATCGATTCAAGTAGAAAACAATATAATTCCTCGATTACGGATAATAATGAATTGTTCAAATAATAATTACTAGTATCTAGTGGAAGGGGTTGTGTTTTGAAGCATCTAAATAAAGGATTTGTTGTCTGGTTCACGGGTTTACCTGGGAGCGGTAAGACCACGTTGGCTAAAAATGTTGCTAAGATTCTTAGAGATAAAGGTTATCGTGTAGAAGTTATTGATGGTGATTGGGCTCGTAAAACAATTAGTTTAGGTGCTGGCTATACTAGGGAGGAGCGTAGAATACATTTACACCGTGTAGCATGGGTTGCGAGACTGCTTGCTAGGAATGGAGTAATTGTTCTCTGTAGCTTCGTGTCGCCGTACCGTGATGTACGCAAGATGATCCGTGAAATAATTGAGGAAGAAGCACCATTTATTGAAGTATATGTTTATTGTCCATTAGAGGAGTGTATAAGGAGGGATCCCAAGGGATTATATAAGAAGGCTTTGCGTGGAGAGATAAAACATTTCACAGGTATAAGCGATCCATACGAGCCCCCAGAAAACCCGGATATAGTTGTTGATACTGTTAAGTATTCAATAGAAGAAAATGTTGAAAAAATAATTAATTACTTGGCTAAAAGATTTGGCATTAATTAAATTTCTATTCTTCCACATAGTTTTTACATGGAGGAACTAATTAAACCTAGATTAAAGTGTCTTTATAAGTTGATAAACTAATAGTATGAATTAAACATATCATGCTTATATGGTGTGTTATGAGTTGAGGAGAGCTATTGTTATTGGATTAGATTGTGCTCCTCCAAGAATACTATATGATGAACTGAGAAACGAGCTAAACGTTCTCGGCAAACTAGTTGGTGAGGGCCAAAGATATATTATGCGATCCAGTCATCCACCGATAACTATTCCTGCATGGATGGTTATGGCAACAGGTAAGACCCCAGGAGAGCTTGGATTATATGGTTTTAGACATAGAGTTCTTGGTAGTTATGATAAAATGTATATAGCGGACTCAACTAGGATAAGAGAAGAACCTATATGGAATACTCTGGGAAAACACGGTGTAAACAGTATTGTTGTAGGTGTTCCACCATCATATCCGCCGAGACCAATAAAGGGGTATTTGATCAGTGACTTCATAACACCTGATCATACGAAAAGATATACTTGGCCACCATGGCTCAAAAAAGAAATAGAGAATAGATTCGGACCATACATATTCGATGTAGTATTCAGAATAGAGGATCGAGATAAAGTAGCTAAAGGATTATGGGAGATGACAGAGCAACACTTCAAAGTACTAGAATATTTATTAACAAATAAGAAATGGGGGTTTGCATGGTTTGTTGAGATAGGTGTTGATAGATTACATCATGCTTTCTGGAAATACTGGGACCGTAATCATCCAAAACACGTTTCAGGCAATAAATATGAGCAAATTATCCCTAGCTATTATAAGTTTCTCGACGAGAAAATAGGTTCGCTCCTAGAAAAAATACCTAAAGACACACTCGTATTCATAGTCTCTGATCACGGAGCTAAAGCTATGAAGGGAGCATTCGTTGTTAACCAGTGGCTTGAAGAAAAAGGATATTTAAAGCTTAAGAAGAAGCCTGAAAAACCCGGTGAAGACTTGAAACCTAACATGATAGACTGGGATCACACTAAGGTATGGGGTTGGGGCGGATATTATTCTAGGTTCTTCATAAACGTTAAGGGTAGAGAACCTAATGGAATAGTTGAGCCAAGCGATGTTCCTGAATTAATAGAGGAGCTAAAAGATGAGCTGAGAAAAATCAAGGGTCCAAATGGAGAGGTATGGAATACTAAAGCATATGCTCCTCGAGAACTATATCCAGTAGTTAAGGGAGATCCTCCTGATATGATGGTTTACTTCGATGATCTAAGCTGGAGAGCTGCGGGAACAATTGGTTGGAACACTTTGTATTTAGAGGAAAACGATAAGGGGCCTGATGATGCTGTTCACGACTGGTATGGTGTGTTCACAATATATGATCCTGAGGAAACTATTGAATCTGGAGATAAAGGCATTATAGATATTCATAGAATTAAGGATAAAATGATACAATATATTATGGAGGATAAAAAAATAGTGTGATAAGTATTTCTAGGTGAGGCATTTATGGTGAAAATAATAGATACAACGCTTCGAGACGCTCACCAATCACTATTAGCAACTCGTTTCCGCACAAGAGATATGCTGGAAATAGCTGATCTAATAGATAAGGCTGGATTCTATAGTTTAGAAGTGTGGGGAGGAGCAACATTTGATGCTGCTATTAGGTTTCTACGAGAAGATCCATGGGAGAGGCTTAGACTTATACGTGAAAATGTAAGGAATACAAAGCTTCAAATGCTTCTCCGAGGACAAAATCTTGTAGGCTACAGACATTACCCCGACGATGTTGTGGAGAAATTTGTTGAGTTAGCATATAAGAATGGAATAGATATTTTCAGAGTGTTTGATGCATTAAATGATCCGAGAAATATGAAGACTAGTATTAGGAAAGCTAAAGAGGTTGGAGCAATTGTTCAAGGAGCTATGTGCTATACTATAAGCCCTGTTCACACCATTGATTACTATCTCAAATTCGCAGAAGAACTACTCGCCATGGATGTAGATATGATCACGATTAAAGACATGGCTGGCATACTAGAACCTCACAAAGCATACGAGCTAGTATCAGCTTTAAAGAAAGAATTCAAAGTCCCAGTAAATGTCCACACACATGCCACAGCAGGATTAGCTGTTGCAACTTACCTAGAAAGCGTGAAGGCGGGTGCAGACTATATAGATACAGCTATATCCCCCCTAGCATTTGGAACTGCTCAGCCAGGAATTCAAACAGTATACTATGCATTGCCATCAGATAAAAGACCGAGTATTCGATTAGATATTATAGATAAGATATCGAAAAAACTCACAAAGTTTATCGAGGAAAAATACCAACACCTACTAAATTGGAGAATACTATTACCAAACCCCAACGTGATTATACATCAAATACCTGGCGGAATGTTCTCTAACTTAATAGCTCAGCTAAGAGAGCAAAATGCTCTAGACAAACTAGACGCTGTCCTAGAAGAAGTTCCCCGTGTAAGAGAAGAACTTGGATGGCCCCCACTAGTTACTCCATTATCACAAATAGTTGGTACACAAGCAGTCCTAAACGTATTATTTGGAAGATACAAGATCATACCTAAGGAGACTAAGAACTATGTTAAAGGCTTATATGGCAGACCCCCTGCACCTATTAAGGAGGAAATTAAAAAGCTTATTCTCGGAGACGAGAAACCAGTAACTGTTAGACCAGCAGATCTATTGGAGCCAATGCTTGATAAGTGTAGAAGCGTATTAGTTGAGAAAGGGTATTTGGAGAAAGAAGAAGATATACTTACCTACTGCTTGTTCCCTGAAACAGCTCTAGAATTCTTCGAGGCAAGGAGGAAAGGAGAGATCGAAAAACCAGTTGTTAAAGAGGAGAAGCCTAGGAAAGTTATTAAGTTATACATTGATGGACAAGAATATATTGTCGGAGTTGAGGGTGTAAACATAGATGTTATTAAATCCATAGCACCTATCCCCACTATAGCTCCTGTCCCCCTAGCTGGAGCCCAAGCATCATCAACTATAACATCCACATCCATAACTAGTAGCGAAACCAGTTATAGAGGCGAACCAGTAAAGGCTCCAATGGCTGGGAAAATATTGAAGATACTTGTCAAGCCCGGAGATAAAGTTGCTAAGGGTAGTAAAGTAGTCATATTGGAGTCTATGAAGATGTCAACAGATATATTAGCACCTATCAGTGGTGTTGTCGAGAAAATAATGGTTAAGGAGGGAGATGATGTTGAAGCAGGCGATATTCTATTAACTATATTGCCTAAGTAAAACTATTTCCTACTGTATAAATAACACTTGACAAAGTGATCTTTCTCATATTCTATAAGCTCTGGCTCTGTTTTTTCACATATGTCCATTTTGAATGGGCATCTTGGATGAAAACGACAACCAGGAGGCGGATTTATTGGGCTGGGTGGTTCTCCTGGAACTTTTAATTTTTCTCTCTTCCTAGTAATTTCTGGATCAGGTATTGGTATTGCAGAGAATAATGCCTTCGTATATGGGTGAAGTGGTTTCTCGAATACTTCTTCGGCTGGTCCATACTCGACTATTTGTCCTAGATACATTACTGCTATCCAGTCACTCATATATCTAACAACTCCTAGATCATGGCTTATAAATAAGTAGGTGAGATTATATTTTCTCTGAAGCTCTTTTAACAAGTTTAGAATCTGTGCTTGAACAGATACGTCTAGAGCTGATGTTGGTTCATCTAATACTATGAATTCAGGGTTTAATGCTAATATTCTAGCAATCGCTATTCTCTGCCTCTGCCCTCCACTGAACTCGTGGGGGTAGCGGTATAGGTGTGACTCGTTTAAGCCTACCTGGTATAATAGGTTTACAACAAATTTCTCTGGATCAGAAACTTTTAGCTTATAGACTTTAACTGGTTCATAAATTATATCGAATACTGTCATTCTAGGGTTCAAACTACTATATGGGTCTTGGAAAACCATTTGAGCTTTCTTACGGAACTCTCTTAGTTCTTTACCTTTGAGTTTAAAGATGTCTTTTCCTTCAAAGAATACTTTACCACTAGTAGGCTTCAATAATCTAAGAACTAGTCTACCAACAGTTGTTTTCCCACAACCACTCTCTCCCACAAGTCCCATTGTTTTCCCACGTTCAATCTCGAAAGAGACTCCATCAACTGCTTTCACGTAGCCTTTCGTGAAAAATATACCTTTCACTGGGAAATACTTTTTTAAATCAACAACTTTTAGTAATGGATCACCCATTTTCAAGCACCTTCGGAACTCTTTTTCTCACCATATAACCAACAAGCTATTCTATGACCAGGCCCTACCCATATATCTGGAGGCCTCTCCCTCTCACATATGTCCATTTTGAATGGGCATCTTGGATGAAAACGACAACCAGGAGGCGGATTTATTAGGTTTGGAACTGTTCCAGGTATTGATTCTAGCTTTTCCATCTTAGTTAATGGGTTTGGTACTGCTCTAAGTAGTGCCTTTGTATATGGGTGATACGGGTTCTTAAATAATTCATAAATATCTGCTTCCTCAACTATTCTACCAGCATACATTACAGCAACACGATCACACATATCCGCTACAAGCCCCATATTATGAGTGATAAGTAGAACAGTTAGGTTTTCTCTCTCCTTTAATTTCTTTAAGAGATCCATTATTTGGTCTTGAACCGTTGCATCTAGCGCTGTTGTAGGCTCATCTGCTATTACTAGTTTAGGGTTGTTGCTGAGAGATATTCCTATAACAGCTCTCTGCTTCATACCACCGCTTAATTCGTGTGGATAATTCTTTACTCTAGTTTCTGCATCAGGCATTAATACTTTCCTCAGTATCTCTACAGCTTTACGTATTCCCTCCTTTATCGATCTTATCCTATCATGTTCATACATTGTTTCTGATACTTGGTAGCCAATAGTATATAGCGGGTCAAGACTTGCTGAAGGATCTTGGAAAATATATGATATTTCCGAGCCACGAATCTTTCTTAGATCGTTTTCGCTGAGCTGTAACAAGTTTATAGGTTTTGCTCCTGGTTCTGGATAGTATAGGACTTCTCCTTTTTCTATTTTGCCAGGGGAGCGTATGAGTCCTGTGAGTGATTTAGCTGTTACTGATTTACCACATCCAGTTTCTCCTACTAGGCAGTATGTTTCTCCACGGCATATCTTAAAGCTTACACTATCAATTGCCTTAACTATTCCAGCATATGTGTAGAAGTTAACGTATAGGTCTCTAACCTCAATAATTGGGTCACATTTTATACTCATTTCTTCCCACCCTTCTTCTTTTTAAGTTTAAATTCTACGCTTCTACGAGTCTTGGGATCTAAGACGTCTCTTAAAGTATCACCTATAAGGTTGAATCCCAGGACAGTCAACAAAATCATTAGTCCCGGATAAAACACTAGCCACCAAGAGTTTGGGAAATACTGGGATCCATCATTTATTATGCGTCCCCAATCAGCTATTGGTGGAACAGCTCCAACACCCAAAAAGCTAAGTCCTGCCTCTGTCAATATTACTCCTCCAAAGTCTAGTGTAAGATAAACCAGTACAGGTCCAAGTATATTGGGGAAGATATGTCTCAACAATATCCATCTAGTAGGTACTCCAAGAGCTCTCGCAGCTTCAACATATACATTCTCCCTCGCAGACAATACTAATCCGCGGACAAGCCTTGCATATCCTGGCCACCAAACTATCCATAAAGCAATTATTACGCTTACCAAGTAAGCCATTGCGCCTGCATGCTGTGGTTTTAGAGCAAATAGTGATAGGAAGAAATCACGTATTGTAGGGTTAGCGTTTAGGAAATCCTGAATCCTCGGTGGAAGTACAGCTGAGAACGCTATTGCAAGTATTAAGCCTGGGAATGCTAGGAATATATCTGTAAGCCTCATTAATGCTTCATCTATTTTACCACCATAATAACCTGCTATAAGGCCAATTGCTATCCCGATCCATGGACCTACAAGCATCACGAGTATAGCTACTACTAAGCTTGTTCTAGCACCATACAGTATTCTACTTAACAAGTCTCTACCATAATCGTCTCCTCCAAGAAGCAATGTATAGTTTCCAGGCTTAACTCCGAAAAACTGTGATAAACTATTATTTGGTATTGTTATCACTGTGCCTGGGGGAGCAAGGTATGCTTTCTTATCAAATGATGAAAGAGGCAAGTCATAACTGAATGGAGCAATGAAGGGACCAATTATTGCAATGACTAGGAATATTATGACTAGGAAGAAACCTATTAGTCCCGGAGGCGATCTGTTAAATGCGTAAGCCATTAGTTTCCATTCATCTATTCTAGCCTTGTTTCTCCTATACCATCCAGGTCTTATCTTGTCCATTAGCTTAGCATATCCATCTATTATCTTATCCATTATTTTATCAAGTATTTTCTTCTCATATACTTCCTCACTCATAGTTTACCACCTAGATCCTAATATCTAACTCTTGGATCAATGAATGCATAGAGTATATCAACTATCAGGTTAGCTGTAAGATATATTAGTGCAACAAAGAATACAGCACCCATTAATGCAAGGTAGTCGTATTGATTAATAGCGTTCAACATATAGTTTCCAAGACCTGGTAGTCCAAAAACCCTCTCTGTAATGGGTGCACCTCCAAGTAATCCTCCAAACATTAATCCCAGAACAGTCACTACGGGTACAAGAGCATTTCTAAAGATGTGGCGGTAAATTCTTAGTTTTCTTAATCCCCTAGCTATAGCGTATTCTGTGTAATCAGCGTTCATAGCGTCTAGGAAACTATTCCTCACAATCCTAGCTGTAACACCTATACCCATGAAGCCCAATATGAAGCCTGGCAATGAATACCTCTTAAATATCTCGGCTAGCATTGGAAAATCTAAACGTATTAATGCATCAATTAATGGAACACCTGTATATGAGTATGAAGGCTTGGGTGTTCCTGCCAAAGTTATCCATCCTAGCTGGGTGAAGAACAAGAATATTAGTAGATAAGCTAGCCAGAATACTGGAGTAGATACCCCTATTAATGCTAGAATACGAACAGTTGTATCAACCCATGAATCCCTCTTTAAAGCAGCAAGTATGCCTAGAGGTATACCAATTATTATAATGTATATAAACGCAATAATTGTTAACTGGAACGTTACTGGAAACTTTTTAGCGAGATCATCCCATATATAATGATGAGTTACAGGGCTAACCATTTGATTAGTAAATAACTTATACATTACGAAATAATATCTTTCAAGTATATTCCCCTCCAAATGATACTCCTTCTTTAACTGCTCCACCACCTTAGGATTAGCTTTTTCACCTCCAGCCCACATTCTAGCAGGATCTGTTGGTATCACAGCCGCTATTACGAAAACAATGAAAGTAACACCTATCAATGTAGGTATAAACGTTAGTAAGCGGCGAACAAGGAAACGTTTTAGCTCCGCCATTTCAATACCACCAATACTCTTCTAGGAAAGAAAGAATGATTATTTGTGTTTAAAAAAATATTTTGAAATAAATTTATCTACCATCATCTTGTCAACCGCTAAACACTTGTTGAGCTTCACTAACAGAACTTACTACTTTAAACTCTAATATACTGAACTGAGTTCCACCATAGAATAATGGTCCAGCATAATCGTCTGGATCTAGGTAGTCCGGTGCCCAACCAATAATATATACGTCAAAGTCTCCTTTCTCAGTCTTAGTTAGCAAAGTTCCCCACTGCAATGCTCTAACTGTTACTTGGAATCCTAGTTGTCCCCAATAAGTTTGAAGTAGAGTAGCAATTTTCTCACGCTGGGTGTTTCCTGAGTTATACCATATTTCAAAGCTGTACTTTGTTGGATCAATTCCTGCCTGCTGTATTAATTGTTGAGCTTTTGCGAGGTCGAAGGTATACTTTGTCACTATGTCATCATTATGTCCTGGGAATCCTGCTGGGATAACACCGTACAGTCTCTCGAGGTAACCTGCATATACGTCTTCCTTGATCCTATCGAAGGGTATAGCATACATTAAGGCTTGTCTTACTAATTTGTTATTGAATGGTTCTTTATTAGCATTTAACACTATGTAAACTATTGTAGGCTCTAATGCGCCTTTTTCAACAATTATTTTATGGTTGGAATTGGGGAACTGGTATCCTTCAATGTCTTTGAGTCTATCTACAGGTATTGCGCCTACATCTGCTTGTCCAGCCTTTAATATTTCTATTCTGGAGACTGCGTCATCGTTTATCAAATATATTGTTCTCTCATGTATTGGCTTACCATTCTCACCGTATGGACTAGTGTTCCATAGTGTTTTGTTCCAGTAGTATGGATTATATTCTAGGACTATGTAGCTGTTCTCCTCGTATTCCTTAATATAGTATGGACCTGTTCCTACAGGGTATTGATGAATATATAAATGTGTAGGTTCTTGTTCGCCTACACCAATATAGTTTGCCCATGCAGATGGGTTCTTACCATTATTACTATCAGAAAGTGCTTGATCATACTTTCCTTTCAGCTCATCGACATTGTCAAAGAAGTATTTCATAGGAATAACTGATGCAAAGGGATCAGCTAATATGCTGAGTACTGCGCCATAGGGATAGTATAGTTTTAGCTTAACTACTCCCGCCGTGTCTCCAGAATATCCGAATAATTGTAATAACTCGTTCAGAGATTTTGGCTCGACTGTTTGTCCCTTGTATTCAGCAACTAATCCACCGTTCTGTAGTAGCTGGTTGAATTCATCCTCTGTTAATACACTACTAGAGTTTACATCGAAGAACTCCGTTATCATCCAGCTTGGATCAAGCTGTAATCTGGCAATCCTCCATATAGAGAATAATACGTCGACAGCTGATATATCATAGGTTACATTATGCCATGGATCAAAAGCTTTTACGCCACCTCTAATAACGAAGTACCATTCAGTACCGTTCTTATTGTGAGCCCATGCTACAGCTAGATCTGGTACAATATGCTCTGTATCGGTCTTCCAATAAGTTACCAGTGTATCACCTATGTTATGCCATATTTCCCATCCAAAAGTCTCATAATCAGCTGCAGGATCAAATGTGTCAGGCCATCCGAATGTGATTATGGAGTATGTGTGTTGATCATTGACATAGTTGCCGATACCTATCTGAACAGATGGTGCGTCTGGGTCTTCCCATAATAAATCATATCTCTCAGCAAGAGTGGGGTGATAGTATCTTCCATGTAGCCAGTCCCAATAGTTTCTTACCAACACATATTGTCCAAGCCACAATATTGGTACTTCTTCATTGCTTAGCTTATGGACAGCTTCATATATTTGATACCTTATAAATGGATCAGTTGCTTTCCTAGCAGCTATAATTAGAGCATCAACTGTATAGTTTCTATAAAATGCTGGATCAATGTCGACAAACCCTGTACTATTCTCTATAGGCTTAGTCTTTGCTTCATCAACCTCATATGAAACAACAATAATCTTCTTATCGCTGGGAAGTTGGGGAACAACGCTTCCCTTTGGACCAACAACTACATATGCTTGACTAGTCTCTATGACAAGTGCCTTGGGACCTGTTGGAGTAGTAGTTGTAGTTGTGGTCGATGAAGTGGTTGTGGTAGTAGTTGTGGTAGGCGGAGTAGTAGTTGTAGTAGTTAATGGGGGAGTAGTTGTGGTTGTGGTTTGTTGTCCTCCGCCTTGGAATGCGAAATATGCTGCTAGAATACCTATTACTACTATGACTACAATTATGATTGCTGTTGTTGTCCTAGTTAGGGCTTTGAGACGTTTCGTATACATACATCCCACCCATGTGTTATACCATGTCTTATAGAAGAAGTAAGCGATATATATAAGTCTTATGTTTTGATACATATATGTAATAGGGTGTATATAATTGGGTGTAAAAATAAGTATACCATACAATATATTTAGAGGCAAAAAAATGAATATTGGGCTAGATGCTTATTTTTGGAAACAAGTTTCTAAACCCTATAGGAGAACATTATTTGTTAGACCAATAAATAAGCTTAAAGGCTCGCCGGAACATTCAACAATAGTTTTACCTTCAAGAATTAATCATTCAGATCAAATGAATGATCTATGGGAAATAATTTCCATAGTTAAACATGAAAAAATAAAACTAGCTTCAAAACATCAGAGATGGAAACTTGCAAGGTTCTTTCTCATCCCATTACCCAGTAAAATGGGCGATACCTCAACTCTTACAGAACTAGTATACGCTGAACAAATAGCTAAAGATATCGTTTCATCAAATATTAAATTCCATAGCATAGGATGGCTAGTCATAGAATATGATGAAGTAAAATCCAAAATATTCTTAGGAAAAAAGGTTGATAAAATATATCAATGGTTACTGGAAAATGATGAAAGTTTCAGAAATGAATTTAATAAGATCATAGCAGGAAAACACTAAGCAATTGATCCTGTTAAACAATGCAAACAAACTCTCCCCGCTTATCTTAATTTTCAATTCTTAATTAGAACATTCACTAGGTATAATAACCATTAATATTTAATGCTTCGAATATTATATTTCAGCCTTGACTATAATGATTTTATGGCAGAGATGGTTTGAGCTTATTATTTTTAAAACAGGCATTCTAACAAAAAATAGTTTAATTATAAATATTTGATTATATGAATTCGAAGTATATTCCAGCTGGTACATCATAGTAGCATGGACCACACCAGAAGCACCACCATGGAGGATCTTGTTTATATTGATATTTACTAATCCTCATATAGACGTACTCATAAATATCATAGTCTCCAGGAATATTGGGGTCATCTCCATGATTATATATGCCTCCATAGATGAATACCTGGGGTCCTTGAGCTGATATTGATGTTTGGAATGTTGATGCAAAAGCTACGGCTACAGCGCATCCCATGCCTCCAGTAGGTAATCCTAAGGCACTACATATGCCTAGTGCTGCGATGGAGCCAGCAGATATGCCTATTTCAAAGTCGGAACCACACTCATCATAGTAATTAAATATTTGTGGAAAAGACACATACTCGCCTGGATCTAGTTTGCCATCGTCTAGGTATGTATCAGGTATTTGGAGCAGGGTTTCATTGGTTCCCTCATAGAACTTTTCCATCAAGTTTTCATCGGGTAAACCAAGGTCACTACCTCCCTCAATGTTTGAGCCATAGGTCAGGATGTCTGTGATAACGTTTTCAACGTCACCGCCGAAGTATTCACAGTAAAGGAAGTTGCTGTCGCATAAATATACATTGTATACTTTATATATTGGTCTAGCCCATATCCAAGCCCACCATTGCTGGTTGGGAGCAAGTTCTTTTTCTACATAATAATAGTATGTTTCACCACCCCATGTGAACCCTGATCCTTTCCACAAGTTAACATTCGGCGCTACTCCATTTGATATCTTAGATAATATTTCGCCTGTTGTAAATGTTGGATATACCCCTATCTCCCCCTTCTGCACACCAATATTTATTGAAACCCCAACTGACCCACTATAGCTTAGTTTATTCCATGCTATGAGCACTGGTGTTTTAACGTATAGTTTTCCACCCACATTTTTAAAGTAGTCGCTTGGAAGTTCTGAGGTTATATTCTCCGGTTTTATTTCGAATACAGGTATTCTAATAAAAACAGGAAAAGGCAATTGATCAAGCTTAACTTCTCTCGCTATTCTCTCAGCTGTCATAGCTGTAATATAGGAGGTATCAATTTTAAGGGCTGTAAGAGAATGCTTTGCTAAGTGTATGGTGTATTTCATGGTTTTTCTATTAATAATGTCTACTGGTTTATATGTTATTGAATCATATAGTTGGTATAGTATCTCACCAGTCTTCTTATTATATATAAATGCCCTTATGATCAATCCACTATATGTCTTGTCCTGATCACCCCTTCTAGCCTTATATGTCTCAACCCATCCCCTAGCAATTTTCAATAGTTTCTCTGCAGGTATGAATATAGTGTTTGAACCCTGGAATACTCCTTTATAAATAACTTTTAAATCACCATTATAGATTGGTGGAACTATTGCTGAAACTTCGACTTGTAAAACAACATTCCCATTGCTAAATAAACTCGTATCATCGATAACTGTGTTGTTCGCAAAGTTATATAGTTTGAACTTCAAGTACATTCCCGGATTAGCCACGTATACGTTGGAAACAATACTGATCGACCCACCCAATACAGCAGATACAATGATCAAAATCATCAAAACAGAACTGGATTGGAAACGCATCGTATCACCATGAATAATATTATTTACAATACCAAAAAAATTTCGCCATTTTATATATTGAAAACTATAATTAATTAGTGTTATATTTGCATCACAGTATTTGATTTATACGTTTAGTAGCATATATAGTGATAATGCTATCGCTAATTCTATATTTCGTATAAGAAATAAATAATAAACTCTTCTAAAATAACTTTAAAGGAAAATCTAGTAAAATGGTCTCTAGGGAATAATGAAAGCTTTAGGAAAGTATTAGAGAGTAGTTATAGATGAGGAATACTAATTTATTTACTGTATAAACGAGTCTAATGTTGTCTTGTTTTTAGATGGTTCTGCAAAGCCGGGTATGCAATCTACATTGTATTTTCTGCATAGCTTCATTGTTTCGTAAATGAATCTCTTCCATGGATAATTCCTAGCTATAAATAATATTTTATGAAGGGGGTGGCTTCTATTATACATGAATTTCTTAATATGAATACGGTCTATCAATATCTTGCTCCCTGTTTCCCTTGCTAACTCTATTATTTTAATCCTTGTATCTAGATCATCGTTATAGCCTGGTATTACTGGTCCATAAAATATCCATGTATCAATGCCTTTAGAAGATAATTGTTTTAAAGCATATGCCCGCATAGATGGTGGGGATGCTTTAGGCTCATATATTCTAGATTTTTTATCATTTAGAGAAGTAATTGTAAAACCAACATCAACACTATGCTTATGTTTCGTTAATAAATCAATGTCTCTTAGAATAAGAGTGTTTTTTGTCTGAATACTTATATGGAATCCATGACTTAGGAGAAGTTCTATTGACTTCCTTGTTAACCTATATATTGCTTCAACAGGCTGGTATGGATCAGTTATCGTTCCAACCCCTACAATACCTCTTCGAAGATATTTAATCTCCTTCTCGAGAACATTGATTAAGTTTTTCTTGACAGCAATTATTTCTCCCCAATTCTCCCTGATCTCCTTGATCCAAGTATATAGTCTAGCATAACAATATATGCATCCATGATAACAACCCATGTAAGGATTCAAAGCATAGTCTAGATCTGGTAAACCGCTTCTACTTAGGGCTTTCTTTACATTGATGAAAATTATCTTCATTGCTTCAATCACTTATTCTATGATACAAGTATTTATCTATTGTTTCAATGTAGAGTATTCTTTTCAAGAGCCTAGATGAATTTATCCATTTCTCAGCTCCTAGCTTTGTTTCTTTATCGATAAACTCTAATACTTCCTTTATATTGTTAGTTTTGAGAACTGGTTTGCTTCTCATCATTGCTCTAATGTTTTCTCTGACAAACCATACACCGATAGGTATATTGAATCCTGGATAAATTTCTCGTAGCACAATTGCTATTGCTTGTTTTCTCCTCTTATACAGGTGTTCTGCTATGGCTAGTCTTGTAGCATAATAGCATCCTCCTATTTCAGGATACGTTGTCCTACCCTTGAATCCTTCATAGTCTCCCTCAACTACTACTTCTCTCTCGCTAGGATTCCAAGTTGACCCAGGCCACCAAGCCTCCATCCATTCAAAGCTCCATTTTCCAGGATAAAGTATTGCTATGAATAAGTTATCATAGTATTTTCTCACATATACCTCGATCTCCGTGATCTCATCGTATTCTTTTATTTTCTCAATTAAATACTTAGATATAGTATCATCTACAGCAGTAATACTCCACCTTGTAGGTACAAGTCTTCTTTTACGCTGAACACCTAAAGCTCCAACACTAAATATTCTCTGAATAATAGTGACTGGTATATTATGCCTATAAAGCTCAATGATCGCATTTGTAGCTTTTAAGTCCTTGTCTTGATAAACCCTATCAATAATCCTTGGTATTTTTGGATTACTAACAACTCTAACATTTTTAACAGGTGCTCTAGGACCCTGTGGGGGCTCGTATTCGCTGAAAATAATTAATGGTTTCGGGGGCTTCTCTAAATAAACCTCTACATCTACTGGTTTAATAGATAATATTATCTCATGTATTTTCTCGATGAATGAATCTGATAAGTCATTTACTCTATGTTTTCTAGAACCAGTTATTAAGCTCCAGCGATAATCCAGTATCTTCTCTAGTTTTAATCCCAACCATTTCTCTGGTAAATCATAGATGCTTGTATCACCTGTTTCTGGAGGAATAGAGGGTCCAATATTTACATATGGATAACCATGCCTACCAACAAATACCGAGGGGGGACTGCTTCCAAATAATTCCCTTGATCCAACAACTCTCCTCAACTTATAAGTAGCCATACGCCTAGCTAGTAATGGACAATAACTTAGACCACACCATCCCCTACCACGACAAACAGCACAAAGCTTCGGATCTATTCTTAACCAAGGACTCCTCCCACTCATAACCATAAACCTGTACCATAAATTAGCTGGAAAACTATTTCTCAACATAGTTATTTCTAAATACCTACTAATAATAATAGACTATTTAAAACGTGAATTACATAATACGTTAGGTAATTATGGGTAGAGACTAAAAATATGTCTACTTTTCTCTATGAATGTTTATTTCGACAACACTTGAATCAGCTTCAACTACTATGTCTATTCTGGAATTTGATTTATCATAGTCCTCATCAATATATTCTCTAGTCTTCTCGCCTTCGATATTAATATATCCATAGCTTCCATGAATAACTGCCTTGATCCTAGTATTTTCAGGAACATATATGTTGAGGTTTAGTACTGATGAATCTGATTTAATTTTCAAATATGATGTTCCAATAAAGTTGCTGTATTTTAATTCTATGTTTGCATTTGAGGAATCGGTTGTGAAGGAGATGTTTGATTCTCTCAGATCATGTATTTTTATTGAAGCATTAGAGGAATCTATGAATGATTTAACGTTTTTAGTGATTCTTAGTGTTCCATTGATATTAGAGGAATCTATATTGATCACTGCTTCTTCGAAAGTTAATGGAAGATATAATTTACCTGAAGCAGTATCGCTTCGTACCTCTAATTTATCCATATTCTTATCTATTGATACGAAACCTTCAATGCTTCTCTTACCTTCAAAAACAGTTTTGTTGCCGCTATTGAATATTGATATGCTTGACGAATCTATAGTCATATCCAATGCTTTTAGACTACTAAAACTATTTACTTCTATATGTACAGGTATTTTCTCATGACCTTTATTCATTGTTTTAGACATAGTCTTCGACATGGTCTTAGATATACCTGATAATATACTTTTAACTAAACCATTTAATAAGCCAGCAACAAATCCCCCGCCTCTACCAATTAATCCAATATCTCCTGATCTTATCTCAATTAATGGTTTAAGATTTGATGGAGCATCAATAAATAATACATCATTAACTCCTTCTAAGACGCATTCGAGAACTTCTTCGGGCATATCCTCGATCTTGAACATTAATATGTCTGAAACATATATCTTCTTACCTTCATGGCATAGCTTCTCTGCTAATCCTCGTGTAAGTGTAAATTCTATTTTATCAGAAACTCTGATAATTCCTGCAGGCTTAGATGCTTTATTCCAAGTAATTTCCTCCTCTATTCTCTCATCGCTAAGCATTTTTAATGCTTCATAGAGTTTCCATCCCTTCTCTGTTAGACGGTATTCTCCCGTTTTAGGATCTTTCTCTACTATTCCACGCAACATTTTCAAGTGAAAAGCAAATGTTCCACTATCTTCCACACCAGTGATTCTCATTAGCTCAGTATAGCTTAGATGTTTCTTCTCAGCTAATGCTCTTATAATATCTCTTCTAACTCTATGTGCTAATGCTTTCAAATAATTCTCAATATTTTCGTTACTCATGAATTATTCACCATTAAATAAATATATGTGATTCCACAAGGATAACATTTTTGAGAAGAAAAATACACTGTTATTTGTTGATTTTACTCAACAAAAATTATAGGATAAAAAACGAGGTATTTTTCATAAGGGAACTTATGGATTATTTCTCGATTTCATAGCTGATTGCAGATACTGGACAGGCATCTACTGCTGATTTAACACATTCCAACAAATCCTCTGGAACTTTACCTATAGATATGTGATCGTCTATTTTCTCCGTATATTTTTCTACAACCCTGTTCTTACCATTATCTTCTCCTAGAACGAATACTTCGGGACATGTAGCTGGTGCTACTCCGCATCCTATACATGTGTCTCGATCAACTATTACTTTAACATAGCCCATTATAGAACACTCCTCCATTAGTGTTTCAGCTATAAATAGTTATTTCCGCCGTTCTATTATATAGATTATTGCTTCATGGATAAAATGTTCTAGATCTTCAAACATATCAATCTTCACCAATAATAGCTGATATTGATGGTGATGGGGAAAACGAGATCATATTTGGGCTCTATACAGGAGAATTTGTCATAGTGAATGTTACTAAGCCTAGTGGTTTATTCCGCGAGGTTGAATGGCTTTATAACACTGATGCTCCAATAATGGCTTCACCAGCTATAAGTGATGTAGATAATGATGGGTTGCTCGAGATACTTGTGGGTAGTAGAGACTATAACATGTATTGTTTTAAGGGATTATTAGCTGAGAACAAAGCAACCACAACAATCTCAACAACTGCCACGACTACAAATACATTCACAAGCCTATCTCAAACAACAACCTCATCATCCACAACGACTACAGTGAAAACAACGATTATTTCCCACACATCAACAACTACCACAACCCAGGCAACAACCATAATGAATACTGTGAAGCAACCTATAGAATCAACTACTACTAAGAAAATAGGATTACCTACTGCAACCGGTCATTATAAACCATTAATCAACTGGGGACTTGTAATCCCGGCATTAATAGTAGCTGTTATCATTGTTTTAATAGTATATTATAAGACTAAATAGTTTCATAGAAATTATAAAGATAAGAAGAGAAAGAGAAAAAGAATTATTTTGAATACTTTTATATGCTTAGTTCCTCAAGTATTTTCTTGCGATCAACTATTTCCCTCTTCTTCTTGAAGAGTCTTGTTGAGAAGTATCTTGCAGCATAGTCTGGCAATATAGTTACAACTTTCTTTCCTTTACCTAATCCATGGCTTCTTCCAAGCTTTATTGCTGATACAACGTTTGCACCACTACTTATTCCTACAGGTAATGCTTCAAGACGCGCTATTTTCCTAGCCATCATTATTGCTTCCTCACTTGTAGATGTTACAAAATCGTCTAGGAGGTGCTTATATCGTTTAACAATGTCTGGCACGAATCCGTCTCCAACACCTTCTATTTCGTGCCTACCCCATGGTCCCTCCTTGCCTGTCTTAAACCAATATGCTGCTACGGGGCATTCAGCTGGCTCAGCTCCTGCTACTATTACGTTTTTACATTCCTCCTTAAGCCTCTTAGCTACACCCATCAATGTCCCGCCTGTTCCTACTTGTGCAACGAAGGCGTCGGGGCATCCAATCTGGTCTAGGATTTCTTTACCGGTTGTCTCGTAGTGTGCTTGAACATTTGCTTCATCACTCCATTGATCGAAGAAATAGTATTTATCAGGATTTTCTTCTGCAAGTTTTTTAGCGGTCTCCAATGCTGTTCCAGCATCACTTTCGCCGCCAGGTGTGAATAAGAAGTCTGCACCAAATAGTCTCATCAACATGAATCTCTCAGCACTCATTTCCTCCGGGATAACAATTAATACTTTTAATCCAAAATAGCTGCCGAGAGCTGAGAAAGATATTCCTGTATTCCCAGTTGTTGGCACAACAATTGTCATTCCAGGTTTTAGTTCTCCCTTATCCATTGCTTTTTTGATCATATAGTAAGCCATACGATCCTTGACGCTTCCAGTTGGGTTCATGAACTCTGCTTTAGCCCATATTTCAAAGTCTACATTTTGATCCTTTTCTATCCTTTGTAGTCTGATAATAGGTGTTTTACCGATGCATTCAATTACATTATTGCATACTCGTAGACTCATTACATCCACATCCTCCAATCATTTATTGGTTATTCCTATATATCGTATTTACAAGAATAAATGTCTAACCACATATAAAGAATCTTTGTTACTTCTTGGACTCACTCCTACTTATTTTCTAGTTTTCATTTTATAATCCACATATTTATCGAATATTTTTGTATTGACAACACCATGGACATATATATGTTCTATACATGATCATATATAATTAAACGAGTACGAAGGCGTATATTATTTATTCCCTACCACCGATAAATTATTATTAAGCAGGTTAGAGGTGAGTAATCTTACCAAGATTCGACATATATAGGCCTAAGAGCCTCGAAGACGCACTAGAATTCCTAGATAAACACAGTGGTGAAGCAAAACCTCTTGCCGGCGGAACAGAACTCATAATATTGATCAGGGATAGAAGAATACCTATACCGAAATATTTAGTCGACCTCAACGCTATAAAGAAGGAGCTATCATTCGTTGAGAAAAAAGATGACGGGATCCATATAGGTGGTGGAACAACACTTTACGAGTTAAGCAAGACTTTTCTACACAAAGACAAGAGATTTGCAGGATTCGTAGATGTATATAAGAAATTCGGTACTCTAGCACTAAGATTCGAAGCCACAGTGGCTGGGAACCTAGTATCTGCTACACAATACAATGACTATATCACCCTCCTACTAGTATATGATGCGAAACTAAGACTAGTAAGTGTTAATGGAGAAAGAATAGTGAAGCTTGAAGATTTCCTAATAGATAAGAGAAAAGTTGATCTAAAACCTAACGAGCTAATATATGAAATAATATTTCCAGAGCCACCAATTAATAGTAGCAGTAGCTTCATAAAGTTTGATAGGAGAGAACTATTAATAGCTGGAGTAGTTACTGGTGCAACTTTCCTAGCACTCGAAGACAACAAAATCACTGATGTTAAGATAAGTTTTGACATGGTTAGAGAGAAGAGAATTCCTGGTAGAGCAAGGAAGACAGAAGAGTTCTTGAAAGGCAAGGAGTTCAGCAAGGAGATACTCGAGAAAGCCGCTGAAGAAGTTCTACCCACGGAAATGGAGAGAGTAACAGATTGGTGGACAACTGCTGAATACCGTATGGATATGTCTAAGGTGGTTTTGAAGAGAAACCTATTAAGAGCATATGAAAGGATTAAGGGGTGAGCATGATGGAAGAAAAACTTGTAAAGGTTAATTTAAAAGTTAATGGAAAAGAATACACATTAGAAGTCCCGCCATATGAGAGACTATTAGATACACTACGATATAGACTGGGATTAACCAGTGTTAAAGAAGGTTGTGGAAGAGGAGAATGTGGAACATGTATAGTCTTGGTAAACGGTAATCCTAGACACTCCTGCCTAACATTAACAGCTACACTCGACGGTGCAGAGATAACGACTCTTGAAGGACTAGCTCCTGAAGGAAAACTCCACGCTATACAAGTAGCTTTCCTAGAGACTCGTGGTGTACAGTGCGGATTCTGTACGGGCGGGTTTATGTTGATGGCTAAAGCATTATTGGATAGAAACCCTGATCCAAGCTATGAAGAAATAAAGGAATGGCTAAGTTCAACGCTTTGCCGCTGTGGAAGCTACCACTACTATTTCGCAGCTGTCAAGTTAGCGGCGAAGTACTTGAAGGAGGGGAAGATCTATTTTGATGAGAAAGAGATCCGTAACAAATACTATATGAAAGTTGTTGGGAGGTGAAAATTGTATGAGCAAGCCTGAATATGTAGATATAGTGGAGAAGGTCTTTGAGAAAACCAAAGAGAAAAAGACTAAGGAATTCAAGTATATTGGTAAACACATTATTAGATGGGATGCTATAGACAAGCTAAGCGGTAAAGCATGGTTTACAGCCGATCTAGTAAAACTATACCAAAACGTTGTATTCGTTTATAGTGTTAGAACAAAATATGCACATGCATTAATCAAGAAGATCGATGTAAGTGATGCAGAGAAATATCCTGGAGTAATAAAAGTAATAACAGCTAAGGATATACCTGGAATAAACGATGTAGGATACGTTATTCCCGACCAGCCATTATTGGCGGATAAAAAGGTTAGATACATTGGTGACACAGTAGCATTAATTGTTGCTGAAAACTATGAGAACGCTTTAGAAGCAGCTGATCTCGTGAGAGTAGAGTATGAGCCGTTAGAAGTAATTCTTGACCCATTAAAAGTTGTTGAATGGGGTGGATTACGAGAGAAAGAACATACATTAATACATGATGAACGCGGAAGCGATGTAGTATCAAGATATAAGATAAGGAGAGGAGACGTAAAGAAAGCATTTGAAGAAGCAGCTGTAGTTATAGAGAACGAATACCGGACACCAATGCAGGAACACGCATATTTAGAGCCGGAAGCTGCTCTTGCAATACCACAGCCAGATGGCGGAGTAACAATATATGCTAAGACACAGTGCCCATTCGATACACGTAAAGCAGTTGCTCAAGTTCTAGGATTACCATTTAACAAGGTTAGAGTAATAGCACCACCACTAGGCGGAGGATTTGGTGGCGCAGAGGATGTTGGAAACGAGATTGCTGCTAAAGTTGCATTAGCAGCAATACTAACAGGTAGACCCGCGTTTCTAGTACACACACGTGAAGAATCAATTATTGGTCACAGCAAGAGACACCCAATGATAGCTAGATATAAACATGCAGCAACACGTGATGGTAGATTACTAGCTGTTGAAGCAGAAATAGTTCTAGATACTGGAGCATATGCTAGTCTAGGACCATTCGTTGGATGGAGAGCTATTGTTCACAGTACAGGTCCATACAAAGTGCCTAACGCCAAAGTAGATCTGGCAGTAGTATATACTAATAAAGTATATGCTGGTGCATTCCGTGGATTCGGAAACCCGCAAGTCGCATTCGCACATGAGAGACAAATGGATCTATTAGCTGAAGAACTAGGACTTGACCCTGTAGAGTTTAGGTTAAAGAATATATTGAGAAATGGAGATCGGACAGTACATGGACAACTACTAAGCCATGGTGTTGGGTTAGAGGAGGCTATTCTCAAAGCAGTAGAAGCAGCTAACTGGTATGAGAAGAGAAAACTATATAGTCAACAGAAAGGTTTGTTAAGGAGAGGAATAGGAATAGCTGTATTCTATCATGGAAACAGTATAGGTGCTGAAGGAGCAGACTTCTCATCAGCCACGATAATAATACAGCGTGACGGAAGCATAGTTTTCAGAACAGGTCTCACAGACTTCGGACAAGGATCTATACAGGGAATTGTTAACATTATCGCTGAAACACTAGGTGTACCACCAAGCTATATAAAGGTTGAATGGCCAGATACAGCTTCAACACCCGATGCAGGACCAACAGTAGCATCAAGATCAACTGTTATGGGTGGTAATGCCGCGCTCGTAGCAGCATATAAGCTGAGACAGAGGCTAAACAAGCTAGCTGGAGAAATACTAGGCTGTGATCCAGACGATATAGTAATAGATGCTCCAGACGTATATTGTAAGAGTGATCCCAACTTGAAGATAACATGGCAGGAACTAGTAGAGCAGAGCTTCTGGAAAGGAGTACCTATACAAGAATTCGGATACTTCCGTGCACCACCAGCTGAATGGGACGAAGAAACTGGTCAGGGAGCACCATATATGCACTACACATTTGGAGCAATAATAAGCGATGTAGTAGTTGATCTAGAAACTGGTGTTGCAAGAGTTAAGGAAGCGGTAACAGCATATGATATCGGCAGAGTAATCAATAGGACAGGCGCCGAACACCATGCTGTAGGAGGCTATATACAAGGAATGGGATATGCATTAATGGAAGACATATACCATGCACCAGATGGCAGAGTATACAATACGAATCTATCAACATACCATATACCAACAGGACTAGATATACCTGAGAAAATAAAGGCCGTATGGGTTGAAGCAGGATTCCAAAGAGGACCATATGGAGCCAAAGGATTAGGAGAACCATCAATAGTAGGTATAGCTCCAAGCATAGCTAACGCAGTAGCACACGCCCTAGGAGGAGACATAAACGTTAACAAAGACATAAACAGAATACCGCTAACACCAGACTATGTATACAGTATTATAAAGAAGCATGGACTTATCAAAAAGTATAAAGCCTAAAAATTTTAACCATTTTTTTATTTTCTTTCTCTATATCTTCCTTCTTCTATAAATTATCATAGAATCTGAATGATTCACAAAGACGTTTCATAAATCTCTAACAAACCTTATGAAGCCATGATCTATGTTTAATACTTTATATTCATCTCTAACTTCTATCCATCCCTGAACATAGTATTTGCCTGGTCTAAGCTCTGAGAACAACTCCCTATATGTTTCGAGAACAAAGTATTTATCTCTAATTCTTACATGGAACCTTGCAGGTAAAATATATGGTTCAATACTATCTATTACTTCAATAATTCCAGTAAAATAATATCTATAACTAACAGGTTCTATGCATCCACTAAATCCTCTCGAATACTTTACTAGTTTTAAATTAATATGTCGGCGATTATATAGTAAGTGCAGAATAGTGTTTCTCTTAATATATAAATATGTATATATATCCATGGATGATCTGTGCTTACTAAAATATTCTTTTAAAAGAAAATATTCATTTATCCTATCAAACACATTCTCCTCAACAAGTTCATATAGTTTATCCACAACCCCCTGATCAGCACCCAGAATAACTATATCTATATCATTAGAATACTCGCCTATAAGAGAGGAACCCGTTAACAATAATTGATTCGGGCCAAGTCCTAGGTATCGAGCTAATACCTCTATAACTTCCTCGCCGGCAAAGTTGTTTAGACCATAATATGGTTTCGCATATTCTAAATCAATTACCGGTACACTGAGCTTGATACAGTCCCAATAGTAATAATGGGCATATTTTATTTTATGGTATCTGGCAAGCTTTACATTATTTACTAAATCATATCTTGGGTAAGCAATTACTTTGTTTAATGGATGTTGAAAACCCTTAACCAACCACAATATTCCATTATATACTAGTGCTTCACCCTCAACTAATCTTAGATCTCCATGTCCTGTTTTGTCTTCCTTTGGAGAATCTCGTCTAAAACTTTCTTCAGGATCTCGATTAAATATCCCTCCTCACCAGGAAGTCCCTCATACACGTCTATGCCTTCGACAGCTATAATCGGGTATTCATCATTTGTAGTTTCTTCTTGAACACTGATCTCAATATTATATTCTTCTTCCAATATATCTTTAATTTCATATATCCACTGTGTAAGCGTCCATTTATCATATGTGTTTTTACCCTTAACTATTATTGTTATTCTCCTATGTTCAGCCATGATAAAAACCTACTATCTCTATTTTCAAATACTCTACTCCTCAAACTCCTATAGGGTTCTAAATCTTGATCGAGCATTAGAATTATTTCATTTCTAACATGTTTTACTTTATCAGATATCATAATAGCGAGTTTTTCTAAGTATTCATATACATCGTATTCTTCTATTAAACCCTCCTTATACATTTTATCTAATAGACTCATTTCAACAAGGAATTCTGTTAACAAGTACTTATTTGATCGAATAAATGCTGTGGAATCTAGTTCTTTTCCAAGAACATATGTTATAGTATCATAGACATTGCTGAAACCTGCTCCTATTAATCCATTCATTAAAGTAATTATTCTCTCCAAGCTTTTCTCAGAATATGATCTAATAAAATCTATATATGTTCTAAGAACTTCTACCGCCATTCTAGCACTACTAATACTATAGAGATCTTTCTCAAAATTTTCAAGCCTATTAAGTCCTCGAGTAAGTGCTCGAATCGATTCTGAAAGCCCTTTTAATATTCTAAGATAACCTGTCAATATAAGCTTCTTCGTAGACTCCAAAACTTTAATCCCGGATTTCTCGATGAGGTCTATTATCCATTCATATTCGTATCCATTATATAATATAGGAATCGATCCTCGTGGATCAATTATTATTGATAAAAACAATAATGTGTCTCTGAAAATATATAGGTTTCTAGAATTAGGATTAGCTTCATACAATTCTATTTTATCCGCCATAGGCTTGATTACTGAATTTCTCAGAGAGCTGGGCTTGTTTAAAGCAATATATAGCATAACTAATGGATTATATAGGGAGACATAATGATGAGCTTCTATGAGAGAATATATTGCCTTACCAACTGATGGCATGGGCTTTGGGTTTAAACCATATTTTTTCAATGCAGAAATTATGTATGCCTTATATAGAACTGTACCAGCATTCTCGACTAATACATGATACTTAGATAATAACTCATAAAATCTATCTGGATCGCTAAGAACTATCTCGAGTAATCTATGGATAGAATCTCTTGACTCTAAGACTTTAAGAAACGTATTTCTCACGGTTAATGGTTGAAGCTTTAATTTAGCAATCGATTCCAATAGTATTTCTAAATCTTTTATTGAGAAATTGCCTGTACTAATTCTTTCAGATAATAAATTATTAATGGACACATGTATTCACCTTTAACAATGCGGATTATTATTGAATATACATAGTGTTTTTAATAATTCATATAATTCCTGATCATATCTTAGCCTGACAATTCTCCTATTATTTAGTATAGGGGATCTATAAAGGATCTCTATGATCTTGCCATCCGTAATCAATCTATAAATCTCCTTAAACGGGATCAACCATACATAGTTGTTTTTAACAAAATATTCGAGAAGCTCTCGTGGAAAAGCTCTAAACATGTATTCGATGCTGGGATATATTTTAATATTTGATAATAATTGTTTAGCTCTCTCCAGATCTACTCCTTCCTCCTTAATTCTCTCAAGCCTATCATAAAATTTATCTTTCAAAACATTTCTAACGTCTTCTTTAGAAGTAGGTGTTGATAATAAAACCTCTATTGCTCGTGTTCTCTTCTTTTTATCAACAATACTCATTGGTGCATAAAGGAAAGGTATTTCTTTGAGGAGAGAAGAAGAAACTATATTAATATATACATATGTATCATGAACAAATATGCTTCCCCTAAATGTTTTCAGTAACAATATCGACCCCCATATATATTTGACAATGAATAAACTATATTAAAATAGCTTAACGATCTTGTTACTAAAAATAGGATTTAATACCCTCTAAGATCATTCTTACATCTTGGCAATGCATTTTTAATATAAACATTCGGGGATAAATGTTGAAGCCCATAATTAGGTCAATAACAATTTTTGCTTATAAGCCCAGAGAGGAAGCATATGATGAGATATTAGAATCAATAAATACTGCTAAGGATATGCTTGGAATAGTTAAGAAGAGCTTTGAGGAAAACGGATACGAAGTATTTACTACAAGAATATCCCTGCCGAAGCTAAGCATTGATCTCCTAAGGAAGATACTAGATAGCATAGATATTAATGATACTCTCCTCTCAGTTGGAGCATTAGATATAGAAGATATTGATGAAGAATTAGCAATTGATATTACTAGTAGAGGATATTATTTCCCAATATATGGATTATATAGAAACCCCGTAGAATACTCGTATAAATTAGCGAAGCTAATTATTTCATTGGCTGACCAGAACCCATTATTAGCTACAAGAGTATCTATTGCTTACCATAAAGACCCATTGGAGACGCCTTATTTCCCTGATTCAACTAGTAGTGGAAAACTAGGATTAGGAATGGCTTTCCTATATCCACACATACTTAAGAGATTAATAGAGGAGACTCATTCAATAAGAGCTGTTGCGGAAAGAATTTCCCATAAAATATCTGAGATCATTAATATTTTGCGAAACATAGGTATCGGTAATTATAGATTCATTATTGACTATAGTATTTCTCCATGGATGGAGAAAAGCGTTGTTGACTTAATAGAGACTATGGGTTATAAACTGCTCACGCCAGGATTTAATTACGGTATATACTTACTTAATGATTTGATCAAAAATGTTTCGGGGAAAATAGGTTTTGCAAAAGGATATAATGAAGTAATGTTGCCTTATGCAGAGGATTCCTTATTAATAGATGCTGGTGGGAAAGGCTTGTTGAAAGCCCACCATTTATTATTATATACTACTACATGTGTAGCTGGTCCAGATATGTTGGTTGTACCGCGTGATCAGGAGAAACTGTGGAGATTCCTACTAGACATATATAGTATTTACATGGTTAAACAAAAACCGTTGTCGACGAGAATTATTCCGGTAAGCGGAAATCCTGGCGATAAAGTAAAGCTTGGAAAATTCGGTACTGCCTACATAATAGATTACTAATTGTTAACGATGAGAATCTATTATGTGGATATGTTCTCTAACCTCTAATATTGCTTTACCATATATTTTTTCAGCAATATCCCTCCTCAACACTTCTTCGGGTTTACCATAAACATAGATTTCCCTATTAACCAGTAATATTTTCGATGTATACTTTAATAGAAGCATTGGATCATGGCTTGTTACAATCACTAGTTTATTCCTACTTAGCCTCCCTATAAGCTCTGCTAAGTCTACTCTACCATTTGGATCTATGTTTGAGAATGGTTCATCCATTAACAGTATTGAAGGATCATGAACTAGTGCTCTAGCAATGTAGCTTCTCTGCTTCTGACCTCCCGAGAGATCCCAGAAATTCTTATTCCACAGTTCTCGAGACAATCCAACTATTTCAAGAATCTTCATAATATATTCTTTTTCTTTTCTCCTAACCAATATTCTTGGCCAAGGCTTTCTTAATACATAGCAACATTCTATGAGCTCCATAACTGTTAATGGATAATCTGGCTCCGATAACCCAGTTGTTTGAGGAACATATCCAATGTATTTTCCAGCTCTGCTGGGATTCCCTGTTACATCCTCATCATTTATAATGACTCGCCCCTCTATCGGCTTAATTAACCCCAGAATTGTTCTGAGTAGAGTTGTTTTTCCAGCACCATTTGGTCCGAGTACTTGTATTAATCCAGGTCCTTCATGTTTAAATGATAGATTTTTTAGCACGATATATTTGCTGTATCCTACTGTTAGGTTTTCTACAGCTATACTCACCAATTTTCTTCCCCATTTTATGCACAGTCATGAGAGATAAATATATATTTCTGTGCACAATTCAATAATAAGAGGGGACATTATAATGAGGATTCAACCACTACAAGCATACATTATCATGTTATTAACTATAACAGCTTTACTATTCAATACTATACCAGTTCATAGTATCAATAATGGAAACGGATTATTTATAGTGGTCTCATTTCCTAATCTCATCAGTGATATTAAACAATTAATTACCGATCATGATCGAGTAGTATCCGTAGCTCCTCAGGGAATAGACCCGCATGAATATAGTTTAACGCCTAAAAACGTAGAAGATCTCGAAAAAGCAGATATAATAATATCTCTAGCACATGCACCATTCGAGAAGAGAATACATGACCTATATGTTGAGGGGAAACTTAAAGGAGTCTTAATAGAGATACCATATATTCCAGGAATAATTATTCGTGAAAATCCAGCTACACATATGCCCGATTACCACATGATCATTTATGATCCATTCAATTATATTATATTCATAAAATATGTTGCACAAAAAATGAGCGAGCTAAATCCAGAGTATAAAACATATTATTTGGATAAGGCAAGGGAAGTTATTAGAAACGTATCAGATATTATTGCTAAAACCCCCCAGTTAAACATGGTTGGCGTAGCAGATACTCCTGTAACTGTTTACTCTGTTGAATGGCTCGGGATCGATATCAAGTATCTCTTGGTAAAAGAACATGGTGTGCAAATGACTCCTCAAGACCTCATAAACGTTGAAAACAGTATGAAGAACAAGACAATTCAAGTAGCTATAGTGACAGAACCAGCTGTATCGCAAGCATCAAAGAAACTACTTGAACTAGCGAATAAATACTCTATCCCCATAATACATGTTCCTTCACCTCTTTCACAACAATCTATTCCAGCTAAACTATCCGTTATAAGTAAAGAAGTAATTAGTTTATCTATAAATAAGTCATTTATTAATATAAACACTATTACTCCTTCCAGTAGTGTAGAAGAATCAAGTATTTTCTGGTCTAAATATTACAATGACTTAGTATTATTCATAATAGGCTCTATTATTGTTGCTCTAACTATTTATGAAATAATTAGGAGGAATCCATGATGAAGGATAAACTATACATTATACTTATAATATTGATTACATTATACAGTTTCCTTTTATCCTATATTTATAATCCAATATGGGTTATAGTAATGGTTTCTGCAGGAATAGCTTATGGCTTTATGAGTAATATAGTATCCGTTAGGAAACTATATTTCTTAGCGGGAGCATCTCCTCATGCAGCATTATTCGCTGTTGTCTTATCTATTCCTATCGCATACTACTTATTTAGTGGTGCACAGTTTATCTTGTCTATAATTATAGGTTTACTGCTCATATATCTTGTCGGCTATAGTATTTATAAAGGAATAAATACTGATATAGCGACAGCTGTTTTTGTGGGATTCACTGCTGCCGGCAGTGTTATTGTTGCTTATTATGTATTGATAAATTATCCTATAGAATTTGATCTTACAGCGCTTATCCTAGGCGATCCCTTGCTTACAAGTTTCTCTGACGCACTCATTGCTCTAACAATTGCGGCTATATCTGGATTACTTATCATATTAACATATAGAGAGCAATTATCTATTGGGATAAATCGTGAATCAGCATATTTAGCTGGTATAAATGTGAAGATCTACGATTTAGTTGTTTTTACATTACTAGGATTAACAGCTATTGGATTACTTAGAATGGTAGGTTATATTTTAGAGCATGTACTAATACTTTTACCAGCAAGTATTGCTTTATCATCTGCTAGAAGTGCTTACCAAGCTCTCAGGATAAGTGTATTAACAGCTTTAACAGCTTCTTTGATAGGTTTACATCTCGGCATAATATTTGATCTAGCACCGTCAGGTTTAACCGGGTTAATACTGCTAATATATTATTTGCTAGCCTTAATAGGCGGTAAGAGATGAGCGGTAAGAGAAGATTCGGCGTCTCAATACCATCAAATATAGCTGAAGCATTAGATAAGCTTGCAGAATTAACAGGCTCTGATCGATCAAGCATTGTCGCTGAAGCTCTAAGAACCTATCTACACGATCACCTCCACTATATGGTTCCACATAAATGTACTGGTTTCATAATAGTTGTTAATAAGGAGAAAAACATTTCCGCCAGTATAGTAATTGATAAGTTCAAAGACATCATTCAAAACTACAACCATACACATTACAGAGGTAAATGTATAGAAATATTCTTTGTCAGTGGTTATAGTGGTAGAATTGCTGAGCTAGATAAAAAACTTAGATCAATGGGTTGTAGTGTCAGATATATACCTTTACAGACTACTACTAATATAGAGGAGGAAAAGAAGGAGTAAATATGAAGCATATAGTGGAATATGTATTCAAACCTGTTAAAGCTTATTGGTTCACTAAGCCTCTCATAGACTTATTATGGCGTAGTCGAGGAGTGGTTGAAGCAACTTTTGATCTAGGACTTACATGGCGCGAGATCAGAGTCTATGACGGCTATTTAGTAATTGATGGATACAAGATCTATTTAGAAGAAGTAACTCCTTCAGAGCCAGATAGAGTAGTAGTATATAGGAGAGATACTGGAAAAATATACGAAGTTATTAGAAGAAGTAATGGAAACTATTATAAATTGAAAACTACCGGAATAGATAAAGCACCCACCGTTGAAATTAACGGTATACACATGCATAGAATAGTAGGGGTCGATCCATGGAGTGATTCAAGAATAAAAGCTAGAACCGCTAAGGTTAGGAAAGGAGATAGAGTATTAGATACTTGTATGGGTCTCGGATACACAGCTATACACTCATATCTTCGAGGGGCTCGAATTATCTATACAGTAGAGATCGATCCCAATATTATATGGATAGCAGAACATAATCCTTGGAGCCATGGATTATCCAATAATGGAATAACAATTATACAAGGCAACATAATTGATGTTATCCAGTATTTTGAGGAGAACTACTTTGATAAAATAATACATGACCCCCCAAGATTCTCTACGAGAACAGGAGACTTGTACGGGTTAGATCTCTACAAGGAATTTTATAGAGTACTTAAGCCGGGGGGAATACTTTATCACTATACAGGCGAGCCTCGGAGACATGGTAGTCCAAGCATTGTTAAGGGTATAGGTGAAAGACTCCGCTTAGCAGGTTTTCACCCAGTAGTATATAGGGTTAAAGCTCAAGGCTACATAGCTTATAAATCAATATACTAACTGATAAGCTCTTCAAGATTCTTTGAAAAACCAGGTCTTAGTTCTCCAAGCTTCTTCTTCAATTCCTCTCGTAGATGAGATGCTAAATTATAGCATCCACTCCTATACTCTAAGAAGTTATCGCGTAACAATCTATTAATAGCTCTTCCAATCTCGAGCTCTATAATTACATCATCAAATTCGGGAACAAGATCAGGATCTCTGAGTCTCTTAACTTCCTCTCTTAACTCAATAATAGCTATTATTTCTCCAACACTAATATGCTTCAGAAAATAATCCATTACAAGCCGCTCAAGCTTTGAGAGCTTCAATATATCTTTAAGGCTTGGTTTTTTCTCCTCCATTCTCTTCATCCTTCACCTATAATTCCTCAATAATACCATGTGTTATAATATATGTGTTCCTTTACCATGAAATTATTGTTTCTCCTAGCCATACATATTTGTTTAAATAAGCATTGATCACAGAGGGGAGGCTTATCTCTTAAACAAATTTTTCTCCCCATAATCCATAAATAATCATCTATTACCCCGGGATCTATTCCGGATTTCAAGGCTACAATACGGTAAGCTCTACGAATATTTAATCTCAACAGTATATCTTCTTCTCTATCAACTTCTACTCCTTTCTTGATCTTATTCCACAGGTTTCCAGAAACCATTACTAATCCTATCCTGTAAGCTATACGGGATAAGTGATTATCTATTATGGGATCAAGTCTATCTCTAGGATTAAATAATCCCCGTGCAATAATGAATTTCGCAAATAACAGAGGCTTCTTCTCAACAGGGTCCTCATATGCCCTAAACACTCTTAGATTATCCACTAAGCCTGGCTCATCTATTGTTCCACGAATCAAATTATTGCTTCTACTCAGCAATTCCTCTACACTACCATTGAATAGCTTCAACAATTTTACACCCAGATCTCTTAGAAGAAACGCTCTAATCTCTGGATCAGGAGGTTCAGCACCTCCTATACTTAGCCATTTCTTAACATCATCAATAGTTATTTTTGAAAGATTTTCTGGAGAGAAAAAGCTTGGGTCATTATCGTATTTTATTTTTCCAAGCCTATATAAGAGATCGGCTCCATGATAACAATCATCGTTTGGTAAGCATGCCTCATATGGTTTCCCAGGCCTACTAAGCCTGTGATCCATTGCAACCATTACAATAAAATATCTAAGAACATCTTCTCTATCATCCTTTTGAGACGGATAAAATCTTTCATCAAACAAATCCAAAATCTCCAATCTATCCTTCATCTTAGAAAGAATTCGAGCCATTCTCTCAGCAATCCTAGTATCGATACCTATAACCTCCAATAATACATACACCCTCAAGATTAGATTGATTATTCTGTTATGATGTTAATCTACATCATAGATTTATTCTCTCTATAACATTAATATCTTTAATAGATAGGGTTTTCATGGAGGAAGAATTTGACAATAAAATCCCTGATTGGTTTCATAGATAGGGATCATTTCGAAATCGATGAAGCACTCGTTATAGGGGGTATTAAAAGCGTCTATATAAATACGAAATACTTGACAGTTATAGGATTTGTTAATGTAAAGAATTTGTTAGTAACTAAGAATTTACTAGTTATAGGTGGTGGTAGGATAAAGAAGCTTGTGGGAGAAAACATTATATTGAAAACTGATGATGCCCCGCTCATTATAGATGAGCTGAAAGCTAAAGAAGCATATCTGCTAGGCGGAAAACACCCAGTAATCATTTATGATGCTTTATTATTTTCTACTTTTCTAAAACATGCATTGATCAATAAATTGAAAGCAAAGAAAATAATTTTCTCTAGCAGAGCGAGAGTTAAGGTTCTAGCTGATTGTGATGAACTATATTTTATTGATCCACATACGTATATTGAAGAATTTCAGTGCAAACCCAGCAAGTATGTTTTTAAATATGAAGTAGTCGAAGAATCTAAGTAAATATTTCTGATCACTGATCAACAAGGTATTCTATGAAAAATAATTATTTCTTACAATTCATTGCTTAGGTGTGTATGTTTTTAATGGTTCTCCGTTAATGATAGCGTATACTTCGACATAGTCTTTTAGAGGAGTTGTTTTTATCTTTGGCATTAATACTTCGTCTACTTGGAATATGCCTGCTCTTTCATTCATGTGTACCATGATCTTTATCGGTACTTTTTCGCCTGGTACTACTTCTACTTTCTTAATGCTCAGCGCTGATACACTATGTATTGATATTCCTCCTAAACGATAGGGGACCCTGGCTCTACCTTCAGCCATGTCTAAGCCATCGCCAACACCAACGCATCCTGCTTCAATTGTTAAGCAGACAGCATCGTATGCTGTGCAGAATATGCTGTGCATTATTTCTTGTCTCAACATTATCCTTGTTCTTTGATCATCTATTATCTTCTCTAATGCTCTATCAATTATTGGTTTAGCAAGTAGTGCCCCTATTTTTTCGTGTAGGTCTCTATGTATAGAATTACCTATGTCGTGTAGTAGGGCTCCATATAGTGGCACAATCCATGCATATTCAGGATCATCTACTACTTTATCCCTGATAAGCGTTGATTTAATCCCTGAGTTGAGTAGTAGTTGGTATAGATAAAGTGCTGCACCAGCAGCTATTTGTGCATGTACTGGTCCATGATCATTGTATTTCAGCCTCTTAACAGCCATAATATTAGACATTTCCCACAATGTTTGAACTTCTGGATCATTAACTAGTACCTCATATGCTTTCTTCAATAATGGTTTATCATTCACAATCTTCTTTACCAACCCAGCATTTATTACTACCATAAGAGTACCACCTCTTCACAAGTTTTTAGTGTAAACCTTCTTGACATATACAGAGTTCTCCATGTTGTATAAATGTTTATGGAAACCTCTATGATTACTTAGGAATTATGGGTTTAAACCAATTATTCCCATAATCGTTTCCTTCTTGTCTAAGCCTTGATGAGTTTTACAGGAATATATAGGTTTCCTCTCCGAGTAATCATTAAGTATACTTTATCCCTACATTTAACCCGGTAATCCTGAACACATAGTATTGCTTCATAGTTTATTTCTGGAACAATAATTGATACACAATTATTTCTATTTAAACATTTCAATGAGACACCTCTCTTCTTTGCCAACATATATAGTGTGTTGAGTATTTTGCATTCAGGACTAATATCTAAGTGATCATTTTTAGCCCGCATATATCCTCTGGGATGATACTCTGCTATACACTGCATGGAATCATTGTTTACGGTTATTTCGAGTTTTATTTTATGTTTCAACCTATATAGCTCCCTGGATTCGTTTGTACAATGACTGTTTAAATACTTTTATCCAATTATATATTGTATTTGAATAGATATATGGTGGTTTCTATGGGGAAATATGTATTGATTAAGACTAAGGAGGGATTGCTACGGGGGCTGAAGACTCTTTATTATCGTTGGAAAGGCTCTGATCCACCAAATGATCTATTATTGCTTAAGCCTATTAGAGAAGATGTTTCTCCATGGATAAACTATACTTGGTGGCGCAATCCAGCACCTGGTGTTCCAGCAGAATTCTTCGCTATAGCATGGCTTGGCTTCATATATGTTGATAAAGCAGGTGTTTATAGATTCTATGTTACAACTGATGATGGTAGTCGTGTATGGGTTGATGGAAAATTATTAATTGATGCTTGGAAAGATCAACCCCCTACAACATATGTTAGCGAACCAATTCCTCTAAGCGAGGGTTATCATAGATTGAAATATTATTTCTATAATAGATATGCTTTTGCCCAAGCAGTTCTTGGATGGATTCCTCAGGAGGGGGAGGCAGGAGTTATTCCCAAGGATAGGTTCTACCATGTAATAAGTGATAGAGTATTTTTTGAAGGTGTTCCAGAAGACTATACTGTAGAAGTATTGCCTAGCGGTGCTGAGAAGAAGATATGTATTTCTAGAGGGGGTGTATGTGGTATACGAGTATTATTTGATGAATTACCAATGGAGGCTATTGTAAGAGTTCTAGATACTAGTGGCGGAGTAGTATATGAAACGCCTGAAAAAATCACTTTGTGGGGAGGAGACGAGATAAAACTAGCAGAGATCAAGTAGTGTATTTAGAGGAGCGTCTGCTTTGGATCCGATCGTCACTGTATTTCTCTTATTTGGATTTATAGGTTTAGGAGTATTATCCCGTGTCTTAATGGGTAAGAATAAATTATTCAACCTGTTCATGAATGTTTTAAACAAGTTTATCTACTATATATTGTTACCGTTCGTTTTCCTAGACATATTTGCGAGTAGAGGTGTTGAATTAGCAGATATAAACATAGCGTTGACAGCGTTCATTTATGTAGTTATTAGTGTAATAGTTCTCCTAAGAATACCTTTAAACTATGACCGTGGACTTAGAAACTCTATAGTGATCACAAGTATTTTCCAGAACAATGTCTTCCTAGGATTTCCCGTATTATTGATAATGTTTAATGATATATCGGCAGCTGCAATGTATAGTTTAGTTATCTTTATTCTACACATACTTGTTGCAGGACTGCTTGCTGCTAGGAAAGAAAATATTTTGGTTTCTATTCTTAAAATACCTATAATATATGGTTTTATAGCTGGAACAATAATACATTATATAATATATGAACAATACCAAGCAATAACACATATCACAATTTATACGCATAGTCTTCTAAGCTACAGCGCAGTATATGTATTGGGATACACATTACCGCTCACACTATCACATATTAAACAATACATGAAAGCACTATATATTACAGGGACATGGAGATTCCTGGCAAGCCCACTAATACACTATACGATACTATCATTCCTCACAATCCGCCCCAATCTATACTGGAAAGAAATAATGATCCTCTCAATAATGCCCCCAGCAGTAATGAACACAGTAATAGCAAGAGTATATAATTGGAAACCCGAACTAGTAGCTAGCACAACACTAATACTAACACTAACATCCCTAATCATAATCACAGCAATAATACTAATACAAACAATATAAAACAACAAAACAAATAAAAACAAGAAATAGACAAAAACGGGCCCGTAGCCTAGCCAGGAAAGGGCGCCGGCCTCCGGAGCCGGAGATCCCGGGTTCAAATCCCGGCGGGCCCGCATCAACACCAATACCCACAACCAAAACAACCCATCCTTCACAACACCCACACAACCCTAACACTCAATCTATCCATATTGTCACTATATGACAAACATATAATTCCTACAGATCTTCATCTCTCAATTCTTTCTATGTTGTTACGTGGATGCTAGAAAGATGATGGTGGAGAGGATAAAAAACTTTCAATTCTTTCTATGTTGTTACACTACTAAATATTATGGTGTGAAAGATGGGGGTTCTCAGCTTTCAATTCTTTCTATGTTGTTACCCCGTAACAGTAACTGCAACTGCAACAGCACCCGTTATTAGCTTTCAATTCTTTCTATGTTGTTACATATTTATCTGGCATAAGCTATGTTGAACTGCGTGCATTACCTTTCAATTCTTTCTATGTTGTTACCTAAAATAATTGAAAGAGCCGAACATGTTGTCAGAACCATCTTTCAATTCTTTCTATGTTGTTACTTTGGTTCGAATTTTTTGCTACATTTGTATTTTTTGTTCGAACCAGTATATATTGCTTTCTATATTTAATTCCTAGACTGATCATATTCGATTGATTTTCTATTGGTTTAATAGTATCTTTGAGGTATTGATGGGTTTGTATAATGAAAAACATTCGACTATGTTTCTATTATCCATGTGTATTAATAGGCTTATTGATTGTAGTTTCTGATTTGTTCTGCTTTTGCTTTTGTTCTTAATTGTTTATATGGTTTAGGCAGAAGTTTACTATGTAATTATGCTTTCGCTAAATTCTAAACTGCCTCATAAATAATCATTATTTCCTAACTGTTGCGCCTCACTAATGAAAATTATACAAAAAATCCATAGACATACAATCGAATATTTTTCATTGTACAAACTTTTCAGGGGGTCGGAGATACTATTAAGTCTATAGAAAACTGGTCGAACATGATCAATTAGGGATCAAATATAGAAAAACATATATAACAATTCGAAAATAAAATATAAACGTAACAACGTATTCGAACCAAAGTAACAACATAGAAAGAATTGAAAGTCGACATCGATCCAGTATCTGTTCCCGACCCGATCGATGTAACAACATAGAAAGAATTGAAAGCCCTTTGTCTAGGCATACCCTAAAGTTTGCATATTGATGTAACAACATAGAAAGAATTGAAAGCCCTTTGTCTAGGCATACCCTAAAGTTTGCATATTGATGTAACAACATAGAAAGAATTGAAAGCCTTTTTTCCTCGTATTGCCTGAATACTTCGTTAGGCAGTGTAACAACATAGAAAGAATTGAAAGCCCTCAAGCGAGTCCAGTAGTTCTCCTATATAATTGCTAGTAACAACATAGAAAGAATTGAAAGTAAACATCCTGCTAAAGCAAATACGTATCTATTGGAGTATGTAACAACATAGAAAGAATTGAAAGCCATCTTTCGTTCTCACATATACCCAATCACCAGCTGGATGTAGCAACATAGAAAGAATTGAAAGTGAACAACCCGCCTTTACTCCTTTTGCTCTTCCTTTTTCTGTAGCAACATAGAAAGAATTGAAAGTGGTCGTCATCATAGTATACATGTAGTAGAAACATTGAAAGAATTGGGTGGAATATGGTTGTTTATTTGTTTATTTTTTGGGGTTTCTATAGTTTTTAAAAGTTTATTGATAGTTTGTTTTTGTGATGTTGTGGTGGTTTTTGTGTTTTTGGTTGTGTTTTTAAGTTGCTTTGTTTATTTTTTATTGTTAGGTGGTTGTGTGTGGTGGGGCGTGTGGAGGGTTGGTTGGTTTTTAGTGTTTTGTGTTTGTTGTTTTGGGGTTTGTGGGGTTTTATTCTTAAGTTGGCTTATTCTAATTTGTCTTGGGTTGAAACATATTTTTTGAGTAGTTTGTCTAGTTTTATTCTTGTGTTGTTTGTTGTTTCTTATTATGGGTTAAAGTTTCCTCCTCTAAATACTTATTCGGCATTGGCTTTTATTGCTGGATTTTTTGGTGGTGCTGGATATGTATTTTTTGTTAAAGCTTTGGAGCAGGGTAAGGCTAGTGTCGTGATCCCTTTGACAGCATTGTATCCAGCAATTACAGCTGTTATTGCATTGGTTGTTTTAAGGGAGAAGATAAGTGTTTATCAAGGAATAGGTATCATATTAGCTGTTCTGGCCAGTATACTATTATCTTTAAAATAGATTTATATTTAGAGAAATACTCATAAGAAACAATTTTTTCTTCTCAAAAAGAAAAAACATATGCTTAACACAGCCATGAGAGGATTGTGAAATAATCATTGCTAAAAAGCATGGTGTGAAAGTAAAAGTTTTAGAAAAGAAAGGATTTGGAGTAGTTGCTGAAATAGTTAAGAATTCAATTAGATAATTCTTCAACCTCTTCTCTTCATTAATAAAGCATAAAAGAAACCTATTGTTTCATGTCGATGTGGCCAAGCTCTCATTGTTCCGGGTAGAAAGCCTGGATCATATGGTTTGTTTAGCGGGATAAGTTCTGCATTGTAGTGTTGTTTAAGAAATTTTTCAATAATATACTCGTTCTCCTCCAGCAACATACTACATGTGCAGTAAAGTAATTTTCCACCTGGCTTCAACAGCTTCCAGCCAGCCTCAAGCATTTCGTACTGGAGTTTTTGGAGCTCAGATATCTTCTCCTCTCTAAGCCTCCACCTTAGATCAGGGTTTTTCATTATTGTTCCATCACTACTACATGGAGCATCTAAGAGGACTCGATCAGCTATTTCCTCACCAAGTATATCTGGTGCTTTCCTCGAGTCTTCCCTATATATTCTAGCATTCCTCACACCTGTTCTGCGCAGAATATCTCGCATCCTAGCAATTCTTTTCTCATCAATATCAAATGCATAAATAACCCCCTCATTATTCATTAATTCGGCCATATGCTGAGTTTTCCCTCCAGGAGCAGCAGCCATATCTACAACAGTCATACCAGGTTTTGGGTCTAGTATTAGGGATGCAACAGCAGCTGCTTCCTCCTGTATAACTATGTAGCCTTTCCTGAGCAAATGTGATTTATCAAAATTATATGGTCCGGGAAACTTGAGTATTGTAGGCACAATACTTGATCTCTTAACCCATTTAACCTCTCTTCTAAGCTCCTCCAATACTTCTTCAACACTTGTTTTTAAAGTATTAACTCTAACTGAGAGCGGTAATTGTTTATCCAATGCTTTAAATAGTTTCTCAGCTTCATTATTCCCCAATAATCCTATTATTTTCCTAACATACCATGGTGGAAGCATATATTTAACAAGTAATTCTTCATCTTCATTTTTAGGCTTGTATTCATAGTTTTCATTTATTATTTTATCATATATTCTCGTATAATACATGCCAACATATGGATGAGTCTTGGAGGATAACAACTTAGCTACAGAGCCACGCAGATACCTCAGTGTTCTACGTGAGGGATCACGGTAAACCTTGATCTCTAATAAAACCCTTAAAGCCGCTCTAAGCCATGGATCAATAATATATGGGTTTACACCAATAATATCACGAATATACAGGTCTAAGATGCCAAGCCTCTTCATAACACCATAGAATATAGCAGTAACCAATGGATCCCTCTTAGAACCTAAAATACCATATTTTCTAAAAGCTCTACGCTTAGCATCTTGGCTAGGCTTAATTCTCTCAGAAAGCCTAACAGCTTCAACTAGTGCCAACACCATTTCTTTCTCAAGATCGAGCCTTGCCAAGAATGATCACACCTATCCAAATATTCAATCAATGATCAATTATCAAGTGATTAATGCTACGAAACACGCTTATTAAACATATTCTACCAGTAAACATAGATGTTTTTCAGCAGTAATATTTCTAAAATATCTATGTTATATATTAATTGATAGATGAATCTGAGAATCTTTAGGAGATGTATAAGAGTTGAGTCAACAAGTAGAGTTTAAGCCTCCTAATGGATACGAATACGTGTTATTTCTAAGCTTCGACCTAGATGTTGACTCAGCGGAACAATATAGAGGAAGCGACCCAGTTGCTTTGAGTAGGGGGAGATTTAGTGTTAGGAGAGGAGTAGGTAAGGTCTTAAATGTTTTATACAAGTATGGTTTGAAAACAACGTTTTTCGTTCCTGGATGGGTTGCTTCAACATATCCTCAAATAGTAAAGGTTCTAGCTGATGATGGCCATGAAATAGCGGCTCATGGATATATTCATGAAAGATTCGATGAATTCAAAGATATTTACTATGAGGATCAATTGTTTAGGAGAATGATTGAATCAATAGAGACGTTTACAAACCATAAACCAATCGGGTTCAGAGCTCCATACTGGAGGTTCAGCAAGAACACATTATCTCTATTATTCAAGCATGGGTTTAAATATGATAGTAGCTTAATGGATGATGAGTATCCATATATTATTGAGAAAAACAACTACTTCCTCGTAGAGTTGCCGGTGGATTGGAGACTAGATGATTGGCCATATTTAGAATACTATAGAACCCTCACACCCAGAGAACTACTGGATATGTGGATCGATGAAATAGAGTATGCTCGCCAAAACCATGGATATGTATCAATAACTATGCATCCACAATGCATTGGTAGAGGAGCTAGAATAAATGTATTAGATAAAATATTAAGATATGCTGTTGAGACAAAAGCATGGATACCGCAAGGAAGAGTTTTAGCAGATTATGTATTAGAGAACCTATTGGGAAAACAATGTTGTTAATATAGGATTAAAAACTTAGTTCCCCAATAGTTCTCCATAACCAAAGATTTTCACTCACATGTTCTCGGACTAGTTTTTTATCGCCTTCAAACTCTAAGATAAATACTTCAGCTACAAATACAGTTGCTTTTACTAAATGACCTGCATACGCGTTATAGTTACGATCACCTATAACTACATGAATGTGAGACAATGGTTTACCTTCTTTCAAACTAATATTACCATTTCCTGACACTAGCTCATATGTTCCTGGAAAAGTCTTTGTTACATATTTGTTTAAGCCACGATCATAATATGCTAGCTCAATATTCTCAAGCGAACCAATAATACTCACTAATCCAGCTTCAATCCCATGTTTCTCAGCGTATTTATTAATATATGAAACTATTTCCTCTCCTTGAGGTATCCTGAAAATATGTGTATTTTTCAGTTTAAACATTAAATTATCACCAATATTCATAGTAGTGTTGCTATAAATATACATGTTTCCCTAATAAATTCGTATTTTTAAACCATAAACTCGTATTATTTATTTACGGGCACTTATTGGTGTCAGCCTTGATCGATGTAGAGAAGATTAGGAAGGATTTTCCAATACTAAATAGAACTATAAGGGGGAGGAGGATAGTATACTTTGATAATGCAGCGACTACTCAGAAGCCTATGCAGGTTATAAATGCTATAGTAGAATTTTATACGAAATATAATGCTAATATTCATCGTGGACTACACACGTTAAGCCAGGAAGCTAGTGAATTATATGAGAAAGCACATGAAGTCATTGCTAAGTTTATTAATGCTTATTCATGGGATGAAGTAGTATTCTGCTATAATACAACAGATGCTATGAATATGGTGGCTTATGCTTGGGGATTAAAGAATCTCCGTGAAGGAGACGAAATATTATTGACCATTATGGATCACCACAGCACTATGCTTCCGTGGAGAAACGTTGCAAAAATGAAGAATGCCAGGATCAAATATGTAGATATAACAAATGATGGATACCTAGATTATAGTGATTTAGAAAACAAGATCTCTAATAAAACACGTGTAATAGTTTTCCCGGTTATGAGCAATGTTCTCGGAACAATAAATGATGTGAGAAAGATCGTGAAACTAGCACACGAAGTAGACGCAATAGTTGTTGCAGATGGAGCACAAAGTGTCCCGCATACACCAACAAATGTTAGAGAGATGGGTATAGATTTCCTAGGATTCAGCGGTCACAAAATGCTTGGACCAACAGGTATTGGTGTATTATGGGGTAGAAGAGATCGTTTAGAAGAGATGATGCCGTTCAAAGTCGGCGGAGATACGATCAAAGATGTTACACTAGATAATGTTGTATGGCATGATCTACCGTGGAGATTTGAAGCTGGAACACCAAATATCGCTGGCGGAATAGGTTTAGCTGAAGCAGCAAAATACTTAATGAAAATAGGAATGGAGAATGTTAGGCAACATGAAAAAGAACTAGTTGAATACACTCTTAAACGCTTTGAGGAATTAGGTGAGGAAATCTTAGTGTATGGTCCCAGAAACCCCCTTGATCGCGGTGGAGTTATAGCATTCAATATAAGAAACCTGCACCACCACACAGTTGGGAAAGCACTAGATCTGTTCGGCATAGCTGTTAGAACAGGCATGCACTGTGCTCATCCTCTCCATTATAGACTAGGTCTTAAAGGAACAGTTAGAGCAAGTTACTACATATATAATACAAAGGAGGAAATAGACTATTTCATAGATTCTCTAAGCAAGATTATACAGTTGAAAGAAGCATTAAAGAATCAACCAGTAGAGGAAGTATGTACTGGAACATAGAAGAGATTTTAGTGATGTAAAAATCAAAAAATAAATTTATTCTTTAATATTTAATTCCTCTTTACTCCTTAACTGGTCCTAGTATTCTAGCGAATTTCTTGCCAGTGTAGGGGCTGACTGCGAATGCGATTTTTATTTTGCCTCTCTTTGTCTCCTTGATTACTACTTCATATTTGTCTGTTTCGAAGTACTTCTTTGCCTTTAGGTCGAAGAACTTTAATTTCTCAGCCATTTCATCTCACCCATTCATTCCTATTACATTTTCTTCTATTATATAGTTAAATAGTTTCCCAAATTAAAATTTATTGGTGTGGTGTTAATCAGTTATTTATACTCAATAAGCTTTTCAAAAATCTGAAAAATATATTTTATACACTAAATATGGTATTATATCAAAAAGGATTATATAATCATAGAAAAATCCTCTAATTGATCTATATTTATTTTAAAATTTTCGAAAAAATCAAATATCTTGTTCAGAGTCTAAAATTATTTAAAAACTTATGAGACCTTATGAAGAGTATAAATAAAAGTGAAAAATTAAAGTAAGAACAGAAAAAGTTACTTATTTATTCTATAGGCCATATTGTATCTGGCTCTACACATATACCCGCTCTCTCGTATAGGTTATGTGCTGCTTTATCTGCTTTTTCTAGAACCTCTTCAACATTGAATGTAAGTATTTTCCGGTCAAACATTACTAGTTTTCCATCGATAATACTGTGTTTTACATCGCTACCCATAGCACTATATACTAGATGAGATATTGGGTTATTTAATGGTTTAAGGTGTGGCTGCCAATAATCAACTATAATAATATCTGCTTTTTTACCTACTTCAATGCTTCCAACCATTTTATCGATCATCAATGCTTTTGCTCCATTAATTGTTGCAGCTTCTAATATTTGCTCAGCTCTCACTGCTTTAGCATCAAGTGTTCTGAGAGGCTGTAGTAGTGCTGCATGTTTCATTTCCCTTAATAGGTCATAATCATTATTGCTTGGACCACCATCTGTTCCTAACGCAACATTTACTCCCTCCCTTAACATATCGCTTATTCTAGCAGCACCGCTTGCAAGCTTCATGTTACTGCATGGGTTATGGCTTACAGATGTTTTTGTTTTTGCAAGAAGTTTTATTTCTTCATCATTAACCCAGACAACATGGACTAAAACAACATTGGGGCCTGTTAAGCCAACCCAGTGAGCAAACTCTACTGGTCTCTTCCCAAACTTTGTCATTGTGTATTCAACATCTGCTTTAACCTCTGCTAAATGCATTGTTATCCCTGTATTTAGTTCCCTGGCTTTCTCAGACATTTTCCTGTAAAGCTCAACGCTTACAGCGCCAGGTGTTCTTGGCCCAAACCATATCCATATACGATCATCCCATCCATGATATTTATGATATAGTCTTATAGTATCGTTGAAACTTATATCACCCAGCTCCACCAGCCCCTCATGAAGAATGTTTTCTTCCAAAGCATAACCAGTCATATCCATTACGTGGCGAGCTACAGCTGCTCTAATACCACTTTTATGTAGGAACTCGATAATATTGTCCGGACCATATCTTCCAACAAGCCCTGTTTCTAGAAATGCTGTTGTCCCTGTTCTCAGCATTTCAGCAACGACTAACTGTGCTGATACAAGAGCTTCTTCCGGCTTATAGTTTCCCTGAAGAGGCCATACACGATCCTTTAGCCAAGGAATTAGGGGGAGATAATCCGCACAGCCTCTCAGCAGTCCTTGAGCTAAGTGTACATGTGTATTTATTAGTCCAGGCAACACTATGTCTCTTTGAACATCAATAACTATGTCGCTATGGTATCGATAATCTTTATCGAGCAATTCACGTTTACCAACTGCTTTTATAAAGCCGTCTTCAACAGCAACTGCTCCATCACGTATTATTCTACGCTTAGAATCCATTGTTATAATCCAGCCGCCTCGAATATAGATGTCTGCCATATACTTCGCCTCAGAATAAGACCTTGTATATATTGGTATATATTATATCTACATATAAAATAGATGTTGTTTAACTAGTGTTTAATAGTATAGTTTATAAGATTCTATGCTTTAAGAATAATAAAAAGGAAATGGTGGATTAAAGAATTGGTTCTTCCAAAAATCTTCTCCTACGACATAGATGAGAGAATAAACCTTATACAAACAATTACTGGTAAAAAACCAGCAGACATAGTTATTAGCAATGTAAACCTAGTATTAACTCCTACAGGAGAAATACTAGATAATGCATCAATAATTATAAGCGGTAAAAGAATAGCTGGTGCAGGAAAATATAGTGAACTACACCGATTCATAGGCAAAAATACTCTCGTAATAGATGGTGAAAACAATTATGCAATGCCGGGATTCATAGATCCACATATACATATAGAGTCAAGCCTCCTAACACCCCATGGATTCGCTAAACTAGCACTAAGACATGGAACAACAACAGTTGTCGCGGATCCACATGAAATAGGAAATGTTCTTGGGAGTAGAGGCGTAGAAATATTTATGGATGCAGCGAGAAATCTACCATTGAAAATACTCATAGACATACCAAGCTGTGTACCAGCAACAGATCCAAAGTTTGGTCTTGAAACAACTGCTAATATCATAGGTGCTGACGAGGTAGAGAAGCTAGCAGCACTAGAAGGAACAATTGGTTTAGGAGAAGTTATGGATTTTGTCAGTGTACTAAATTCTAATAAGTCTGTTCTAGAAAAAATAAGGGTTGCACATAGATACAGGTTAATAGTGAATGGACACGCACCATTACTTAGGGGAGCCGAGCTAGATGCCTACATAGATGCTGGTATATGGAGTGATCATGAATCCACAATATATGAAGAAGCACTCGAGAAAGCTCGTAAAGGCATGTATGTATTTATCAGAGAGGGCAGTGCATGGAAGGACTTAAAAGCACTTCTACCACTAATAAAGAACCACACTATTGATCATAGGTTTCTCAGCTTTGCATCAGACGATATAAACGTTGTTGATTTAATGGAGAAAGGTCATATGGATAGAATAATTAATATAGCGATCGAGTACGGCGTAGACCCTGTTAAAGCGATCCAGCTAGCAACAATTGGTCCGGCAATGCGTATACATTTAGAGGATCATGTAGGCGTAGTTGGACCAGCTAGGCTGGCAGATATAGTTTTATCTAAAAACATCGAATACATTAAACCACATACTGTAATAGCTAATGGTGAAATAATATATTATAAGGGAGAATTAAAGAAAACATTCAATAACTACAAGTATCCAGAAGAAACTCTAAACACTGTTAAACTAGCAAAAATACCTGAACCCCAAGAATTCATTCCAAAAATAAATACTAGAGAAGGAATAGTTGAAGCAAACATTATAGAAGTAACCCCTGGTTCAGCGTTAACAAAGCATGTTATAGAAGAACTAGCAGTAAAGAATTATAATGTATTAGCTGATCCCAATAGAGACATTATTTATGCAGCAGTAATAGATCGACATAAAGCAACTGGTAGCATGGGTAAAGGATTTATTAAAGGACTAGGTTTTAGAGCTGGAGCAATAGCTCAGACAATAGCACATGATACGCATAACTTGATCGTTGCAGGAAACAATCCTGAAGATATGAGCAGAGCTGTTAAGAGAATAGTAGAGATACAGGGAGGCATAGTAGTTGTTGATGAAGGCAAGATAATAGGTGAGCTACCACTTAGATTAGCAGGTCTTATGAGCATAGAGGAGCCAGAAACAGTTTATGAAAAATACAAGAAAATAACAAACGAGCTAAACAATGGGTATGGATTAGAATTTGAATCCTTCTTCATGACCCTAGCACTCGTAGCTCTACCAGTTATACCAGAGATAAGATTAACAGATAAAGGATTAGTAGATGTGAGGAAAGCAAAGTTAATACCTTTAATTAATAAGTAAACAAGAACATCTTTTATTATCTTCTCTTCTTCCATTTTCTATTTCTTATAATTTAATTATTATTTTTGAGAATCCATCCCCAGAAGCTCCTTCTCTAAAGCATTAATTTCTTCCTCACTCAATGGTTCCTCACGTGTTTTATCACTAACAATTGTCGAAACCCCTTCAGGATCAATTATTATGATTGTGTACTTGATTAATCCATCTCGTGCTTTTCTCAGCTGTTCAAGTTTTTTCTTACATTCATCTAGCGGAGCATCTGGCTCACTACATATAAATTCTGTTTTCTCAATAATGTCCATGATTAATCCCTCAATTGTTGTTATATAACCTAAAGCAGCTGGTCCAGGCTTGATCTCCACTCCTAGCTCAGGGATAATTATGGAGGCTGTAGAAGCTCTAATAACCAATGCATTTTCATCGCCTGGCTTCTCGACTCTATAAATTATTTTCCTGGCTCCTCTACTCTCAGCTAATCTAGCATCACTCCACTTGTATCCACAGCGTGGACACCTACCACTACTAATAATAACTTTTCCTACAAGAGGCATATCATATAAATGATCCTCAATTTTCATCTCTGATCCGCAAACAGGGCATTTAATAGTATATTCGAGAATTTTCTTAACAACATCCATAAACATCGACCCATAAGTGATGAAATAGACTATTCTTATTTTTGAACATTGATATATTAAATAGTTTTTCGAACAATCATTACTGTTAATGGTGATGTTTTAGCATGGTTTATTTGAAAGTTATCAGATTATTTGATCCATGGAGGAGCCCATTATGTACTTGTCCTCGTAAATATAGTTTGCATCCATATACTGGATGTAGCCATTTCTGCTTATACTGCTATGCTACATCATATATTGGTAGAAAACCTAGTATGCCTAAAACGAATTTTTTGAGAAACCTAAAACATGACTTGCCAAGAATAAATAAGAACCTAGTTGTTGAGATGAGTACAAGTAGTGATCCTTATCCTCCCATAGAGTCTTGGATGATGCTTACACGTAAAACACTGGAGTTACTTGTTCAGAGTAGAGTAAAGATATTGATTACTACTAAATCAGATATTGTACTGAGAGACTCTGATCTATTATTGAAAACTCCTTCAGCAGTAATGTTAACTATTACAACAATAAACGATAATATAGCTAAGAAACTAGAGCCAGGAGCTCCTCCGCCTAGTAAGAGGATAAGAACTGTAAAATTGTTGTCCGAGAAAAACCTACCTGTAGGTGTAAGAATTGATCCCATTATTCCAGGCATAAACGATGATCCTTTGGAGATAAAGGAGTTAGTGGAGGAAATAGCCGATGCTGGTGCAAGACACATTGTAACCTCTACATATAAGGCTAGATGGGATAATTTTAAGAGAATGATCAATGCTTTCCCAGAGCTTGAGAAATATTGGAGAAAACTATATATTAAAGAAGGAGAGAGAATACATGGATACATATACCTACCTAGAAATATACGTGCAAAAATCCTCAAACCAGTCATAGATTATGGATTAAGAAAAGGTTTAACAGTAGCAACTTGTAGAGAAGGATTAGGGCCTGAATACTTTAAGGCTCCAAGTTGTGATGGAACACATCTTATACATAGCCATCCATTATTGGTAAGAAAATAATTGTCCCCCGCCCGACCGACCCCCTTCATATCCATACCCCTAATATTCCGGGGTCTCCAGGGGTGTGAGGAAGCGGGGGCACATATAATTATTGATTTAAGATACTTATTTAACTACTTATCAACGTATATCCTTTAGGGAAACATAGCCTTGCTTAATAATGGTGTTAGCATTGGTTGAAGGATATGCTAGGGAGGCGATGGCTGAAATAGCTAGTTTTATTTTTAAAGCAATAGATGTTATCAGCGAAGATGAAAAGAATAAAATGGTTGAAGAACTAGTTGATGCTTATCGTAGAGGAGCCCGTATATTAGTGATGGGTGCTGGTAGAAGCGGATTAGTTGGTAAAGCCTTTGCTATGAGGCTCCTACACATGGGTTTCCAAGTATATGTGTTGGGAGAAACAATTGTTCCAAGAATTAGAGAAGGAGACCTCGTAGTAGCAATATCTGGTTCCGGCCGTACAAGACTAATAGTAACAGCAGCCGAAGCAGCTAAAACGGTTGGTGCAAAAGTCATAGCTATAACAACCTATCCAGACAGCCCCTTAGGTAAAATCGCAGACATAATAGTCCGTATACCGGGTAGAACAAAGATTGCTAAGGAAGAAGACTATTTCACCAGGCAGATCCTAGGAATACATGAACCATTAGCCCCGCTAGGAACATTATTCGAAGACACAACAATGGTTTTCTTAGATGGAATAGTTGTTGAATTAATGAAGAAACTAGGAAAAACAGAAGAAGACCTTAAAAACGAACATGCAAACATAGAACTATAAACAAAACTCCTCTCTCCTTATCACTACTTTTTTCCATACATCTAGTTGTTCATAAATAAAGAGATCACTGACCACTTCTCAAAATAAAAAGGTAAATATCTAAACAATACAAACAATAAATCGGTGAAAAATAATGGCTGAAAAAACCCGCGAAGAAGAAATGATCGAGGTGGAAAAGACTAGGGAAGAACTAGAAGTAGTAGCTGAATTCTTAAACAAGCTAAAGGATACAGTTAAAGAATTACTCACAACACTAATAGATAATATAAGTGGTAAGAAACTAGGCGAAGATGTTGCATCCTTCTATGAATCACTGAAAAATAAAGGGTTACCCGAGGAATTAGCAATAAAAATGACAGAAGAATACTTCAAGAAAAGACTAAGCACTATACCGGACATAGGATCATTAATGAAGCAATTCGCATCAATGAAACCAGCAAAAATACCCTTCAGCTTCAAAGGAGCAGACCTTGAGAAACAAAGTGAAGAAGAAAGCAAAAATGAAGAAAAATAACTATTCTTCTCCCTACCAATAACACTAAGTGTTTTAACATTCGAATAGAAAAGCTAATTCATCTAAGAGGTAGAATCAATGAATAGTGAGGTTGAGGAAAGGCTTGAGAAAATAGAGCAACTACTTGAAAAGGTATTATTGAAGATAAACATGTTGGAGGAGAAGCTCCGCTTAATGGGGATAGATTCTTCAGAGTTGAGAATAGCTAATATGCTTGTTTCCGCTCTAAGTCTTCCACCCATCATTGCTCTTGAATCATCGAAGCGAGTGCTAGAAATATTTAGTGCAAGAACAGGTCTTGACGATATAAGCAGAGCAATAATAGAATCTTTATCAACATGTGAAAAACTCAGTATATCAGAGATAACAAGGAGAGTGAGAGCTATACGTGGTAAAGCTTCTAGGAGAATCATCGCTGAGAAGCTGGAAATCCTAGAGGATATGGGAATAGTTGTTTCAACTAAGTTGCCGAATAAGCACCTTTTTATGTTGGCTCGCTGTATAAGCGGTCATGGTAAGAGCTAAGCTATGAATCTATACAGATTAAAGAAAATAAGAAAAATACTTGAATTAATAGATATAAACATAGGTATAGTTTCCCAAATAATAGTTTATATTATTTATATTTACTTGATCATCTTATTGAAACTCATTATATCAACTATTATATTACGAATAGTTCTTTGGAAAAGAAGAATCCCCGGTAAGTTAAGGAAAAGAATCATCGAGATATATGAGGATAAAGCAATGGAAATAATTGAAGTAACAAGCATTCTTAAAAATGTTTTATCATGAAATACACTGCTCTATCTCTATAATATAGAAAAATGTTTTTATGTATTTGTACCTTTGGATACGATTAACCTTAATAACCATTGTTATTTCTATTATATTAAAAGTATTAACTGCAAAGATCTAGAGGGAGGCGAGTAATAGTGTCAGCTAAGCTTTCAATAATGGTTGCAAGACTCTCAGTAATAGCAGCTGTATATGCTGCTTTAACAATAGCTTTAGGACCACTAGCATATGGTGAGATACAAGTTAGAATAAGCGATGCAATGCTAATATTGCCGTTTCTAGCAGGTTTTGGATGGGATGCAGTAGTGGGACTAACTATTGGAGGATTTCTAGCGAATTTAGCGAGTCCATTTGGATATATTGACTGGGTTTTCGGGCCCATAGCTAATTTTCTGGCTACACTAGGTGTTTATGCTTCAAAGAAGATCTTTGGCGAAAACATAGTTGGTTTAGTAATTGGTGAATTACTAGCTATAATTGCTATTACACTAGTAATCGGATACGGCGAGTTATACTTGGTATTCGGTATACCATGGATGGTCATATTATATGTATTGATCGGTGAAGTAATAAGCATAGGTATTGGTGGTTCAATAATATATGGTGCCTTCAAACGATTAAGAGGTTAAATAGAATTGCCGGAAATAATCGCTGAAAAACTAAGCATAGGGTATCGAAGAGAAAAACCTATCCTAAAAAACATATTTTTTAAGATCAGAGAAGGCCTCCACATATTACTAGGAGCTAATGGTAGTGGAAAAACAACTCTTCTAAAAACAATAGCTGGTTTAATAAATCCTCTAGAGGGCAGAGTTCTAATCAATAATTTTGAACCATACAAGCTGAAAAGAAGAGAAGCAGCAAAATACATAGCTTATACATGGCAAAACCCCTACTATGGATTCGTAGAAGCACGAGTAATAGATGAGATCAAATTTATTTTGAGAACAACGGGTGTTAAGGGTAATTGGGAAATAGTTGAGAAACTTGTTCCCAAAGAACTATATGAGAGAAACCCATACACATTGAGCGGTGGAGAAGCGAAAAGAGTTAGTATTGCAAGTGTTCTTGTAGGAGACCAAGATATTTGGTTACTCGACGAACCATTTAACGAGTTAGATTATGAGGGGACATTATCATTACTAGAAATAATAAGAGATGCTAGAAGGAGAGGAAAACTCATAATAATCTCTACTCACTTAGTACCATTAATGGATCAGCTGGAACCCGACAAATACCTATTAATAACTAGGAAAGGCATGCTCATAGTGAATGATTGGAACAAGCTTTCAGACGAAGAACTTGTGAATGCTGGGGTCTTATCGAGGTCGATGATTTGTGGCGGTTATCGTTGAAGCTTACCATATCCAGTTCAGAGATTCTTTTCTTCACAGAGAAAAAATGTTTCCATACAAGATCGCTTTACTATTGATCGTTGCTGTAACATTTCTTTATATGAATATATATGTATATATGATCTTAGCTTTGATCGGTATTATCCATTTTCTATTAATTAGAGAGTATAGAATAATCCTGTATAGTCTACTAGTCTATATTTCTCCAGCACTACTTATTGTATTAATAGATTACCTAGCAGGCACGTTAAGCTATAAAATAATTGCAACCCTCGTTTTCGGATATACAAGCTTCATATATATACTATTATTCTATGCTACAACACCTATTCAGCAACTCTACAAGTATTTTGGTAGAAACGTATTCACATTATCTCTGCTTATGCTACACAATATAGTAGCTGAACTATACGAAGTAATAGAATCTAAGAGAACAAGAGGGTGGGAACCTGGATTCAATATATATAATCATTTCCTACTCGTATTCGAAGCAATAAGAATAACAATTATAAGAATAGAAGAAATAACAGTTGCACTTAGATCAAGAGGTGTGGATTGAGAAAAATTATTTGGAAAGCTTCTTAACAATTTCCAAGGCTAGATCAGCATGTTTTTCAGCTGGTCTTATATTCCTTAATACCTCAACAATCCTCATATCTTGATCAATAATGAAAGTTGTTCTCTCAGCCGCCAATCTCTTGGTTCCTTTCTTGACTACTCCATATAGTTTAACAACTTTACCCTCAGGATCAGATAATAATGTAAACTTTAAATTATGTTTCTTCTTAAACTTAGCTATTTTATCAACAGGATCAGTGCTTACACCTATTACTACTGCACCATGCTTATGGAATTCATCAAGTAACTCATTAAACCTTACTGCTTCCCTAGTACATCCCGTTGTCATTGCTCTCGGATAAAAGTATAACACTATGATTTTGCCTTTATAATTGTAGAGCTCCTCTTCTTCACCTCTATCATTATATAGTTTAAAATTGGGTGCTTGTTCACCCTTATCAACCATGCATTCACACCTCCAAAACATCTTTTATGAAGTATCCATTTTCATAGATTAGATCCCCGTCCGCGTATATTCTATGTTTTCTCATATCCTTGATCATGTCCCAATGTATTGCTGACACGTTTTTACCTCCTGTTTCAGGATATGCTGCTCCCAATGCCATATGTATTGTTCCACCGATTTTCTCATCGAACAATATTTCCTTAGTGAACCTTGTAATATTATAGTTGAGACCAAAAGCTATTTCTCCAAGCCTTTTAGCACCCTCATCTGTTTCAAGCATTTTCTTCAAAAACTCTTCTCCTCTCCTAGCATGTGCTTCTACAACAACGCCTTTCTTAAAAACAAGTTTTACACCTTCAACTTCTACCCCCCGCCAAATGGCTGGGTAATCAAATTCTACATAGCCCTCCACACTATCCTCTATTGGTGCCGAGAATACTTCTCCGCCGGGCATATTGTATTTTCCATCATCATTAATCCATTTCCTACCCTCAACTCTCAAAACAAGATCTATTCCTGGCCCCTCATATTTAAGCTCGGAAACATTGTTTAGGAAATCAGCTATTCTCTGTTGTTTCTCCTTGATCTCAACCCATTTCTTCACAGGATCATCTGTATCAGCATATGTTGCGTGAAACACGAAATCTTCGTAGTCGATAATAGACATTCCAGCTTCTTGTGCAAGAGCCTTGGTTGGATAAGCTGTTACAGTCCATCTAAGCTCTCTCCTAGCACTTCTCTCCATAAATATCTTTGTTAACTCTCTTCTAGCACCACTCCTAATCTTCATCTTCTCAGGATCTATGCCTATAAAGGGTTTTGTATGGGAAGGAGATATAATTGAGATTGATGCATCAATGTTTTCAAGCACATATTTTTCAATACTACTAATATGTTCAAGCACATCTTTGGTCGCGTATCGATAGAACACTTCACTTATAGATTCATCGCTTAAATTAATCATTACAGGATAACTCCCTCTAGAAACCAGGTATTTCACTACTTCCCTAACAAGCGGTATAGCTTCAACACCAGCATTAACAACTACTTCATCACCCTTCCCTGCTTCAATACAGTATTCTACGAGGAGACGGGCTAGATTAGAAACTCTCGGATCAACCATTACCTTACACCATGAGGAAGATAATTCTACAAGGTATTCTATCAGATAAGTAGCTATTAATGTTAAGCTTTGGAAACTATTAAAAATGCTCGCATTAATTCAAACATTGGATAATAGTTTTTGTATTACTAATCAAAATATTATTTTGGGAGATAAAAATTGGGTTTTAAAGGAGAACGTATTGATTGGGAATCTTATTTTTCTCTCTATAATATCGAGTATGAAATCCTATTGAATGCTTTAGAAAAAATATTTTCTCAAGAAAAAGCTTGTAGATTAAAAGATCTTATTCAACCACAAGTTTTCCATAAGTTAAACCCTAACTTAGTAGCTAAACTAGTTGATCGTGGATTGCTTAAAAGAATACATAGAGGAGGAGAATACTATACAGTTACAACTCGTGGTATAGCAGCTTTTCTATCGGTAGTTAAACATGTTTATGAAATATTAGATGAGTTGCGTGAATCGGATTATTTAACCATTGCCGAAAAAGTTGCTAATAGAGTTTTTCTCGGCGGAATATATCGTGTCAGAGAAGTTCATAATAAACTAGTTAAGAGAACACTTGATCTCCTATCTTTAATTGGTGTTATAGAGAGCAAGAATAATAAATACATAGTAGTTGATTATGATAAGAGAGTAAAGGCTTTAGCGTTTTTTCTCAGAAAAATCAGCACTCTCACAACAATTAGGAATATTGAAGAACTAGTACATATTGCATGTAGCAGTTTATTGATCCCGATTGATTATGAAAACCAAGTACTACAGCATATTATGTCTTATGGAGCGGTGATAGGAGAAAAAGATCCTAGGGAAGCATTGCTTGATCTATTATTCAAAACTCGTAATGTAGCATATGAGAATCTTAAGCGTGGAAAATTAGTTGAAGCAGCTGCATATGAAGCCATGGGATTAGAAATTATGCGAATAATTGAGAAAATGGGTCTTATGGATGAGAAAAACCTAAAAGATATGAAGTCAAAGTTTTTATTCCACTTCTACGTGATCATGGGGGAATTCCTCTATAACAACTTATTATTCGACCTGGCAAAAACCATGTATCATTGGGCGGTTCAAGTAGCTCATGAAAACCCTGTATTAGCCAAGGAAGCTAAGAAGGTGAATGCAAAATACTTGTTAAGCCTTGCAAGAAGTCTTGCAGAGAAGGGCCGTTATGAAGAAGCAATATCGAGACTGCAAGAACTAGTAGGCTACTATAAATCCACAGGATCAATGAGGGAATCACTAATAGCTGAAGCACTAATCAACGAATACATGGCTGAACTCGAGATCAGAAAACATAAGCCATGTAATTCATATAGAACACTATTATCAGCTGTTTCAGTATATAATGAGCTAGGCGGAGAATATAAGAGCAGAGCAGAAGCATTAAGAGTAAAAGCCCTAATAAGCCAAGCAGAATGCTATATTACCAATAAAAAAGACATTAATAAAGCCATTAAGATCTTGGAAAAAGCAAAAGAAAAAGCTGTAGAGATTCTTAGCCCCCATTTAAGAAATGTTGTTGAAAGCATACTACACGAATTAATAGCTTCGCAAAAAGTTGTTGAAGAAAAATATTCTGAAGCAGCCAAAGAATATATGGAGTCAGCAAAATACTATAGTACACGAGGTAATAATTATAGATCACTGCTAAACCAAGCTAGAGGATACAAGTTTAAAGGCTACTCACAAATACTGGAAAACAAACTTAGAGAAGCACTAGAAAACTTTATTGAAGCACATACAAACTATTATAAACTGTTAAAACAAGTTATACGAAAATACTATAAGACCGGAAAACTCAATTATTATGTTTTAAATGAATCAATTAAAGGATATTATGATACAAATACATTAATACATGCTTTAAAAATAATATTAGACACTAATCTTGATATACGGAAAGAAATACACATAATAACGCAGAGCTTGGTCGAAGCAGGAAGAATAAAAGAACAAAAGATTCTTGCAACAATAATAGATTTATTAAATAATAACAAAATCGACGAAGCAAAAATGTTTCTAAGACAAATAATCAACAATGATGATATGCCACCTAGAATAAAAATATTTGCACATGCTCTATCAAAAATAGTGGATAACATAAATAATACTAATACTTATATAAGCAATATCTAGCTTGTAATTAGTATTTAAGATTTAGAATTGATTACAACACATTATTTTGTTAAGTACTTGCAAACATCCTAAAGAGATATATTTTTGAATACAACAAACCAAGTATAAGGTGTGACTATGGAAAAGCATTGGTTTTATGCTGAATTATTAAGTTATTCAATCTTATTAGAAGTATCAGGTTATCCTAAGCCTGGAAATGTTCACAGAACCCGGAATTTGCCGGGTTTAGTGTTTGAGGATTTCCTATATACTGGAGTAGCATCTGTTAAATGGTTTAAGAAAGGAATAATTAGGGGATTACGTGGTTATTCTAGGATCGTTTTTGGAGATATAATTTATGGGATAGTCCACGATACTATTAGTTATAGAGGGGTAAATACCTGTCTAGGATCATCTCTCCTCCTAGCTCCTATAAGTATTGGTATTGGTAAATGTCTTGGCAAGCAAGTAGAAGATATTAAGTGCTATATAGAGGAAGCATTGAATGCATTGAAAAAGACGACGGTTTATGACTCAATATATTTTTATAGAGCGGTTAGATTAGCGAAGCCATCGTATATAAGGAAAACAGATGATACAGGCGAATATGTTAATGTATGGGACAGATGTTTTCGATCAAAACTAATAGCTAGGAATCAGCGATTACATGATATATTGAAATATAGTGCTTCTAGAGATATTGTTGCTGATGAAGTAGTTAATGGTTATCCGAGATCGTTGGATGGAAAAATGTTTTTCCAGGCCAGGATCAATGCACATAAGGACTGGAACCGGGGGGTTGTCGAGACATACCTATATCTTCTAAGCAAATACAAAGATACCACAATAACTAGAACACATGGTGAAAAAATAGCGGCCGAAATAGTTGTTAGAGCAAGAAAAACGTTGAATACAGTATTGGAGAAAAGAAATAATTGGATGAATCAGGTTGAAGATCTAGATGTTTATCTAAGAAAACAAAATATTAATCCGGGATCAATAGCTGACATAGTTGTATCAACTATAGCATTGATCCTACTAGATAAAAATTTATCGTATACAATTAAACATGACAAACAATTGTTAAAATGAAACAGTGAATAACCAATGAGAGAGGTGAAGCAGTATTCCAAAATGCCGTATTTGTGGTAGAAACGCAGTTGTTTATTTGCATCACTCAAGATTATGGCTGTGTAGAGAACACTTCAACAAGTTCATAGAGAATAGGGTTATGAGAACTATTAAGCGATACAATTTAATTAGGAGGGGTGATCGTGTACTACTTGGATTATCAGGCGGAAAGGATAGCGTAGTCTTAGCATATATTCTGAGTAAGCTTAGAGAAACAATTGGTTTCAAACTATACTTGACACATTTAAATCTAGGTATTGGGGAATATAGTAAGAAAACCGTTGAAATAGTGAGGAAGATTTCTGAAAAGATAAATGCTCCCCTAATAATTCTTGATCTCAGAGAAATCCTGAGCATAGGTATACCTGAACTAGCATTAAAAACCCGAAGACCTCCCTGTAGCGTTTGCGGCGTTGTGAAAAGATATTTATTGAATGCATTAGCTGTAGAACTTAAAGCTGATAGTATAGCTACAGGACACAATCTAGATGACATGGTAACTTTTATTCTCAGAGAATTCCTTGTCCAAAACCTTGAACAAATACCAAAATTAGCCCCCCGCATTGAAGGAGCCGAGGATTATTTAGCGACTAAGATAAAACCCTTATACGAAACATATGAGGAGGATATTAAGAAATATGCTGAATTAAACAATATAGATTATGTTGAGGAAAAATGTCCATTAGCAGATGAAAAAACTATAACTAGTAGTTTAAAAAAGCATCTAGGGATTCTAGAAAATAAATTTCCAGGATTAACTATAGGGTTTATACGTAGATTTGTGAAGAACCTTGAGAAATACCCTAAACCCAGAGATACTATTAGGAGATGCAGTATATGTGGAATGCCTAGTAGTGGAGAAGTATGTAGTTTCTGTAAAATAACTCAGAAAGCTCTTGGAAAACCCATGGGACCTTACGCTAGAGAATACATTAGAGAGATCGTCCGTAAAAGCATTACTGATTACTGACAAAAATTGTTTTAGCCCATATTCTTATATGAAGGTATTTCGCCTTTACGTATACGGATGAATAATTTATATAATGGGTATTTATCGAGAACATTTCTAAGATCGGGATCATTCATCATTATATAGACTTCCCAGCTTCTAAGAGCTGGACATATATAGCATCCGATTCTGTAGAATCCTTTATAGTATAATGGATTTAATTCTATATTGTTCAATAACATGTATAGTTGAATATGTGCTGCACTCCAAAACTTTATAGGTGTTACTACTATTTTGTTTTCATTCTCTACATAGATAGGAGGTCTCATGCTTCTAGCTCTAGATTCTCCGTCTCTATCTCCTTTAACTAGGAGAATGTTTCCATCTGATAACTTCCCTATTGTCTCCTCTATTGCTTTTATTTTCCTATAAGTACACCATCTATTATCGTGTCTAGGCATGGGATATCCTTCATCTAGAATGCCTTTGTCTATTCCTGCATAGACTCTTATAACTTCTACTCCTAGACGTTCAGCTATTTCATTAATGTATTTATGAGTCCATGGAAACTCTGTTCCTGTATCAGCATATATTGTTTTCACCTTATTTTTCGAGAAAACTTTTAAAGTCAATAATAGTGTTGCAGTACTATCTTTTCCACCACTCCACGGAACAATTATTGTATCTGCCCATTCACGGTATTTTTCGAGTATTTTGATAGATATTTTTTCGTATAATGAGAGAACTTGTTTATTAGCTTCTAAAACATTTTTCTCATTTGGCTCATCATATGTTTCTCTAATAATTTTTCCTTTAGGGATGATTCCTTCATCTGGTATTTGTAGTATTGCTACTTTTTTATCTCCACAGTATATGTCATGTTCTCCACCATATTTTCTTACAAAGAGGGGTAGTTCACATGTTTTACCTCCAAGAATCTTTTCCAGGTTATATAAGAATTCTTCGCCTATTCCTAAGAAGATATCATATGCTGGGTCAATATTGTAGTCTTCAAGCCTAATACCCTTGTATTGGCTGAGAACATATGCTTCAACATCATTTCTCCAACCAACAGCTAGTCTGAAAATACTTTTACCTATATCGAATATCCATGCTAAATGCTCTATTCTCGTATTACGAACTCTTTTCCTAGGCACAACTTGTATTGCTAGGTTGTCTGGTTTATTCTTCCTTAATTCATCAATAATATTTTGTTCTTCTCTGCCGAGTAATAGGAGGTAGAATTTATCATCACTAATTATTTCTTTAAGCCTATAGTTTATGTCATCAATTGTTCTTGCACCATGTAATGTATATACTTTTATGTTCCAGTCCTTATAAAACCTATTAATCATAGCTTTAACAGCGTCTGCATCCTTAGAGCTACGAACAATAATATTGATCATCTTCTATGCATCCACTATGCGATGGTTCGTTAAAAATGTGTTGTTTAGAGCCTTAAAATAATTTATTTTAGTAATAGTATTGGAAAACCTTATTTCTTTACTTAATAGATACGTTTGGATTGCATGGTTCTATCTTTAGTATGCCTTTATCGATGAGGATTTTCTCCAGTAATGGTATTCCCTTATCGCTTCCAATAGTATTGTCTATTTCTATTAATAGATTCTTTTTCTTATAGTATTCTATGATTGGCTGAAATGTTTCATAGTATATTTTATATCTCCTACGTATAACTTCTGGTTCATCATCTGATCTCCTTATAAGAGGTGTTCCATCATCATCGCATCTGAGATCGTTCTTTGGAGGATTAAATAATAAGTTATAGACTCTTCCACATTTTGGACAAATATATCTATTACTGAGCCTTCTAACAGCTTCTTCCATAGCAATATATATGTGTATAGCTGCGTCAAGCTTGGTTATTTCATCTAGAGCTTCTGCTTGCCTAATAGTTCTAGGGAAACCATCAAGTATAAATCCTTTAGCCGTATCTGGTTGTTGCAATCTCTTCTTAACTATTTCTATAACTATATCATCAGGAACTAGTTCTCCTCTATCAAGTATATCTTTTATCTTTTTCCCAAGCTCTGTTCCTTTAGCTACTTCCTCCCTGAATATGTCTCCTGTACTAATATGTGGGATACAATATTTTTTCGAGAAATACCTTGCATATGTGCCTTTACCTGCTCCTGGAGGACCGATTAATATTATTCGCAACATGTAACACCCATAGATATTTCTTCTTGCTAGTAAGAAATATTTGTGTTTTAGAATATATTATATTCTCGGATAATTCTAGAAAACAATATATTGATCATGTGTGGCGAATAATATGGGTAAGAAGCTAAGATGGGGGAGAGATATAGGGTTTCTGTTTAGAAAATTAATCATTAATTATTATAGATTTTTCCACGGCGACTATGTGAATAGTGATGGTAGAAGATTATTAGAGGAGATTCTGAGAATGATAATGTATGAACACCCAGAATATAAGAGGAGGATCTATAAGATTAGAAGGGATCCTAGCCTTTACAATATTTTAAAGCTCGGAGAAGATATTGTTGGTCCAAGAATACATGAATGGGTCGAAGAAGGAATTAATTCGTTTCATTATTGATTATTTCCTTTTATTATTACCTTTTATTCTTAGTAATGGTAAGCACCCACTGCATAGTTCTAATTGGTAATATATGCAGTTTTCACATTTTGGATCAGGTTTTCTAATGGGAACCATGGTGTTATTTGGTATTTTACCATATTCTATATAGTATTCTTCAATATCTGGATCTAGACTTATTAACCGACTTATAAAAGATGCTATTTCAATTTTATTTCTTGAATAAATCATCGCTATTACTCCCTCATGGTTAACCATTACTCCAAGTAATTTATTGCATTTAGATAAGGTTTCTGCTAGCTTTTCAGGATTCTTCGTCCTAAATCTTATAATAGCAGCAATATTCCCGAGGATTTTTGTGTTCACATATGGTTTTATTTCGAGATACCCCTTGTTTATTAATCTAATTATTCTATTACGTATAGCTGTATAGCTTAAACCCGTTGCTTCTGCAAGTTTAGAAATACTAGTCCTGCCGTCGGTGGCTAGCATTTGTATTAATTTAATGTCAGCATTGTCAAGATTTCTCGCCATAATATTCACCATTTATTTTTTCCCACTCAAGCCCTTATATTTCTAAACTTTATAATAAATTAATGGGACAAATTACTAGGCTTTAAACTAACATATAATCTTGCTCTTTGTTTACCGCTCCTCATACCAGCTACTTCATAGTTTTCCTTGATCACTAAGCCCAACATATTTGATAGTTTACGGCTCAGCTTACGTGCTGCTCCATGATTATAGAAGTAAATATCGATGCCGTTTTTAACTTCAATATAATCCACAAGATCCTGTCTTAAACGCTTATCTCTACTAAATATTTTCTCTAAAGCCTTCTCCAAATCCTTAACATGGACGTCTCTGATTTGAACAACTGCTTCAAACTCTCCGCTCTCAATCATTTTACATCTTGGACACTTTGTCGGGTTTAAGTAAACGATAAAATCCAATGGATAAACAAATTCTTTACCTCCATAAATACCTCTAAAATATACTCTAACAACTGTTCTCCAAGAAGCACTTGTTACAAGCTCATACCCATCAATTCTCAGATCATCAACGCCTATACCGGGTTTAACCAGTTCTTTCAATTGATTATATACGATATGATGTAAGGCTTCATTAAAACCGTTTGTATCTATCCATTTATAACCTATACGTACAGCTCCACAAACTTTGCAGAAATCTACTCTTATCTCTCTCTTAACCTGCTCAATTATTTCTCCTCTCTTAATTCTACAGCGTAGACAAACACCTTCAACAACGGGATTGTCAGGTGTATCTTCTGCACCACAATATATACAGAACCTAGTCATTAATACACACCATTAATTCATAGTAATCTATCTATGTAGTTATGGTTCTAATAGCAACGTATATATTGATTGGTAGAGGAATTAATAGGAGTAAATACAGTGCTGTTTGTGGCTCGAAAACAAAAAGAACAAGATCAAAGGTGTTAAGAACATTAATGGAATAGATAAGATAAACAATAATAGGAGCCTCCTAACAATACCTAGGCTAAGCTCTGTCCAAGCATCAAGTTTGCCCCAGAGAAAACGAAGTATTAGTGAAAAAGATAGGTATGCCCCAAATATCCAATACGAGATAAATGTATAGAAAACCATGAAGCCATGGAGCAGAGAGATAAGAAATGAAACAATTATAAGAGAAATAAATACTATGGGGAGAAACAATATTGTTGAAGCAATGGTTTTTCCTAAAACAACTTCTTCCCTACTCAATGGATAAATATAGAGTAACCTATTCCTATCAGCTTCTAAGAAAACAAGGATTGGAGTAGTTATTACTGCTAAAATATACGCTACCAAACCATATAATCCAATAAGAACATATGAATCAGCATTATTCAATCCTTCAAGAAAAGATTGTATGGCTGGATTAAATAATGGAATATATAAAGGTGTTAGAATAGCAGCTATTTCTCCATAAAATTGTTTTTGCCGAGTATGATCCCTAATTAGCAGATAAAGATCCTTTAGCCCCAAAGTAACAATCTTGGATCTAGAGAGGATCCTCTTGCTACCACCACTACTTATTCTCTGAGACCAGATTATTTTAACACCGTATTTTCTAGGAATATATAGTGAAGAAGAGAATCCAATGATAAAGTATAGTAAACTATAAAAAACTGGTTCTGGTTCAAAACCGTTTATTGAAGCATAAACGTATGGAATAGGGAAAATGAATATATAATTCCTAATAACCGATAAAACCTCGTATCTAGAACCTAAACCCATAAAGTATACGTAGAAAGATAATACTGCTATAATAATTGATAAATATAATATCAGAGATACTAGCGAATTCGTTTCCGGCTTAATTTTAGAGTAAATAATTATTGCTAACGGATAAATTAAGAGGACTAGCGATACAAAACCTAGTGGTACCATGATTATGGGAGAAAATGATTCTAGAACAATAGATATTATTGTACCTATAGATAACCCAGTACCTAATAAAAGACTATTCGCTTATTTGGATATTATGGTTGTTTTGGAAATTATGAAAACTGTTGTTTTGATAGATTGGCGGGGTTCGCTTTATAAACCCTCACTAATATAATGGTTAATAAAAAGCAGATGAAGGGCTCAAAAGTGGTCTGTGTGGAGCCCCGATAGCCCCCTCCGTGAAGGGATGAAGCCCCAACCCAAGAGGGGGAAGCCCGTGCAAGCATCCAAAATTTCCAAAACAACCAAAAAATAAAGCACGGGCATCCACTTAATCCTCCCCCCACAATAATACTGTATGAAGCTGCTTTTTCGATGCTCTCATGTTTAATAGGCATATATTCGATAGGCTTGGTCATTCCAAGGTCTCGGATGGAAGCTGTTACTTGGTATATGAGATCCAGAATAATAACTATAGATATAAGCATAGCCATGATTAAGTAGGATGCTGTGAATGCTTTTGAAATATTGGGTAATCCCATAATGTTTGAACCATAAGATACAATGGGTATCCATAAACCAATGAATAATCCGCTCATCATCCCCGTTAATAGCCATTTCAAATTGTAGACTAATACTCCATCATCTATACTAGGCATTAAGATTTTTATGAAATAACCATATATTCCTCTCCTAACACGATAACGGGAAAGACTACGATAAATTGCTTCTCGGATAAATATTAATGCTAAATAAAAAGATTCACGGTTTAGCAATTGCATTGGTTCAACCCATTAGAGCTTTTATAATTTCTTCAACTTGTAGCTTAGACCTTGTTAGGCTTAGGAAGGCTTCTTCTAATCCCTCTGTTCTAGCTTTCTCCAAGACTTCTTCAACGCTTCCAGTAGATATTATTCTTCCCTTATATAGTAGGATAATATTATCAGCTAGTGCTTCAGCGATTTCTAGTACATGTGTGGATAATAGGATTAAACACTCTTTTGTTGCCTTATTCTTTAGTACTGTCTTTAATGCTCTAGCTATCCTAGGATCAATACCTATAAATGGTTCATCAAGCAAATAAATTAGTGGATCATGTATGAATGCTGCTGCTAACAATACTCTTCTCTTATATCCATGGCTAAGCGATCCTATGAATTCATTTATTTTATCTCTTAACATAAAAGCATCAATTACTCTCTCAATACTTCTTTTAGCAATATCTTGTTTTAAACCATATATTCTAGCAACAAATTCTAGATATTCTTTAACGCGGAGACTATGATACAATGCATCATCTTCGGGTACATAGCCAATGATCCTCCTTATAGGTATTGGGTCTCGAGCAGGATCATGTCCATAAACAACTATTTTTCCAGTATCAGGCTTTATTATTCCTAGTATTAGTTTCATGAGCGTTGTTTTACCACTACCATTAGGTCCAAGCAATACATTTACTTTTCCAGGCTCTATACGTAAACTAATATTTTCTAGTGCAGGGGTTTCACCATAGTATTTAGAGACGCTCTGGAAAACTATCATCCCAAACAACCATTTATTATATCCATTTAAGTTCTCCCATTGTTTCCCTAATCCTCTCCTCTAATTTCCTAACCCACCAAGGAACCCTAATATTCTCTATACATCTATCTGGAGTATATGCTTTAATATCGAGAACAGGTGTTCCATCATATAGATCTAGTCCTCTAACCTTTAAGAATCTCCCGTTTCTTTCAACAAGTTCTAGAATAGATAAAGCTATAGGGTTAGGTCTATGTGGAGAATCTGTACAGAATACTCCTACTAATGGTAAATCATCAATTTTTATACCGAATCTCCTAAGTCTCCTATGTCTAACCTTTAAGACTCTTCTATTCTCGTCTGATACCATGTGTAGATACGATATTACTATTATATGTGAAAAACCCTCGATTCCGTCAAGCCCTTCTTCATATTCTGGGAAAACCTCTACTACTCCTTCAACACCTGAATAACTATTCTTTATATCCTCGATACTAGCATTTGTATGGATCACACCTATAGGTTCTAATCTAATATCATATTTCTGATGGATCAATTATTAACACCCTAATCAAAAATACAATATGTAGACTATGATTAATGTTGTGGAGGGTGGAGAGCTACTATGTCTTTAAACAAGCACTCTTGGATGGATATGATAATATTTATTCTCAGCTTTTCTTTCCCATTAACAATGATCGCATTAGCTATCTCTATGTCGTCATGGTTTAATATATGGAATAATGCATTAAGCGATCTAGGACATGCTGTTAAAAGCAGTGTTGCTCCAATATTCAATCTAGGTCTTGCAATTGGTGGGATACTAATTGTTATAGTTGGTTTAAGAAATCTTTATTCGTGGAGTAGAGTTAAAGGATCTTTAATCATATCCATGGGTGTATTTCTTAACTTAATAGGGGTTTTCGACGAAGTATATGGTTGGATACATTTCCTAGTCTCAGTATTGTTTTTCTTATCAATAATAGCATATTTCATAGCTATATCAATACTTGACAAATCATGGATAGCTGTTCTACTAATAATAGGTCATATTGCAATGTGGTATCTACACTTTGCTTCAGAGATTCCGAGAGGTGCGGCTATTCCCGAGTTATTAGCGGTATTCTCGTTTTTACCATTCTATATAAGAGACTATTTTAAATCATACACTAAACGATAGTGATTTCACCTCTAGAAGTATAATAGTATGTATGGGAGCAATGAATGGGTAAGTGTAGGATCTGTGGTAGAGAAAACATATTGGTCTCAGACACTATTGGTGTTTGTGTTGATTGTTTAAGAAAATATCCTGAGAAAGCTCTCCCCATAGCATTAGAAGCTCACAGGAGATCAAGATATAGATTTGGACTCCCTCCTGTTACACCTACTGATCACGGAGGTATCAAGTGCAGTATTTGTGGTAGGGGATGTATTATTGGAAACAGTAAAAGAGGATATTGTGGTGTGAGATTAAACAAGGATAATCAATTAGTAAACATAACTGGTAGTCCTTGGATAGCTACTGGCCTATATTATTATGATCCTCATCCAACTAATTGTGTAGCCTATCCTGTATGTCCCGCAGTAACTGGGAGGGGTTACCCAAAATATGCTTTGTCTCCTAAGGGGGAGAGAGGCTACTATAATATTGCAGTATTTTATGGTGCATGTAATATGGATTGTTTATATTGTCAAAACTGGGAATATAGAAAAATGGCTTCACAAGGCAAACCCTTCCTCAGCATAGAGGATCTTGTTAATAGTGTGAATGAGAAGACAACGTGCGTATGCTTCTTTGGAGGAGACCCTGGTCCGTGGAGTATACATGCAATAGAAGCATCTAGGAGAATGATTGAGAAAGCTAGGAGGATTGGTAATAAAGTGTTTAGAATTTGCTGGGAAACAAATGGTTTGTGGAATCCATATATTCTACGGAAAGCAGTAGAAATAAGCTTGGAAACAGGTGGTATTGTTAAAATAGATTTCAAAGCTTGGAGCCCCGAAGTATATATTGCACTAACAGGTATTGAGCCTGAACATGTAGAGCTTATAAGGAAGAATATAAAACTTGTAGCAGAATATTTTGATCAAAGACCAGATCCCCCCTTATTAGTTGTATCAACGCTATTAGTACCCGGGTATATTGATGATTATGAAATAGATAATATGACTAGATATATTGCTGAAATAAATAATGAGATCCCATATGTTTTCTTAGGCTTCCATCCAGATTATGAATTAATAGATCTACCTAGGACCAGTTGGAAACACGCACTAAGAGCTGTAGAGATAGCGCGTAGGAATGGTCTTAGAAGAGTATATGTGGAGAATCAATGGTTATTATCAAATCAGTATTGAGATAGTTACTGAATATACTATGAAACAAAACCATATCGTTTTAATTATGTCTCGTTCCATATACTCTAGGTGAAACAAAACGAACAATTTATCAGCGATATAGGGATGGAGCTTGTATGATTTAATACTATTGTTTCTGGGAGCTCTCGGGATAGGTTTTGTATCTGCTATTGTAGGTATTGGTGGAGGAACACTCATGATTCCCTTCATGGTTCTCATACTGAACTATGATGTAAAAGAAGCTATAGCTACCAGTCTTGTAAGCATAATTGTTACATCATCATCTGCATCAAGTATTTATTTGCGTAGAAGAGATGTTGATCTAAAAACAGCTTTTCTACTCGAGCCATCAACGGCTGCAGGAGCAATAGTGGGGGCTTATCTAACAATATCTCTACCAACAAGAATAGTTGAGACAGCTTTCTCTCTCCTACTACTATATGTTTCTATCTCGATGTTGAGAGATGCTTTGAGGAGAAAAGAGATCGAGACAGGTAATTATAAGGTGTCGAGACAGCGTAGAGGAGTAGGTGTACTGATAGCTTTCTTGGCCGGCTTAACATCTGGAATGCTTGGTATTGGTGGCGGTGTTCTCAAAGTTCCACTTATGACGATGGTTTTAGGCTTACCTATTAGAACAGCAATAGCTACAAGCAGTTTTATGGTTGGATTAACAGCTAGTGCTGGAAGCTTAGTCTATTTATTGAAAGGGTACGTAAACCCCTACGCAGTCGCATCATTAGCTCTAGGAATAATACCTGGAGCAACCTTGGGTGCTCATATGCTGAAAAAGATTAGTCCGAGAATTCTAAAAATAATATTCTCAGTCACATTAATGTATGCCTCAATAAAACTCCTAATATAATACTGGAGGAGACCTGGAAATATGTATGAAAAAGCCGCAGAAATATTAAGAACCGGAGTATTTCTTGGACTAGTAATGCTGCTAATAGGATTGTTTGTCAATAATTTATTACATGTAGATCTATTAGTATATGTTGGCTTAGTAACCATTATCATAACACCTATGATCACTTTATTCTCCATAAGTATCATGCTTCTTCTAAGAAAAGACTATAGATCATTTACATTATCCTTAATACTACTATTCATATTAATAATATCAATTATCGCGGCCTTCCTAGAATAGGAAACAAATAATAAAACTCGTTCTCCTACGAATTAAGAACTTTATATAATGTTACAGTTATTGTGGCTGGATAAGCAAACATAATCAAGCTTTGTCTAACTCGGAGATCTATGCGATAAGTTATCTTTAATAATTAGACTCGTTTGTTTTCAAAATATTGTTGAATAAATTGTTCCATTACGATTTTCTGAAACAATTCTCGAGACAATAGGATATATAAAAACTTAATAATTTGAATAATACTTGTTTTATGGAATAATTCTATTTTCTCTTGCCAATATATTTAGTTATTAGCTGTAAGAATGGTGGGAGCGATCTAGTTTGTACATATATTCTTCCAGGTCCTTCAACTTCTATGACAAGTTCTTCTCCACCGAAAAAGAAGCTTTTTAATCCACCAAACCTTCTAATATTCCATTTCATACCGTCATCCATTGCTACGAAGTGGAAATTATCTATGATGATTCTCTCGCCTACACCCAGTTCTTTCTTTAATATTCCTCCATAACTATTTATCCATACGCCGCCAACGCCACTAGCTTTTAGCCAAAACATTTCTCCCTCAGCTAATAATCCTCTCAAACCCCTCTATGCAACACTCAGCTTTATATCGCCATGGTGTGCAAGATAGCTTGTATCTTGAATAATTAGGTCTCTCGAACCATTCAGAGCAACATACTCTATATCTCCGGGTAAAGAAGGAGCAAACCAAACCTCTCCTCCCCTAGGACCTGCTGTGAAAGTATTCATGAATATTGATTCTCCACCCAATAATTTTCTTGCAATAGCACTACCCAAACCACCTGTATGAGTTTTCACATTAACGTCCCCAGCCATATACACCATAGCACCAGGCTCTGCAGTAACGCTTTCATTCGGTTCAAGGACTACTTGTAAAAGAGAATATGAAGGCCTAGTTACAATTTCCCACTTCATAATGCATACCCCGAATAAACAGCAACATATATTCAAAACACGTTTTATTTATGTTTTTATTGTTCCAACAAAATAATATGATTATTTATATCTTGTATTGAATCAGGATCTAAGCATGGACTAGAATAATTAGAATAGGAAAAGAGAGCCGCCGGCGGGATTTGAACCCGCGACCACCGGCTCTCCCGGCCTATGTATTGTACGGGCCTGAATTAGTTCCTTGGTCTCTTCGGGCTTACAAGGCCGGCGCTCTACCGGGCTGAGCTACGGCGGCTATTCATTAATGTATTTGATTTAGTTGGGATTAATAATTTTTAGCTTCGCATTTCTTTTTCAAGTATTTATCGAACCATTCCTTGATCTCTTTTAATCTCTCCATTCTGTGTTTAGGCTTACCGCTTCTGCTCAGATCATGGTTTTCTCCAGGGAATATTACTAGTTTAGTATCTACCCCCTTTAATTTCAATGCTTTATACAGCATTAATGCTTGGTCAAGCCAGCAACGATAATCTTCTTGCGAATGTATTATTAGTGTTGGTGTTTCAGCGTTTTCAATGTATTTGATCGGGCTTTTCTCTAAGCATGTCTCCGGGTTTCTCCAAGGAGTGCATCTTATCTGGTCTTCTACGAAGTAGTGTCCAATATCTGTTGTTCCATACATGCTTATCCAGTCTGATATTGATCTCTGTGTAACAGCTGCTTTGAAGCGATTTGTATGTGTTATTATCCAGTTAGTCATGAAGCCACCATAGCTTCCTCCAGCAACACCTATTCTTTCTGGATCTAGGAAATTGTATCTCTTCAATGCTTCATCGACTATTTCTAATAAGTCTTGATAATCTCTTTCACCATAGTGTCCACGTATATCCGCGAATTCCTCGCTGTATCCATCGCTTCCACGAGGATTGCCGTAAACGATGGCGTATCCATTACTGACAAGGTAGTGTAATTCTTCTATGAAGCTCCAGCCATAGCTTGTTTTGGGTCCGCCATGAATGTATAGGATCCACGGTATTTTATCTCCAGTTTTACTCGGATACATGATCCATGCATCGATTTCTGCTCCATCGCTAGCTTTAAATACAAATTTTTCAACCTTTCCCAACTCTATTCTTGATAGATAGAACTTGTTGAAGAACGATAATTTTCTCAACGAATTATTCTCGTATAGGTAGAGTTCTCTTGGCTCGTAAGGAGTCATGCCCAGTAAAGCTATTCTACCATTAAATGACACACTATAATCATCTACTACAAATCCCTCTCTACCATATACTTCTATGAACTGGTCGGATAAGGGATTATAAGCCATAAGGTGTGTTATGCCTTTTTCGGATACTAAGAAGTACAAGTTATAGTTTCTATCCCAGTATAATTCGCGAGTATTGCTTCGTGCTCTAACATCAGAGTTTAAAGTATTCAATACGTTTCTGTCAAGACTGCACGTAATACATTTCTCCTCTCCAGTATCTGTATTTATCAGGTATACTTTATAATGAGTACTAAATCCTCTCTCCCGACGATGAAATATTAATGCAACATATTTATCGTCGGGAGACCATGCAGGGGTAAAATATGTTGTTATATTCTCCAACAATACTCTATCCTTTTTCTCGACAAGATCATATATGTGTAGCTCTGATAAGTAAGGGTTCACTCTATCCTTAGATAAAGTATAGGCTATGTATCTCCCATTATTACTCCAAGAAGCTGATCTCACAAAGATTTTTCCACTAGTTATTTTCTCATATTCTCCACTATCAGGATCAAGTATGATTAGGTGAGAAGACATATTATATACGAATCCAACACCATTAAACCATACAGGCATATCATCAATGTGTTTAACATCTTCTTCTGGTTCTCCTTCATTAATTATTGCTAACAAGTATTTTCCATCAGGACTCCACTCTATTCTTCGAACTCCTCCTTTAAACCAAGCAACAAGTCTAGGTTCACGAGAATATTTTAGATCAAGTATATATATTCCGTTTCCACGATCATTTTCTGATTCTGCATCTCTCCTACTTATAAAAGCTAGTTTCTCACCTCTCCGATCAGGCTCTGGGCTCTGATCCGTTGGACCCTTCGTTATCGGTGCATAATTATTTGTTGAGAGATCATAAAGCCAAATATTTGTTTCGTATCTATCCTTATCCATATTAATGCTTGTTAATGTGAAGAATATCTTGTCTCCATTAACTGTTATTATTGGTGAAGAAACTATTTTGAGGTGAGCTAGGTCTTCCGGTTTATTCAACTCAGTTCTCCTCAAATTCTTGTCTATAATAATATTTTATTTTCCCTCCTAGAAAAATAGCTTTACATGAATACTTACCCAGTGAACCGGGCAGGGTAAAAACAGCGTAGTTTTATGGTGGATAGTGAGAGATGAGTATATCAATACCTTTGCCGAGGTTTTTTGATCGCGAACTATTGTCTAGAGTTGTTAGTATAAGTTTACCGATGATCATTAGTGAATTAAGTAATAGTATTTATGCAATAACTGATACTTATTTTGTTAAAGGTCTTGGTACTGTTGCTTTAGCAGGTGTAGGTTTAGGTAGTTATTTGTCATGGCTTTTCTTTGTTGTCTTATCGCTTTTCTATAATGGTGTATTAATATATGTGGCTCAATCATATGGTGCCGGTAAACTAGTATATGCTAGAAGGGGGTTGAGCGAGGCAATAGTTTACGGCACAATAATAGTATTTGCAATTTCATTTTTTGGATATATTTTTGGAGGATATATTTTAATGCTACAAGCTGGGGGAACAGGTCCTGTATGGGAAGCTGCAAAAGCTTATTTTAGTATCCGTGTTCTAGGATTGCCGATCAGCCTTATAGCGTGGTCAATGGATGCTGGTCTCAGAGCTATTGGAGCAACAAAGCAGTCAATGTATGTTAATCTTTATAGTGTAGGATTAAACATTGTGCTGGATCCACTATTTATATATGGGTACGCTGGTTTTCCAAGATTAGGCGTCGTTGGTGCTGCTTTAGCAACTGTTATATCTATTGCTTTAATGATACCATTAGAATACTATTATTTAGCTAAACATACACTAGCCCCTAACAAGATTTATAAACCGAAAATAGTCTTCAAGATCATGGATTTAGGCTTACCAGTTATGATTGAAAGACTGATTTTTGCAGCTGGAAACAATGTTTATATATCTCTTATATCTAGATGTGGAGAAGCAGCTTTAGCCGCTCATCAAATAGGGGTACGTATTGAGAGCTTAATATATATGCCAGGATTTGCATTCTCAATGGCTGCATCAGCACTGGTGGGGCAAGAGATAGGTGCTGAAAATATTAGTGGTGGGAGGAGAATAGGTTGGGAAACAATTAAGCTCGGAGTACTCTTTATTACATTGACAGGTTTAATTGTAGCCGCTACATCATATTATATAACCATGCCTTTTGCAACGGATCCTGTGGTACACAAGCTTGCATCGATATATTTGATCATAGCTGGTTTAAGCGAGTTAGGGCTGGGATTAGCTATGGTAATTGGTGGAGCAATAAGAGGAGCGGGGAATACGAGAATACCTCTCATAATTAATGCTGGAAGCCTCTACCTATCCAGGATAATCCCAGCAATGATCCTAGTTAATTATCTAGGGGTCCTAGGTCCCTGGCTAGCAATGTTTATAGATGTATATGTTCGAGGAATAATATTCTTAATAATATTTACTAGGTATTTCGAGAAATTAGCTAGGAAGATCGTGTAAAAATATCTATTCTTACAAGTATAGTACTTGTATATGGGAGATGAAGAAGTTACGCACTCGTCAACCCCGCTTAGGGGGATGCACGAGCCCACTCCGCAGATCCCCTGGTTGAAATGATGAGAATTGGTCTTTGAGGAAACCCTCGATGATTGAGGGTGATGCTTGAGGGAACGAATGCTGATCTTTCCCAACAAATCTTTATTCTTAGCAATTGTAATATATAGAGTAATACATGGGATTCCCAGGTGGTTCGCTTACAATGTATAATGATTGGACTGAACAATTAGAGTATAGAATAGGTAAATATATAATAGGCGGTAAGCCAGGTAAAAACCCTGCATGGCTTATTGGATCAATATTTTATCTAGGAGACAAGCTTTTACTCAGTGAGAAAGGAGATTTTGATAAGGAAAAAGCTAAAGCGAAAATCGAGGAAGCTATAAATATTGCTGAAAACTACTCATTAGTTTTCGGATTAGACGTTGTATTTCCCAGTATTGAAAGCATTGATAAAATATTACCATTTATATCAGAATATGATATCCCTATATTTCTTGACAGCCCAGACCCAATTATTAGAGCTAAAAGCTATCTAGTAGCTAAAGAGCTTGGAATAAATGATAAAATCATAGCTAACGGAATCTTCATAGATAGCCCTGAGGAAGAAATAAATGCATTAAGAGATGGTGGGATAAAAACATCAGTAATAATGGCTTTTGATCCTAGAAACCCGTTGAAATCAATTAATCCATTAGAGAGGCTAAGACTCCTAGAAACCGTCCTTTTGCCTCTCGCTGAAAAAGCCGGTGTTGAACAAGTTCTTGTCGACGCTATAGTAATCGATCCTGCAAGTATAGCGTTTAGTGCTGAAACAATATTTGAGACCAAGAAGAGATTTGGTTATCCAAGTGGTTGTGCACCAGCCAATGCTCTCGGACCTGTATCTAAGTCTAAAACTAGTATTGGAGAAATGTATGGCGTACATGGAGGCGTCGCTGTCTATTTAAGAATTCATGGAGCAGACTATATCATGTATGGTCCCATATCTAGGATCAAATACGTTGCTCCAGCAGTAGCTATGGCTGATTCATTGCTTGGATATAGTCTTAGAAGAAAAGGAGAAAAAATCTCTAGTAATCATCCAATAAAGAAGATGCTTAGAAAAGTACAGAAACTATTTGCTACCTCTAAGTGAAACTATGTTTAAACTATTAATCCACGTCCTCATATAGTCTTCTTCTTCAGCCAAGTTTATATGAATAATCTTCTCCAGAATAGATCTATACATCTTAAACATGTTAGAATCAAGCACCATAACTTTCAAACCAGATAAAACCATGTTTCCAGCATAAGCTAACCTATCATCCTCTACTACAGGTACAAGACCTAAATCGATAAGATCACTGGATTCAATATTTGAGCCGAAGCTCCCAGCAATAATTACATGTTCTAAATCTTCACATTTAATCCCAGCTTTTCTACATAGTATTATCCAAGCTGTTTTAACTGCTGCATAAGCTTTCTGAAACTCCCTTAGATCCTTCTGTGTAAAGAATACATGATTTTCCTTGTCGATAATATATGTTTTAATATTATTGATGCGTTTATAGCCTTTAAGAAACCTGCCTTTCTCATCAATGTATTTATGGCGGAGGAGTTCAGCAACTAAACTAATAATTCCTGTTCCAAGCAATCCATATGGTTTATTAATGTATTTATAATTGAAAACTGGTTCGCCATTTTTGGAATCAACGATCTCAACTTTATATATTCCGCCGTAAACAATCGATGATCCTCTGGCTAAGTGTCCCTCGAAAGCTGGTCCAGCAGGTGTGCTCGTAGCATATATTTTATCACTGGTTACAAGTAATACTTCAGTATTTGTTCCCAAATCTATAATCATGTATGGCTTCTTCAATGCTAACTTGAGAGACGCTATTAGTTCAGAATAAGCATCTCCTCCAACATAACCCGCTATTAGGGGGGCTAGTATTGTTGGCTTATTATATGTATATGTTAGGAAGGGGCCGTGAAATAGTGGTTGAAATGGCTTTTCAGCCAATGTTTCTATTGGGAGACCTAAATATAGATGCTCCATAACACTGTTCCCAGCAATAAATATTGATCCAGTATTGAATTCTTCAGCAATACTGTTAGCTTCTTTTCTAAGCATTAAACTCATTTCTTGGAGACTTTCAGGTTTTTCTAGAACATTAGTTATTCTTGTAATTATATCTGCACCGTAAATGTTGAGTGGATTAATACTTATTTTCTCATCAATTACCTCTCCATTAATTGTTATTGCTTGATATGCTATCTTAGTTGTTCCTAGATCAATCAATAATATTTTTTCAGGGTCCCCTGTCGTGGAAAGGACGGTATCTTCTAAAAATATATAATTAGATGGTCTCGGCTCATTTATTACTACATAGTTTTTGTTTCTATATGGTAGCTTTTCTAAACGAGCAATTTTGATTATAGGATTTATTTGTTTAAGCGGGATATTTATCGAGTATTTTGGAACACTAATTATTCTCGGCTTCTCGGCTTCAACAACGAGGTCCCCCATTACTAGTACTTGGCAAGCTAGTCTCTCATCTCCCCTTAATCCATGAACAACTTCGTTTCCAGTTATAGGATTCGTTTCTCCATATACTTTTACTCTACATAATCCGCATAATCCTCTGCCGCCGCATGGTAATGGTATGATGCTTTTTGATGCTAGTATTAATCCTAAATTATCTCCTTTACACGCGGGTATTTCTCCGTAGCCAACAACTTTTATAGTTACTTTTTCACAGTTTTTATGCATCTATATACTCCTCAGCAATCTTATTCACAAGCTTCACAGCCTCGATAGCGTTGGGAGCCCAGCCATCCGCACCAATTTTTTCCGCGAATTCCCTAGTAGTAGCTGCTCCTCCTACTAAAACTTTTACTTTCTCCCTTAAACCATTCTTTTCTAACTCCTCAATTATTACTCTCATATATCTCGCAGTTGTAGATAGTAACGCACTTAAACCAATTATTTGAGGCTTATATTTTATGATTGCATCAATTATTTTTTCAGCATCAACATCAACACCTAGATCAATCACTTCATGCCCAGCTGCTTGCAACATAACTCCCACAAGTGTTTTACCTATATCATGTATATCTCCCTTAACAGTTGCCAATACTATTCTTAGCCTCTTCCTACCCTGAGCCATAGATTTAGCTTCTAATCTCAACCTTGGCTCCAATATCTTCATTGCCTCCTTAAATATGTCTGCTGCCTCCATAAGCTCCGCTATAAAATATTCTCCCTCCTCATATAATCTGCCGATCTCCTCCATAGCTTTACTCATAGGTCCAAGCACAATATCTAAAGCTTTAACCCCCATATCCAACAGTTTTATAACATTATCCAATACACAGTCCTTATCCAAATCTACAAGACAATTGTAGAGCTTATCAAATAACTCCTCAACACTCACATCATCGCACCTAACCTATAACCATAGTATTTTATACTATAAGCATTTATTCTAAGAAAAACACATACTATTTAAAAACTCAGTAAGTGATTGAAAATGTATGGGAAGATTAGGACAAGCCATGTTGGAAGCTTTCCTCTTCCTCACAGCTTAGATAATCTTAGGATGATCATAGATGATTTATGGAGAATTAAACTAGATGCACCACCATATCCTCAGCTGAGAAGCTTTATAGACATATATCTCAAACCCTTAGCAGATAAGGGGTTATTAAAGGAAAAGAACGGGTTTTATTTCTTAGAATCTAAGGAGTCATTTAAGGATATAGAATATTTAGAGCCAAGCATTAATGAAGCAGAATATATGATAAAGTATCTTGAAGAGAAAAAATATGGTTTTAAATGGCTCAGAGCACCTGTAACAGGAGCTTTTACCTTAGCATCTAGAATATACTTATCCAAAGACATAAGTGTGGGGCTACATGGAACGCTTCTCCGAAAAAAATCCCTGATAGAATACATTGTAGAATATGTTAGAAAACATATCACATATATGAGCAGGTTAGGCTATAACATATTATTTATTGATGAACCAGTCCTCGGAGTCATTGTTGGTAAGAGAAGAATACTGTTCGGCTTCTCCCAAGAAGAAATCATAGAAATAATAAATCATATATTCTCAAAAGCACCAGGTGAACACGGCATACATGTATGCGGGAGAATATCGCCTAAACTATTCGAAACATTAGCAATCACGGATAAACTAGACATTCTAAACTTCGAATTCCACGATAACCCCATGAACATCGAATCAATAAATCCAAGCCTGTTAGAGGAGAATAATAAAGTTCTAGCTCCGGGAATTGCTAGTGCTAAGAAACCAGTTATTGAACCATATGATGAACTAAGTGATTTACTCAGGAAGATAGGTGAAAAAACCATGTGGAGAATAGACTTAGTCTCAGCAGATTGCGGCTTCGGCGGATTGGCTACAGACTCAGGCGATCCATATAAAGCATACCGTATAGGATTAGAGAAGCTACATAGGATAATTGAAGTAGTAAGGCTTCTCCAAAAGAAATAGTCATGCATACTTCATAAATACACGTATGCCCTCAATGGGTTCTAGGGGAGTGGACAATACTACGCCATCACTGAGCCCTCTCAACGCCTCCAAACGATCCTTTAACTCTTCAGAACTTATAAATGGTTGATTAAGCTTGACAAACAATTCCTTATTCTTACCAATCCCTAAAAGAATAAATACATAATATTTTCACACCTAACCTACTAGCTTCCCGATAAATCATGCTAAGCAACTGGTCCTTACTTGCATCGTAGTTTATTGCATGATAAAAATCTGCTCCAAGCCTTATTCTCTCCATTATCTTTTCAAACGGGTATCTTAAACTAATAATTGCCCCTTTCCTAAACCTATAGTTTTTCTTTTTAAGCAGACCAAGTGCTTCCTCCGTACCTATATCCTCAACTATTCTCCCTTGCCATGGCTTATCTCCTCTAAGTAGAACTAATCCATCCAAACCATATGCTTCTACCGCATTAGCAATTGATAAAAGCGCTAACCTGTTTATATCATATAGTCTTACATGAGGAAATGTTTTCAGATCATACTTATATTTAAGATACATTGCAGTAGCCAAACTATATATACCAGGATAACCTCCAGGGCCTTCTGGAATAGTGTAAATACTAAAGAAATCCTTTGCTAAATCAACAATTTCATCTACTAATTTCTTTTTCCAAGGAACAAGTTCGAATAAATACTCCATTACTTATTCACCGTTTAAACAATATTATTTATTATAGCTATGTTTAAGAATCATGGAAAAATAATACTTACGCTACTGTAAGTCGTTTGAAATCATAAATATTTATCTTATCTTGCTAACTAAATCTATGATGCTTACTTCCAAGACATTATCCTCCTGATACAGGGGGGAGAATTGTGACTAAGTCGTTGTCTTTTAGTATATAGTTTTTCCTTCCAGGTCTTCCATTGACCAGTATTATGAAGGGGTTATTGTCACTAAAAATATTGCTTAGATATTTCTCTGCTTCTCTATGTTTAAGGATGATCATTCTTACTAGGTTTTCTAAAGTAGTTTCTCTATCTAGTTTGAATTCTTCTTGTTCTATTCCTATTTTCTCGCGTAGCCATAGCATATATTTAACTTTGATTCTCATTTCTTGCTTCCCTAATCATTTCCTGTAAGGCTTTGCAGACCATTCTGGGTATTTCGGGATTTAAGTCAACCACGAGTATCTCTTTGATCCCTGAAGGGATTATATCTAGAAATTCCTTTATTGCTTTAGCCATAGCTTTCCCTGCGTCGCTGGGAGATAGTCCTCCAACACCCGTTCCCATACCTGGTACTGCTATCCTATTCAACGATAGATCAAATGCTTTTGTTAGAGCAGCAAATGTTGCTTTATACGCGTTTTCCGGATTGATCCTCATAGCAGGCTTCTCCATTGTTGGAGCATGAATTATGTATTTAGCCTTTAATACGCCTGCAATAGTTACAACAGCTTTACCAACAGGTACTGGTGCAAACTTCTTGGCCTCATTCTCAATGATTTCTCCACCCTTCCTCTTCAGAACCCCTGCTAAACCGCCGCCCATTAACATAAAGCTATTAGCTGGGTTAACTATGGCTTCAACATCTAGTTCTGTAATATCTCCCTTAACACCCTTGATCACTGCTCCTCTATAATTGATCTTACAGATTTCTTCTATTCTAACCATATATGTCTCCCTTTCTAGTTTATTCGCCTGAAAGAATAGATTTTTCAACACCTAAAACATAAGCATAGAGAGATAAATGTCTCCTAGCTATTCTATGCCATTCTGTCCTAACAGCATAGCTATAGACACTGCTCATATACGCTATTGCTACATCATAGTTAGCTCTCAACCATCTAATTTTCTTTGTCAGCTCATTAGGGTTTCTAACTGGAACAGTCATTCTCGGCGCATGATGATATAGTTCTATCAATCTCGGAGCCCTAGTTCCAATGATGGGTTTTAACCCGCCCATTGATAAGTGTAGTATGCCTGAGACAGAATATGATGCTGGCCTATCCCTATAGGGTAAGACGACAGCATCTACTAATGCAACAAGTTTCAGTATCTCTTCACTTGTTAACCATCTCTCTATAAAGATCATGTTGGGCCCGTTCCTAACCATGTCCTCGAGTTCTTTCCTCAACACGGGATCCCTTGTTTCTCCAGCAACTATAACTGTGTAGTCACCGTCATGTAGGAGAGGCTTTACAGCTTTTACAAGAATATCTAAGCCTTTATCTTTTCTAAGAAATCCTGGAACACCGATTATGAACCCTACAAGTTGGTCCTCGGATATTCCCAGTGGTTCTGCTAATTTGAATCTAGGTAGCCATAGATATGGGTTTAAGAGTGTTCCATGCGGTATTCTTATAATTTTTGATGGATCGATTCCCTGATGTATTAGCTCGAATTCTTGTAGAGCACTGTGAACAATTATTGCATCAAATTTGTTTAATTGTCTTTGAAACTCTAATGTTCCTGATCTAAGAGTGTATGGGTGATCAACAGTATGCATTGTTATAACTATTTTCCCTACAAGCCTCTCCTTTCTAGCTTCTTCAACAGCTTCTATTAAACCATTATGTTTACCGAAAATACCATATTCATGCTGTATATGTAGGATATCAACACCATTAATGAGAGCTAGATTATCTAGCAATTCCCTATAACTAGTTTCTTCATGTTCGAAACTCGGTATAATTTCTACTTTAGCTAACTCATCAAATCTCCTATCCCCACCTCTCTTATCAGCTAATACATATGCGTTTATACGTGGATACAAACTCTTCAAAGCAGTAATAAGCATACGAGTATATTCTCCAACCCCACAATGAGTAGGGGGATAAGTGCTTGCAAAACCAATTTTTAAAACCATAAATAACCACCTCTCCAAAACTCTCTGTTCAGTGCCGAGAATATTATATGTTGAAAAACTAGATATGCCTTACATATATACCTATTTCTTAAACGATATATAGTTATCTATAAACCATCTAGTATAGATTGCCTCAAATATTATTGATAATAATTCACCAATAATTGGAGTTCAACCCACATAGGTCTTAATAGACCCACGTAGGCCTTGGAGCACAAGGTAATGCTTAGTTAAAATATCGCAATCTCTTAAATCATATCCTAGAACACTTAATGAGGGGAATACGTTTATGGTTAGCTATAGGAGAATTATATATGCTATAATAGAATCTGTTGGTTTAGGTTTTAATGTTAAACCTGTTCAGGAGGCTATTAGGAGGGTTATTTCTAAGTATAGAATAAGTGATCCTCAAGTTGATCGTAAGGTTTCCGGCATAGTTTACAGTATTTACCGTTATCAGGGGCTTTTAGATAAGATCGTTACCGACATAACCGGTTTTAATCCTTCAGATCTCCCATATTATGTTCATGCAGCCTTACTTGTAGCTGCTTATGTTTCACAATTAGACGAGAAGATGAGTAGCTCGATGAAGAGAACTTTTAAGAGATATATTCTGAGATATTTGGGCAAGAAAATAGGTGATAAAGCAGTTAGAGAGAAAATTATTGATAAAGCTAAGCTGTTATTTAATAATAAATGGTCTCCAAATAGTGAAGAAGACAAGGTTCTTCTAAAATATAGGGTTTCCCCAGAACTATACCGTGCACTAGCTAAGGCTCTCAAAGAACTCGGTGAAAATCTGGATGATTTCTTAAATGCAACAATGAAGATCAAGTATAGGGTTTTCAGGGTTAATTCTTTGAAGGCTAAACCGGAAGCTGTATATAGATTTCTCGAAGACTCAGAGTATAAGGTTGAACTGGGTAAGTACAGTAGGAGAGCTATTAGAGTTTATGGGAGTATTAGGAGGGAGATTATAAGGTTTATTGAGACAGGGGTTCAGCCCACATAGGTTTTGATAGACCTATGTGGGCTTTGGGACACATCACCCCTGCGGATGATTCGCAGGAGCTCGTCCCCTTTCGGGGTAACCCCGGAGCCCCACATCCGAAGGTACGCCCCCATAGGCTACCATTGTAGCCTGACAGAGGGGGCTTTTACCACCTCCACAATTGTATGTATATGGTAAAGTATTTAAACCTTTTGGATCGAAGGTTGATTAATGCTTACGAACGCCCACCAAATCCGTTACTGTTGCGGAGGGCATACTTGTTCCACAGGATGAATCAAGTATTGTGGCCGTAGAAATTCTTGATCCAAAGCCTGAGACCAAGATTGCGGATCTATGTGCTGCTCCAGGTGGTAAGACTATTTGCTTATTTGGATACTATGATTGTTTAGAGGGGCTAGTTGTTTGGTTCGCTTTATAAACCCTTTATAATATAGTGGTTTGTGAAATGCGGATGAAGGGCTCAAAAGTGGTCTATGTGGAGCCCCGATAGCCCCCTCAATGAAGGGATGAAGCCCCAACCCAAGAGGGGGAAGCCCGTGCAAGCATCCAAAGTTTCCAAAACAACCAAAAGATAAAGCACGGGCAACCACTACTATATACAGTATGCAGTGTATTGCCTTGGGAGGGAGAATATATTATCAGGGATTTCCTGGAAAAACATAGGGATGCAGAGCTTATACCATTAAATAAGCCATTCAAACAATCACCTATCCTGCCAGGTACAATGCGTGCATGGCCCCATATACATGGCACCATAGGCTTCTACTATGCATTACTAAAGAAAAAATAATGATGCTCATAAATTATCTGATCAACTTTTAAAGGAGGGTCAGAAGAGGCCGAGCCTTCCCCATTCCCAGCCATGGGATACGGGACAGGCCCATCGAAACTGTTAAATATTACATAGGCATTTATAGATGTTGGGCCTGCTCGGGATGCGGGTGTGTGGGTGGAGACCTAAGGGGGTAGGTCTTCAAATAATATTTCGTCTCAAGATGAAGGGTTTTCCCCACAGCCGTGAGCTGTGGGCAGGGGTTACCCGGATCGGGGACAAGGCCGATGATATGCTCCCCGATGAAAGGGGGGCTGAGGTTGATGAATCCCAAAGCCTACATAGGCCTATCAAGACCTACGTAGGCTGAACCCCGGCTTCTTCATCCCATAGAATCAATAAATTATACTAACCATATATTAATTCCCCCGAATGTTTTTACTTGTCGATAATAATATTTTTAAATTACTCGGGATAAATGAGAATATGTCTTTATTCACGGGAAAATACTAGTAAAACAATAAAATAAGAAGTTAAAATAAAATTACAAATAGCAACATAATAGTTATTAGGGTTATTGATTTGGCTAGCGTTTTAGAGGAGCTATCTAGGAAAAATTCATGGTTGATTATGCTTTTAATTATTCTATTTAGTATAATAAGTCCCAGTATTGTTTACGGGAATAAATCATTGCCTATTCAATCAATTAATTACAGTAAGGAATCTAGTAGTAATGATATCAGAGTTTCAGGCTTATATATTGCAATGTATACATTAGAGGCATCGGGAATCTATGCTAATAAATATATGTTACAAAAAAGTCTGAGTGGAACAATTAGGTTAAGCATAGCATATGAGATAGCTATAAATGTCACGTTTCACCCCAATAGTAGAATATATGATTACGAATACGAGTTAACCAGTTTCTATGTTAGCGGTAATAATGTTAAGAAATCAATTATAGAAGCAATCAATAAATCCATGGACAATCTTATAAATAAGACCTTTAGGGAATCATCTGATTCAGTGGATCCAATGATAAAATTAAAAGTTAAAAATTTCTCTGCCACTTTGATGAAACCTGGTAGAAAAGGAGGCGTAACAGGTATAACAATCTTTGATGATGTCTATTGTTACGAGATAAGATATTATTATATGGGTAGCCTCGAGAATATGAGTTATATAGACACAGTCAGCATGTACCGTGAAATAATAACAGGTATTCCATTATACTATTATGAGATCACATATAGTAGGCATAATTTAGGATACATTAGAGAAAAAATACTTGTAATAAACAATGGTTTAGGACAGGGATTATCAAAAATAATAGTGACCAATTCAACATTTTTCACATATGGAAAGACAGGGAGTATTGGAAAAATAGGTTTTATAGGATTAAATACATCATCTACAAATATTCAAATGGATGTATCTGTTATAAATGAAACTATTCAGATGAATATTACTAGTTATGCACCATATAGAGTATTATTGTTGTTGGATAGTAAAGCAGATATTAAGTATTCAAATATAGATTTAATAAAGTATAATGCTTCAACCATAGTATTGTATGTATCAGAGATCTTTAATAAACCTCAGAATGTACGAATCGAACTTAAAGGAGCGTCGATCAAGCTCCATGAGAGAAACGATCTCGTAGGGTTAAAGGGTTTAACTGTTGAGGAAAGAGGAGTATTATCGCTCTCAGATGCGATATTTGTCATTATAGTTGATATATCACTTATATTGATCGTTATAGAACTTATTAGGATCGTATACAGGAAAGCTAAGTTATTCAACTATTGATAAATAGAAATTTTCATTATTTCCATCTATATATTAGCACAAAGAAGATCACGATTAATATAAGGGTTATAGCGAGGAATAACAGTAAAGCGTTCGGTTCAGTATTCATTAAACTACTTGTTATAGAAACACTTGTAGAGTTTGTATATGTTCCCTGAATTAATGAAGTATTAGTTTTCTCAGAGCTAGTATAATTTGTGGTCTTAGATAAGCTCGTAGTTGTTGATTTCGAGAATGATTGGGTACATAGAGGTTTATTTATTAGAATTATTTCATACTCGTTCATTGTTGTTCGATCAGTTATTATGCCGTAAACTAGTATTCTGCTCTCGCTATCATAGTATAGTTCATAAATTAATGTTTGGTTATTGTATAGAATATGTATTGTATTATATGTTGTTAATCCCTCACCTGTATCGATCTCTATTCTTGTTTTCTCAACTGAAACATTGAGTTTATCGAAAACGTTCTCGTCATAAATATATGGAACATATGTATTGTTAAACTTAAATGTTATATTATATGAGCCGCAATACATGCATTTATGTGTAATATTATTGTCCGAAATAATTTTATAGCATATTTTTTCCTTTGGCGTACCTGTAGAAAGCAAAACAATATTGTAATTAAAGCTAATAAGTAGAAGGAGCAAAAGAATTAATAGTGCCATGCTAGATCGCTTCACGTATTAAACACCACTATATACAATTAAATATGATATATATGTAAATGTTATTCCCACCATAACCCCCATTATTAGTTGTGGTATGGTGTGTCTTCTCAAATAAAACCTTGAATACGCCGTTATAAAAGCTATAAGATATAATATGATGGCATCGATCCAGTATCCTAAAAAGTAGAAATAAGTTGCTGGACCAGTTATTCCAACCAAGTGTATACTGATCTTATATTTTAAACTAATAAGTAAAGATACAAATCCATTTACTGAATAAGATAGGGCGAGAAAAATTATTTCATTGCTACATCGAAGATATAGTATTAAAGCCAAAGTTATGAAATAGAAAATCGTCACAATACTGAAGGGATATATCCTAGTAGACCGATTAGGATAATCCCACTCATATCCTCGTCGAAAAGCAATAAATAATGGGAATATAAGAGGGATTATAACAAGCCCTATGAAGAGAATAGTAAATGCAAGAAAATCATCAATTATTTTATCAATTGCTAATCTTAAGAGTATATATAATGCTATGAATGGTGCTGAAAACATTGCAGAAATATATTCGTGAATTTTAGTTTTAATCCCATTATTAAACACTACTAATAATCACCGTGATGCTTGTTTTGTTTTAGTTTCTTTACTGGTTTTCTTCAAATATTTCATTCGTACATTATATTTATATACAGCCAATGGATTCTTTCCACCTCTACATTGACCGTTTATAGGGCAAAGATTTAATGTTTTCATAGATTCACAACTATATGGTAAATATTTTTTCCTAGAACCTCTGAGACCGGCTATGTGTTCCAATTGATACCGAGCTATTTTCTCATTAAAATCTGGCGCGTTTTTAAAGAATTCCAGCATTGAGTCGATATCCATACCTATTCTTGCCAGGAACGCAGCAATAGTGAATCTTTCGTGATGCCCTAGGTTCTCCCCTGATCTAAGCCTATTGAGGAGTATTTTCATGCATGGTGGAAATGCTTCAAAATCTATTACTCCCTCAGTGTTTTTCTCTATTTCAATGTCTAGCATTCTCTTCTGCATCCATTCAATTTCGTCTAAAATTTTTCTGGCTTCCTCTATTAGTTCCCGGAACTTATTTTCTTCAACCTTTATATTCTCTATAATATCCAATATTTTATGGTGTATAGCTTCTTCTAGTATTCTAGAAAAAATTTTCTTGTTTAAGAATACTTTTCCTCTATGCACAACTTGGTTAACTAAAGAATATTTTGGATCCCGTGCCAGCCTTTTAGCTGTGAGTTTTAAGTAATCTTTTAAATCAATACCGATCGGTCTGGGTTCAAATATTGGTTTATTTCTTTTTAAATCGATAGGAATTAATGGATAGTTTCTTGATAATTCAGCTTTGATTCCAAGTATATTGGATATTTTCAATAATGTATTGACTGGTTCATTTTGTAAATATCTATATGCGTGCTTCGCATATGTAACCGCGACTATGCTTGAAAGTTTCTTATCTTTTAAAAGCTTAACTATTGAGATTAATGTATAGAATGCTAATACTTCGTCTTCACTAGTAGATTTCGGAGGCGGTATTTTTCTTTTTGAAACTATTGATTTAAGCAAAACCATAGCGCGGAGTCTTGGATAATTATTAGGCATAGATATGATATCAGATAGTTTTAGTCCTGGCCATCTATAGTTTAAGGTATCTTTTAGGTCTGCTAGGAATGGGTAGTTTCTATAATCTATTATTGTTACAGCCAAAACATACACCCATGTTATCAGTGGGGACGGGTTTCGTTCATCAACATATATTCACGCGATGGCGTATTCATCATCCCTATACTTTATATCGTATATAAAAGGAGATATTCAGTTTTTATGTTTTTAAAAGAGGCGGGTTCAGCGCTTTGGCCCCACATCACGCTTGTTCAGGCGACCTCCCAAGATGGGAGGTCCCCATTCATCATTTACCCGCCGAGATAGAATTATTTGGTTTATGCTCTGATAAATATTCTTTTAAACAGTTTGTTTTACCTCGAAATATATTGCTTCTCTACCACCCACTCTAGTTCCAGGCTTTACTCTAAAAAATAATACTCTACCATTAGGCTCTACACGGTATGGAACACCTAGTTCTGCCTTAACTATTCTAGCGTTCTCAGGCATAAACCAATACACTATATATTCATACTCAGCCTCTTCTTCCTCATAGATGTTTTCATAAATGTTTAAGCCTTCTTTTAGTTCTCCTTTGAACTCTATGAGGAAAACAATATATGCGATCTCAGGTTTTCCCCTAACACCGATTTCTACATCTACGACTTTGGGCGGAGCTTCTACACCATTTATAAGAACTTTCTCTTGGTCAAGATAATACTGCATATTGTTTGCTAGAAACATTCTTTCCTCCTCGAGCTTCATAGGCTTTGATAATAACTTCCAATAATAACGATCTGGATCCCAATAATCAAATACTATTACTTGATCCACCAATCCTGTTTCATGCATGTAGAAGTATCCATGTGCATATAGTGGTGTTATATTATCGCTCATTCTTTGCTCTTCTCCTCAGATTTTATTTTTCCATAAATTTCTTTCCCCTTCGGGGTTAGTTTCACAATATTATATTTGCCTTTACGAATTATTTCGACAAACCCTTCTTCAGACAATCTCTTTACTCTCCTACTTATTGTTGATTTCGGTCTACCAGTAGCTCTAACGAGATCGCTTTGTTTAATTTCTCCCCCCAAATCGCCGATTGCCACAATAATATCCCTTATTGTTTCATCACTGAAAATATCGCCTGGAGCAATTGTTTCAACCTCTACACCTGCTCTATGTCTTCTCCATATCAGATATAGTAATAGTAATGTTGCTATTACTATAGCTGATATAAGTATTAGATCATTGGTTCCCAGAATTGCTAATGGTTGTTGCTGAACACTAGTTTCCATACTTGTAGTTGGCGAAGTCATAGGGGGAGTCGTTATTTCTTCAAAGCCTTTCTCAACGATTATTATAGTGTAGGGTTGTGGATCATTTAATTCTATTGTGACCACATCTTTACTGCTTGTTATGCTTACGTTCAATGATGGATACACATCTACAGTATAATTACCTATAATTCTTATCTTAGCATACATGTTGTTAGCAATTGAGAAGTTTGATAAATCCATTAGTAAACCGTAAACTCCAATACCGATCTCGTCGAGATAATTATATATGGCATATCTAACTAGAACACTTTTTGTAGCGTTAAATACTAATTTTACCACGTTTCTCTTCTTATCGACGCTATAGCTTAGATATACGTTTTTGTGAGTAGGTGAATAACTTATATTTATTAGTTCATAGTATCCCTTACCACCTGTAGGTGGGGGAATAAGTGGCACATCAATCTCTATTAATTGGTTTGGTACTGTATTTAAAGAGATGTTTTCTTCCACAAAACCTAGATCGTCCGTTACATCATAGAAGACATCTATAACAATTCTATAAACATATAAATTCTCCTGTAAATATGCAGGTGTCATACTATTCAATACAATAAACAATGCTACGAACAATAATAGAGACATTAATGAAACATTTTTCAGCAATATAGTAATCCCCGTCACAGTTCTAACTTTAATTTTAACATACCAAAATAGTGTTTATTGCAATAAGTATTAAAACAATATGTTTGTACATTAATAAAAAATATTTCTTTATTTTATCTATCTCCTTAATAATAAGGCAATCAATACTGCAACTGCTAAGACAACAATGATCAATCCTATCATGAACGGGGATAATCCAAGAGTTCCTCCAGGTGATAGAGTACTTGGAGAAGTCGTAGTCGTGGTTGTAGTCGTAGTGGTTGTAGTTGGAGGTGGAGCAGTTGTAGTTGTAGTAGCAGTAGGCGATGTTGTGGAGGTAATAGGTGGTGACAGGATAGATGATGTTGTCGTAGCCGTTGTTGTAGTGGTGGTTGCGGTCGTAGTTGTTGCAAATAATGATTTCTCGATATATATTGCGTAAATGTCTGGATTATTTATTTTTATAATTGTTAATCCATTGTCGTATTCTACATAACTATTATCTGGATCAGTTGAAACATTGAAAATATCAGGCAACACTATTTCGACAGAAACATTTATCCCGCTCAGCGGAGATAAATCTAATATTCCGCTATAGGCATTTATTCCTACTTCATTCATGAACCCTGATATTTCATAAGTTATTGTTAATGTATTCGTGTTGTTGAACAATATTGTTATTGATGTGTTTTCATCAATGTAAGTGTATGGAAATACTTGTCCCTCGCTTCCCGTAACATTTATGATATTATTAATGTTGTCTGCTACAAGTGGTAGATTTATCATTGCATTTTCCATTGTATTAGAAAACAATATCTCGTAAGTCACTATTCCATAATCCGTGTATGGATCATATACTATCTTAATATCTATTCCCTTAACACTATCCTCCATGCTTTGTGCGTTACAATAAATACTAGTACCTAATACTAAGAATATAACTATTAATAAAGTTGAAACAACATACTTACGCATACTAAATCACCATATAGTAGTAAAAATGAGTGACCAGAAAAAATATTTTGATTAATGATGGCCGTGACCGTGATGCATTATATGTATTGTGATTACCATGTTTAATATATGTGTAAGATTTACGTGTACACCTGTGTCATTTTCTATGTTTATCTCTAACTGGTTCAATACTTGTTTTAGTAAATTTATTCCGGTAGCATTGGTTTCGTTTTGAACATTCTTCACTATTGTTCTTATATAGCTGTATAATGACCACATATTGTTTAATCTATGTTTAAGTCTCCATTCTCTAATTGCTTGTCCCTGTGGGCCTGGCAACTTGGAGCCGGTGATTATCACTAAAACAACTGTTTTAGTTATATAGTTTGCAGTCATATTATTGAATCTTTCCTTGTATGTTTCAACCATTAATCTAATATGTTTTCTTAGGTCTTCAATATCTTTGATCACACCTTTTCTGAGTTTTTCCATTATTTTCGATTTGATCCATCCAGGCATGTGCTCAATTAGTTTCTCCATAACTTTCCTATCTACTTTCCTAACGATTATTTTCTCAGTAATTCTTTGTGTCTCGCCAAGGTTTAGTTTTTCAATGAATACTGATTTAATTACCCATGCATATGCTCTTATGTATTCATGATATGCTCTCACAGCATAGCTTAGTGCGCGCCCCGTATAGTTCATCTTTAATAATTGTAAGCTAGTATTTATCTTTCCAGTTGCATCAGCAACTATGAAATCAACTATTCTTAGAGGAGTCACATTGAATTGTTCAGAGATATTCTTAGCTTCACTAACTAGATCCTTTATTTCTTTAGCTTTCCCTATTACTGCTAAAACTGTATTATTTGTTAATGTATGGTTTTCTCCTAGATTACTCCTAATAGTTTTCCCGAGCACTGGATATGCTACTATAGGTGCTCTACTATATATTGCTGCAGCAGCTAATGCTAGAATTGTTGCTTTTGTCTCGTTTGTACTGCTCATATTGATTGCTTTCTCCAAGAGGTAATCTCCATGTTTGAGTAGCATGTTTGCTAATGTTATGTTTTGTGCTTGTCCCCATTCAAACATTGGATACGAAACATTTCTAACAGTATATGCTAGATCTAATGCTTCACTAAATGGTATTGTTAAGTTGAATCTTACCGTAATATTTTCATCTTCTCCTTTTCTTTCTTGTTCCTCGTCGGCCAGTACAAGTGATGCTGACACTGAGATCATTGATAACGTTACCAATACTATTAGGATTAATCCAGCAATTTTGAGGTATGTGTTGCTTATCATGATTCATCCCTCCTTTTCCTTCCAGACTCTGTTGGATTACTTTATAGTTCAGTTTATAAAAGGGATATCATGATACAGTCAATAGTGCTGGAACCGTTTCAGGCTTGGAACGATGGAACAAACTGGAACAATTGACTGAGGCGGGTAGTTGTTGAATAAATGGATCTATCAGCAATTATTTAGTTGTCCAGCAATAATAGTTCTAGGATATTTCCATACTGTACACCATGAAGGAGTAGTTTTGTTCCCCATACTTAACTATAGAGTTAATATTTTGTTGGGAAGGAATGAAAAAAGAATAATCAATAATATTCCTAAACAGTTACTACCTAGTAGAATAGAGAGAATATGTATGAATATTGCTGAGGGCAATATATACTCATCTGATTTCCTCACAAATGCTATTATCAAGACAATGTTTTATGGAGGATTCAACGTTTTCATAAATAGAAATTCTGAAGCTGTTCCAGTAGTTTTGGATTTAATCAATACATCTACATACAAGTTCTTTCTAGAAACAAATAATGTAGTGATAGCGGGGTTTCCGTCAACTAGACTAGAAAGTTGGGTAATATTTGCTACAGCTTTAAGAACGGGTGATATAGAGCTTTTCAAGGAAGCATGTATTGATCTAAGAGGAGAAATTACTGCGGAAAAATGCAGTATTAATACACCATATGGTCGATTACTAGTGATCCCCAAAGATTATTTCAAAAAAATTGAACGGGCTAGAAAAAATTATATTGAAATAGTTCCCGATAACAATCCTATTCGCCACGTAGTAAAAATAAATCGTTGACATAAATTTCTGGAAGCTACGGAAAATAAATACAAGTATTATATGTTTGAATTTATCTAGGGATAATGTGGAATAGCATGATATATGTTAGACAAAATTATGGGGTTGATCTCTTTGGTTATAACAGTTAATGAGATGAGAGTTCTCGAAACAAACACTATAGGATTAGGTATTCCTCTTATTAGGCTAATGGAGGCTGCTGGTAAAAGTGTAGCTGATACAATTGCCTCGCGCATCTCCCCAAAAGAGGCTGATAAAACAGTCGTATTGATGGGTAGAGGCGGAAATGGCGGTGATTCACTGGTGGCTTCTAGATACTTAGCTAGCAAGGGCTATCATGTAGAAATTGTTCCAGCATATAGACCCGAACTCATAAATCACCCGGATACTCGTGAAAATTACCAAATAGTTTCTAGAATGGACTCGATAATTATTCATAAACCTGGAACAATTGATCCTATTAGAAATGCTGACATAATAATTGATGGATTACTAGGTACAGGAGTTAAGGGCTCTCTTCGAGAACCTATAAAAACACTTGTTGAAGAAGCAAACAAGACTAATGCAAAGCTTAAATTAGCAATAGACACACCTACAGGCTTAAATCCCGATACTGGTGAGATACATGGAGTAGCTTTCAAAGCAGACGTTACTGTGACGTTCCATGATGTTAAGCCTGGTCTCTTAAAAAACCCTGACATAACTGGCGAGATAATTGTTGCAAATATTGGTATTCCCCCAGAAGCACAAACATATGTTGGACCAGGAGATGTTTTATACAATATTCCTCCACGCAAACCAGATACTCATAAGGGAATGGCAGGGAAAATAGCGGTTATTGGTGGAAGCTATAGATTTACTGGCGCACCAGCTTTATCGGGTCTCGCAGCATTAGAGGCAGGATCTGATCTAGCTTTTATAATAGTGCCGAGCAGTGTGAGAAATATTATAGCTTCTTATTCACCGGAGCTAATAACGCTCCCCTATGAAGGAGAATACTTGGAACCGAGACATGTTGAAACTATTCTTAAATATATTGAGGAGATACGTCCACATGTAGTAGTTATAGGTCCTGGTCTCGGCAGATTACCGGAAACACTTGAAGCAACTAAGAAGATTATTGATGAATTGTTGAGGAGAAACATTAATCTTGTAATAGATGCTGATGCATTACGCACAATAGAATTTGGAAAAACAATATTTAATGGAAGAACAGTTCTAACTCCCCATAGAGGAGAATTCAAAGCATTCACAAACATAGCCTTATCTGGAAAACCTGTAGAGGATATGGAAAAAGTAGTTGAAGCTGCAAAAACACTAAATGCAACCATTCTTCTCAAAGCACCAATAGATATTATTAGTGACGGGTACCAAATCAAGCTTAACAAAACAGGAAACCCATACATGTCAATCGGTGGGACAGGAGATGTCCTCACAGGCATAGTTGCATCTATACTAGCTAAAACCAATAATCCATTCATATCTGCATGTGTAGGAGCATATATTAATGGATTAGTAGGAGATTACCTCCTACATGAAAAGAAAACTGTCTCACCAATAAACATTATAAAAACTCTAAACTATGTAATAAATAATCCATTAGAGATCCATGTGAAGACTTATTTAAACAAGTAAATAATTTTTACATTTTATATCATAAATAAAATCATGGGTAACCCGCGAAATTGTCTGCTGACATGGTTGGGGATGCAATATAATGCATTTTAATACAGGCTTTGCCTCCACAATATTGATTATAATAATAGTTATTCACAGCACCATATATATTACCTATTATGTTGTAGACAATGAAAAACCTATTTATAAAAAATATTTGCCTAAAGCTTGGTTTACATTGAAAGATAGAGATCACGACTATATTAGTGATAAGCTTCTCAATAATCAAAACAAAATTGTTAGAGCAATAATTGTATTCTCAACAAGAATTAGTAGTTATCATCTCAAACTAATCCAAACATTAGGCGGAAAAATAATAGGTGGACCATGGAGAAATGTTTTAAACGGTATTGCAATAGAGATTCCCCGCAATAATCTCCAATCACTCAAAGAAGCTCTTATCAGAACAGATTATGATCTAGATGGATACTCAGACCTATTATTTATTGAAGAAGATACTAGGATGACCCCTGATCTACACTATGCTACTAGACAAGTAAACATTAGACCAAGAATATGGAATCTAGGTTTTAAGGGTAAATATGTTACTATAGCATTAATAGATACTGGTATAAATGTAAATGCTCCAGGAATTAATCGTAGCAAAATAATTTATTCCTATAACGCAACATTAACCGGTGTTGATCCATTAAGAGACGAATTAGATCATGGAACGCATGTAGCGTCTGTTATTATTGGTGAAAACAATGGGTCCAATGGAAACTTAATACTATCCAAAGGACCCTTTAATATATCTAATACGGAGAATCAAGACTACATAACAATTTTGCCAACTCCTATCCCAGTATATAGTATGGGGGAGTTAAAGGTCAAGGTATACATTGCACCCTATAATAATAGCTACTCATATGAAGCATACCTGTATAAGACAATAAATTATGAAAACGTCTTAGAAGCGATCAAGAATAATGATTTAGAATACGTATGCTCAAATAGTTCTTGGAAAATCAACCATATAAGTGATCCAGATGGAAACCTATACGTAAATGCTGAAACACTTTTAACATACAATGTAACCAGCAAAGATGATCATGGAAACTATGTTATAGGATTACGTCATAATTCATCAAATATCTATTTATGGTTTAATGCAAGTGTTCCATCAATAATATCTAGAGACAAATACCCGATTAGTACTGGTGTTGCTCCGGAAGCAAACATTGCTATATTTAGAGTAGCTGATAAACAGGGAAAAATTTATCTCTCATATGTTCTAAACGCGCTAGATGAGATTAGCAGGGTTAAGGATATATATAATATTAGTGTTGTAAGCATTAGTTTATCATCAACAATATACTCCGCATCTATGGAAGAAGCAACGAAGAATATAGTTGAACAAGGCATAGTAATTGTTTCTTCTACTGGGAACTATGGTGTAAGAGAAGGCTTGAACGCTACCGGTATTTATCCAGCTAGTTTTCCATGGGTTATAAGTGTTGGAGCTGTTAACGGATTCAATAATATAACATATTATACAACAATTGGCGGATATAGTTCTATCTATAACGTATCAAAACCTGACCTATTAGCGCCTGGAGGAGACTATGACCACATGATATATACTAGTGACTCAAATAATGAGGGAGATACCCCATTCTATAGCATGGCAAATAAGAACATATCCATTATTGATACTGAACCATTAGATTACGAAGCATCTATGGGTACGAGTATTTCAGCGCCAATGGTGGCTGGTGTTGCTGCAATACTTATAAGCATTCTTAGATCAACTAATACATCATCAAATCTTAGTCTCTGGGATAGAATTGTTGAAGACTATGGTATTGGAGCAAGTATGTTGATAAAGGAAATAATTGAAAGTTCATGCTACGAAACATATCCTCTAATAAGAACACTTAATGGAACAGTATCCTATGATCTAGTTAGAAACCAGTATAGTCCAAGCCTTGATCATGGATTAAAAGATATCTATGAAGGTTTCGGCGTATTAGATGCATATGCGGCGGTTAACTATACTGTTATGTTGAGAGACTATCTTCTATATCTTTATGGGTTAAGAAATAGTTATACATATGATTATAGTTTAAACAAAGATAATGTCCCAGCAATAATATATAGTGGCAATCTTAGAAATGGGATAATATATAATATAACAAAGTATTTTATGAAAGAAGATATATTATTTGGAAACTCGGTTGTTGGTATTCCTGTGCATTTTGAAAGATTTACATTGAAAATTAATGAGCATGAACTTGTATCTAGGTTTGGTGTGAGGATAACCTCTTACTCAAATGATCCTGTAAAGACTAATCTTGATGCCGACATATATTTACTGAATACTAATAGCTGGGATGCCCAATTATTAAATCATACAGTGGATGGATACGGAGTTCTTGATAAAATAACCTATATAGTGCCTCCCCCAACTGAATCTATAAATAATCATATTTACTATGTAGCAGTTAAACGAGCAACAGAGGATTCTTTTGGTGGAAGATTTAAACTAGTTATTGGGCCAGGTCTCACAGCAAAATTTGTTAATGGTAGCTATGTATGGATAAACTCTACAGCAGCTTCTTCTCCTAACATTGCAAAATATGGCCTCATAATCATATATTATCGGAACAGTACTGGAGTGTATCTGTATAAGCAGGTTATAACTACAACAACTAATCTAAATGGCTATGCACATGTATCGAGGCATGTTAACATAATTAATGGTAATTATTCTTTACAAGATGATTGGCAATGGTTTGTCAGCATAATTTATACTCGAGATCCTAGAGACCTACATAATATTTCTCAGGAAAACATTGTTGAAGGACCAGTATATGTAAAAGTACCCATAGGAGAACCTGTAAAACTATATTTATCCGGTCCACAAATGGTAATGAATAACGAATCGTTTAGAATTACTGCAACTCTATTTCTAAATGATACTGGGCAACCACTAATACATAAACAGATCCTATTCTATGAAAGCAGTGATCGCATGAACTGGACATATATAGGTTCATCAATCACCGACTCGAATGGTTCAGCCGAGATAATTCTTTCAAAACCTATAAATGGAATATATTACTATATCGCTGTATACCCCGGTGATAATATATCACAATATACTATATCGAACAATATATTACAAGTAAGAGTATACGGTGTAACAGCACTATATATTAATGTGTCAAAAACTAGTTTCTACACTATTGAACCAATTAATATATCTATTAAACTATTTTTAAAGAACAGAGGTATCCCGGTTAGTGGGGAGAGAATAGATGTTTGGTTAAGTTCTGATAACGGGGTAACTTGGCATAAGATCTTCTCGGGAACCACCGATCAAAACGGATATCTAAACTATACTTATATTTTCTTATCCAACGGCGCATATCTGCTAAAAGCAAATTATAGTGGAAGCTTTAAAAAATTATTATTCAATGCAGAATCAAACATAATATCTCTATCAATATATAGAACCCCTACACATATAGAGACTGAAACAAATAGTACAGATGTAAAAGTCTATGAAGCTGTAGTATTCACAATAGGTCTTAATTACACATATAATGGAATGGTTGGCCCAGTAAGAAACGCAAAAGTATATTTGGAACTATATAATACAACGCGGAATTCGTGGACAATAGTAAATATGACAAATACAGATTCTAATGGCTACGCATCATTAATTTATAGATTCACAAGTAATGAAACCTATATTTTTAGAGTTCGTTATGAAGGAAACGCAACATTTATACAAACAGTTACAAATACCATAATTATACATGTTAAAAAACTAAACACACATATTATAATAATAAATAAACCGATCAGTGGAGTAACCAAAAAACCTATCCATATATCAGCAAAACTTGTAGACGAAAATAATAGACCTATAGGAAACAGTTTGATCTGGCTCGAAAAACTAGTTAATAATACGTGGATTAAAATATCCCATAATACAACTGATGAAAACGGTATTGTATACTTGTCATGGATCGAGGATAAAAGTGGAATCTATAATTACAGGCTCCTCTTCGAGGGCAAAGACCATGTATATAATCCTTCCATGAATAATTTCAGTTTAACAATAGCATTAACATCTACAAAATTATCGTTAGCGAGCAATAGGAGTGAAGCATATGTTAATTCAATTCTCACATTAGTAGCTTATTTATATTCTAATAAAGCATCTATAAGACAAGCCACTATTTATCTTCAGAAACAAATTAATAATACTTGGATAACTGTCGAGAAAAATATTACTGATACAAGAGGTCGTACTATCTTCAAAATATATGAACCTTACGCAGGCAATTATACTTATAGAGCTATATATTATGGAAACATAACCTTTAGCGGAGCTATAAGCAATTACGTTGAAATCAGAATAATTCCTGTTAAAACATTTCTACTCCTAGAAGCCCCAAAGAATGCTTATGTAAAAGAAAAAATACTTGTTAGAGCCAGGCTCAATACTCTCCTCCCATATATCGAATCACTTGCTCAACAATGCATTGAACTATGGATTAGTATGAATGGAGTTAATTGGAGCAAGCTTGCCGTAAACTATACTGATCAATACGGTATAGCATATTTCTATATATCTCTCAACAATTCTGGAACATACTTGCTTAAAGCAAAATATAGTGCTCCCGGAAAGGATAGTTATAGGCAAATTTATAGTGATGCATATAGTGATACAGTACTTTTAAGAGTATCTAAGATACAGACTCTCTTATTATTGTTAACCAATACAACCAAGGTTGGAAAGTATGAAACAATATTGTTAACTGCAAGACTAGTAGATTATAAGTTATCCCCTATTGCTAATGCTACAATAGATTTCTATATTATAAATAATAATAAGCTAGTATATATTGGATCAGCAATAACTAATTCAACTGGATACGCAGTCTTAACAATAACATATAGCTTTGCAGAAACAACAACGTTTATTGCTGCATTTAATGGAACAAGCGAGTATCAAAAAGCACTTAGCAACTATGTTAAGGTGAAATATTTAGAAGAAAACATTAATTCTAACAACATTTTTGCACAAAATAATTTATTACTCTTAATCTTTTTCCTAATAATTCCACTAATAACTATTTTGATCTATGTTCTTCGGAGAAGAAGCACTCTATGGGAAGAGCCTAAATATTAATTGATATGATTAAAACTTAGGCATGATATATTACGGGCTCTAAACAATACCATAACTTGAGGAGGGAATATTCCATGTTTAAGCTTATCGATAAGAAAAAGAAGAAAAAAGAAAATACTGATGAAAACAAGGTTCCTCCTGGCATTATTCTTGACGATGACGAAGAACTAATGATTATTTACTCGGAGGAACAATATGGATCTGGATGTAGTACGTGTCCTTTTAGAGGATTTTGTGGTAGGTAGTGAGAGAGGTAACTGCTTTGACTAGGTATTATGTGCTTAAACTTGGAGATAAAATACGTTATAGATGCAGAAGAAGCGGTAGATGCTGCAGTACCGGGCCAAATGTTGCTTTGACAGCGTATGATATATGTAGAATAGCTAGATACATGAATGTTGATTGGAGAGAGCTTAGAGGTAAATATGTTATAGCCATTATAGCAGATATGATCGCTATACCTGCTCTTCGAGGAATGGGGGATGGAAAATGCGCGTTCCTCGAACACAGTAATGGTATTCCAACTTGTAAAATATACCCGGCTAGGCCACTAAGATGTCGATTATACCCATTTATTCCAGCTTCGCCCAGCAATCCTAATAAGATATATGTAGACCCCTACTGTCCAGGAGTCGGGATTGGCGAAGAAGTAGAGCCTCCATGGAAACTATTAAAACAATACTATAAAGAAGTAACAGAACATTATAGAAGAATGTATGATCTAGTATTTAAAGAAGGCTATGAACCATTAGATGCACTAGAAAAACTCATAGATGAAGTATGCAGAAAAGCTGAGACTAATCCTGAATGGACTAGTTATGAGTACCTCGACAAACTATATAATACATAACTTATATTTATGAATAGGTATATTGTTTATTATTAAGAAACTATTCATAAATCGCTTCTTTTGCGTGGTGGTTACAAATATGTCTAATTGTAGTAAAGCACTCGGAAAAATTATACAATGGTTAAAGCAGGGTTCTCCTAACTCCAAGAAACTTATAGATTTTCCATGGGAAGTTGAAGAAGAGAATGGAGTATATAAGGCTGTTAATCCAATGTTTCCTATATCAATATATATTAGTTGCGACGATGTAATAGGCGTCGTAAGATTACAGACACCACTAGATTTTGAAACAATTACTATGTCTAAAAATGAAAGATTGCTTCTATACTATAAATTGTTGAGACTAAGTATTGCTCCCATGATAAAATATGTATTAGTAGGTGATGAAGCTGTTCCTACTATAGTAGTTGATCTAAGTGTTAAGACGCTAGGCAAAAACGAGTTCAACGATGCATTGGCAATGCATTTAGCAGCTATAAATGCTATTATTAGAGAGCTAGGATTAGAGGAGAAATACAAGTCTAAATTATTCCTCGAGCTTTTATCCCTGGTGAAGAAGCATCTCGAGGAAGGATGGGGTAGAGAGAAGCTAGTTGAATATCTCGTAAAATATGCTAGGATCAATAAGGAACAAGCTAAGGAGATAATTGAAGCATTGCTTAAAGAAGTAGTTGGAAGATCAGAATCAAATATATATGCTTAAACCCTAAAATAACCTATTTTTAACCCGCTTAACTCGTTCCACTAAGTACATAGCTTTTTGAAGATTCACGGGATTTGTTGTAATACCTTCATTCTTTATACTTGTCCCAACAATTACCGCATCCGCTAAACCAATATATAATCCTATATTTTGATAATTAACCCCGCTACCCACAATGACTTCTTTACCATTACAAATCCTCTTAGCTACATAAACCCTTGATACAGGTGTTGCATAACCTGTATGTTCTCCGGAAACTATTACTCCATCAACTAATCCTCTACTACACGTATTTCTTAAAACCATAGTATAATTCATAAGTGGCTGTGAATGTTTCACATTTACATCGGCATAGATTTTTACATTGCATTTTTTCTGCATCTTATACTTCATAATCTCATAGGCTAAAGGCTTAATTATGCCTTCAGGTGCTAGAACGGTCTCCATATAAACATTTACACGTATAAAGTCTAGGTTATTTCTACAAGCTATATCTATTGATTCTAAACCACTATTTCTTAAAATATTTAAGCCAATCAATATATTAGGGAATTCTTCTCTAATTCTTCTAGCAATATACTCTATAAACCCCAATTTAACAGGGTCTTTCTCGTACACTGGGAATGGATAATCCATATAGTTTTCAATAATTACACCATCAAACCCGGCCTCTACAAGCTTTTCAGCTTCATTGATCGCATACTCTAGTATAACATCTATTTTTTCACCACTATATTGAGGAGAATTCGGAAGGGGCGGAAGATGAATCATACCATATAGTTTCATCTAAACCACCCTGATGAAATTAATCATTAATCATTATAACTTGTATAATTTATTATTTTACATAGATAGAAGTAAAATAAGTGAGTGGATGAAAAATATAATGATGACCAGAATAGTATCAAGGAGGATCCATGTATGGTTCTTTCTTATAGTATTTGTATTTATGATTTTCCCATCCATGATCACATATGGAGGTGTTCAAAGAAATGACAAATACATACCCACAGATACTTATCCTATAGATGAAAATAAACTACTACAACAGCTTTCCCTGCTCAAACAATTAAATGATCCTATAGTTGATAGATATGTATCAGAAATAAATCAGTCAATACAAAACGGCGATTATGAAAAAGCATATGCTTTGTTGAACGAGTTAAATAATTATTTAAAAACAAAATACGGTGATGATCTAAACTCTAATAAGGATTTAGCGAAAACTGTCTCACTAATTGATTCTATCCAAAACCTAACCGAAAATGGGATGGAAGTTAATCTTACTAATTATTTATATGAGCTAGGCAAGCTACTAAATAATGAATCGCTCATCCAAGACGCTTATAAGCTTAGACATGGGGAAGTAGTGAATAATGATCTTATCTCTGAGCTCATCAACTATATGAAGCAATATGGGGGTGGTGTTAGAGAGACTAGTGGATCAGAAAATCTTAATCCAGGAAATCTCCTTGGAAGCGGAGTACAAGAAAAGCCGCCGGTTAATATTTTCAATCTCCCCAATATTGGCGGCAATAATGCTAGTGTATTTAATCCCCCAACTATTCCATCATTTAGCTTCGGCAAATACTTCAGCATAGTATTTTATGTAACTATAGGATCCCTTGTTCTCACTATACTATATTATGTTCGCCAACCACTAAGACAATACTTAGATTACCTTATTACAAAAATAGATGAGAAAACAATGATTATAAAAGCTAGAATAGGAAAAACAACATTGTCTCGAACAATAATGCTATACTATAAATGGTATAGTATTGTAAAGAGGCATGGATATAAGAGAAAACCTTCTGAAACACCGCGTGAACTATTAAGAAGAATAAGAATCGAAGATCTGAGAAATATTGGGAAATATGTGACAAGAATTTATGAGGAAAATGTTTATGGCAAATATGAAGTCGATGAAGCTTTAATTAGCAAGGTAGAACGTGAACTGAGAAGTCTATCTATCAATAAAAATATAGATAGGTGATCTTATTGAGGCTTAAACTATTTACGGTATTTCTTCTAATAATAGGATTATTAGCAGCATTCTATATACCAGGGATTGCTATTAAAGTAGAGACCGCATTATATGTTGGAACCTGTAGTCCTCTATCATTTGACTGGTCAGGTACAAGCATACTTGTTCAAAGACTTAGAAATGAAGGATACCATGTCATAATAGTTAATAATAATGATGAATTAATAAATGAGCTAAGTAAGGGAGGGTTACTTCTTATTATAGGTCCCGATAAATCAGTATCAGCAGATAATACGGATCTGGATTTAATAGAGAAATATTTCCTCGATGGAAAAATAAATATCGCTGTACTAGATGAGAACACTACAAGTAATAATTTGTTACATAGATTCAATATTCATGTAAATGGAACAATGATCCTGGATACGATGTTAACTCAAGATCCTCAGTACCCGTTCACAATAATAAAAACCCTAGATAATGAAACAAAATATGTTCGTCTTAATTGGGCAAGTTTTATTGTTAATGATACTAAAATAAATAGACCTGTGGACATTGTTTCTATCACATATGGTATTCTCGATCTAAACTCTAATGGTAAAATCGATGATGAAGAAATAGCGTATTTTCTTAAAACCCGTGGAAACACTAGCTTTAACGGATGGATAACAGGGATTATTATAGTGTATCCTAGTTCTAAACTATTCGTAATGAGTGATAGTTCTCCATTAATAAATACCGAGCTGGGACGAAACTTAACTGTTTCACAAATTGTATATAACTATGTGAAAAAATTATCTGATGAAAAAGGTAAACGAGTAATTATTCCTAACTATTTATATCGTAGAAAAAGTATTCAGCAAACAATACCTTTTCACTCAAGCATACTTTTCCTATTGTTTGCTAATTTCCTTGAACAAGCTGATCAATTCATAGATGCATATATATCTCAATACAGTATTCTAGGCCCCCTCATATTATTATTAACAATATTAGGCTTGATTGGCCTCATGAAATCCGTATCTAACCTTAAAAAATTAGCAGAGTTTAAACATGAGAAAGTCAGAGAATATAAGATCATTATTGAGACTATTATAACAGCTAATCTCTTAGATAAAAAGTTTCTGAAGAATAAGGAGAAAATATTGATAAAAAGATACTGGGAATTGTTAAGGCAAGCATTTATTATTGTTAAGAATTTTGATCTCGAAGAAGTTTTAGCTAGTAAATCATATAATAAACTACGTGTACTCGGCATAGTGGATCAGAAGAAATTTAAAAAACTATTATGGATGTACCGAATATACCTAAAGATTAATGGTAAAAGTCATTTACCCATAGTGTTTAATTGGAGAAAGACAATGATTAAATATGTTTTATTAGTTGAGGATTTACTAAACCTACTTGGATACACAATATTTAGGAAGGAAGGGTTCAGGGATGCAAAATACCTTATCAAATAAAGGCTTTGATCCTGTTTTTGCATCGAGTGTATCGAAGAAAATTATGGAAAATGTATCGAAGATTATTGTTGGTAAAAAAGATGTTATACAGTACATTTTAATATCAATATATGCTGGTGGACACATATTATTGGAGGGGGTTCCAGGAGTAGCTAAGACTCTTATTGCTAAAACAATAGCTAGATCTCTTAGCTTATCATATTCTAGGATACAAGCAACACCAGATCTTTTACCAAGCGACATTATTGGAACACTAGTATTTGATCCAAGAATAAACGATTTCAAGCCACGTAAAGGACCTATATTCGCTAATATAGTATTGTTTGACGAGATCAATAGAGCGAGCCCTAGAACACAGTCTGCCTTGTTAGAGGCGATGCAGGAGAAACAAGTTACTATAGAAGGGATAACTTTCAAGCTTCCCGAACCTTTCATTGTAATCGCAACTATGAACCCTATAGAGATGGAGGGTACTTTTCCACTGCCTGAAGCTCAGCTGGATAGGTTTCTTCTGAAAATAATTGTTTCATATCCCGATACTGATGAGGAAAAAGAAGTTCTTAGAAGAATACATTATATTGAAAAATTCGAAATTTCACCCGTTACATCGGCTGAGGAAATATTAGCTATTAAGGCTATGCTTCCAAAAGTTAGGGTTAGTGAGGAGTTAATTGATTATATTGTAAGGATAGTTAAGAAAACACGAGAGCACCCACATGTACGTTTAGGTGGTTCTCCAAGAGCTTCTATAAGCTTATTATTAACGAGTAAGGCTAATGCATTAATTGATGGGAGATCATATGTTATTCCGGACGATATCAAATTCGTTGCCAAACCTGTTCTTAGACACCGTATAATATTGAAGCCTGAAGCTGAATTTGAAGCTATAACAACGGATCAAATAATTGAAGATGTATTAAACGAAATACCTGTTCCAACACCAGGTGTGCCGAGCTAATGCTTGAAAACGATGTCTCTGCAACATCTAATGTATATGTATTACTGAGTTTAGCCGGGTTACTAGTATCTCTAGATATTTGGCTTAATAAAACCATAACAATTTATACACTATATGTTGTCGGAATTGTTATAGCAATCATTCTCGGAACAAGAATACTAGTTGAACTTTCCGCTCGCCAAATATATCGATTAAAGATTAAACGCGAGTTTCTTGATCCCCCTATGGAAAGAAATAAGGTAAGAATAAAACTTGTTTTTAGAAATAATTCGAGTATACCATTATTCTATGTAAGCATAAATGATCTATACCCCAGTCTTTTCAAGCTAGTTGAGGGAAGCAATACCGTATCTGCAACTCTTCTTCCATATAGTGGTTTCGAATATGAATATATAGTTGAAACTGTTCTTGGCAAGCATCTTTTTCGTGGCTTAGAAATTATTGTCAAGGATCCTCTTGGATTATTTAATTATAAGACCACTATTGATCCAGAAGAGAAAATAATATATGTAAAACCTAAACCTGCAACTTTTCCTAGGAGAATGATAGGTATCTGGACGAGGAGAGGGCTGGGAATAGGTAAAGCGAGGATGAGAGGGCTTGGACAAGAATTCTATGAGCTCCGAGAATATTTTCCAGGAGATGATTATAGATTAATTGATTGGAAAAGCTTTGCTCGGCTAAGAAAACTATATGTAAAAGAATTCGAGCGTGAAGCAAATCTTAGTGTAGTATTCATTATAGATGCATCTCCAGATTCTATGAGAGGAATAGTAGGTGGTACCCCACTAGAGGATATGGCTAGAATAACCGCTGGTCTCTCCAAGATTCTACTAGAAAGAGGAGACTGGGTTGGCGTAGTTATTCGTGGCGAAAAAATAGTTAGATCAGGCTATGGTAGGGGACGCATACACTTTATGAGAATAATTAATTCTCTATCAAACATTGATTGGCATGCTAAAGAGCCGAGTATAAGCCTAGGTGGGCTAATAGTTGATGAAGCATCAAAACTGCCGAGGAGAGCAAAGACATTATTTTTTGTTTTAACAACACTGCTCAACAGATCCGAAGCTGACGAACTTATTAATGCATCAAATAAGCTTAGAAGTTTAGGTCACTTAGTCTTTATTGTTCAATTAATTCCTGAACTATATGAGGAGAAATATTTGAAGGGATTAGAATCCGCAATATTTTCAGGCTTAACTCTTGACAGGTATGTTTTGAGTAAGCAGATACGAGAATATCTTGGCCGTAGAGGTGTTAGAGTAGTGAGTGTAGGACCTGATGATATATATGTTATGATTTATAGGTTAATAGAATCTTATAGAGCTGTGATAGTATGAGAAATTATATTAGTAGAGAATTCGTTGAAAGCCTTGCAAAGAAATTCGGAGATCCCGTTTTCCAGTCAAGATTGAGCTTAGTAGTTGTATTATTATTAAATCTTTATTTCTTGAATATCTTTGTAAATCTCAGCTATATGATAAGACCAAGCATTACTCAAACTATATCGTTTATATTGATCCTCTTATGGTTTATAGGTATTGTTAGCAGGAAAATCTACTTGTCAAGTTTATACTATGTCTTAGTAAGTGGATTACTTGTATATGAAAAAGCTATAGGGCTCAGCATCTTTACAACTGCTGTTATAGCTTCTGCATGGTTACTGTTCTCATATACATTAACCGATGTCTTGTTGAAACGATCTATTCGTAGAAGACATTTCTTATCTATTAAGTCATTATTTTTCTCAACAATAATAATTATAGGAGTTTATACCGCATATTTATTCATCAGCTATATTGTAGCATCCACGGTTGTCTATGTTTACTCCTACATAGAATCTGTAACTCCAAGTATTTTTCAAGCATTTTATGAAGCATTTATTTCTACACGTGTAGGATCACTTGTTCTATTCTCCTTGATAATATTTGTAGTTTACTATATAATTGATAATTATTTAACTGGTTTAATAAGTGATACAGTATTCTTAAACATTGATTTTGTTAAGAACCGTATAAAAACAATAATATATTCTCAAGCTCATGATTTATTGAAAGGAAATGATCCGTTTCAGAAAATCTATGTTAGATCGATCCTATTTATCGTGTTCTTCTATGTATATGGTTTACTTTTCCCAGTAATGTCTTTTATTGAAAACCTTATTCAGATTACTTGGCTTTCATATATTGTATGGATAGCTATATGGCTTACCCTATCGACAATAATATATAATTCTCTCAGAGATAGAGTTCTTAACACATTAATACCTAGGCAAAGCTTTAAGTTTGATGCTTTAAAGATTACTGATAACATAAGATCCCATAAATGGATATATTTAAGCTCAGCATTTCTCTTTCTCTACATAGGTTTTATATATGTAATGGATAGAAATCCTTCAGTTATTATGGATCTACTACTTACTTCGCTTGGTTTCAAACACCCTACCTATATGGGAGGAAGAGATCAAGTAACCTTCATTATTTCCAGGTTATATACTGGTTTCTGCAATAATTTAATATACTATATTGAAAACTACTTTTATAGCATAGAAGAGGCATATACGATGTTATCTAAGCTATTAAGAGAACTAATAGTTTTCTTGTGGGGTTAAAAATGGTCTCGAGAGATATAGTTGTTGCTATTGCAGGATTCGTATTGATTGGTTTCAGCATATATGTTTTCTTGTGGTCACTTCAACTTATGATCTATAGAGATGTGCCTAGCAGTCTCCTAGCAGCATTAATAGGATTTGTAGCGTTAAGTGGTGGAGTATCACTTATTAGAACATGGAGTCTAGCTAGATATGTTGAAAAAGCTGAGAAGAAAGAAGAATCAGCCAGGGGTTCACCTTAGCACATCACACTCCCCTATTATTTCAGCGGGGAGTGCTAGCCTGCGGCAGGGCGTCTTCATCTATTAGACATTATTTAACCTGGTTACCTAATATCTTTTTATCATGTGCTGACTAGATATGAGTTAGGTGTGATAAATGGTTGAGGGAAAATTGTTGAAATTTATTGAGAAAAAGTTTAGTGGAGACGTAGTATATACATCTGCAATACCAAATGCGAGAATGGGCGGATTAATGCCTTTTAAACAAACAATACCGCTCAGCCTTCTACATCCTAAAAATGCTGAGTTAGAATATGCATTACTAGATATAGGGGTATTGGTGCCTTCTCAACATATTAATTGGCGAGTAAAACTTAACGGTATAAATGTCACTAAGGAATTTAAACCACATATAATGTCTCCTGCTGGAAACCTATACTTTGCAAAACTAGTCTATGATGTAACCAGTATAATAAAAACGCCTGAGGGGCTACGTAGGAGAAGAGCAAATATAACTTTCAAACTCGAAGGAGGAGACTATATAATTATTGAGCAACTAGCAATTCTAGCACTTTACAGTAGTAGCGAGGCAGAATCTATATTAACATATTATAGTGGAGCACTTAGTTTAAAACCTGGAGAATCTTCATCGCTAAAAATAAACTACGAGGGTGGAAACGGTAGGCTTAGGACAACAGTATATATGCCGAGCACAATTGCTAGAGGAGAGATACTTCTGAACAATAATTTATTATTAAATATAGAAAATGTACAAGGAATGGATGAACACATCATAGAATTAAACAATTTATCAAAAGAAAACATTATTACATTTAAACACTTAGAAACAAATACAACATATTTCCCGAAAGAAATGAGGATATCAAACATACTACTATATAATACTGGATATGCAAAGCCAGAGCTCAGTATAGAAGAAATAAATGTTCCCGAAATTGTCCGTAAAGGACAAGAATTAGAGATAACTATTTCAAACAATGGCGAAAGCACACCAGATAAAGCAATGATCGTTGTAATGAGTTTGGGCAACGTAGTTGCTCGTAAGAAGATCAAAAAGCTTGATCCTGGAGAGAAAACTACTGAAAAAATCAAGATAAAACTACAACCAGGAGAATACGAGCTAGTATTCAGGATTATATGGGGTAAGTTATCCAAAACATGGTATAAAGATACCAGATACAAGGTAAAGGTAGTAGAATAGGTTAGATATACTCTAAAACAATTCCTCTATTCAATACGTACTGCTCAATAATTCTCCTATGCTCTCTACGAGTACCCTTCTTTTCAACAATAATTCTCTGAGGCACAGGATCGCTTTTCACAATCATTTCTTCTAGGATTTCCGGAGACAAGTATTGAAGAGCATATTTAGCCATGATATGGCCGTAACAATAGTTTTTCTCAAAAGCCATCTTAGTGTGTTTTCTAGGATAATGTCCCCCTCCTACACCAGTAACAGGAATACATTCATGGTTAGGGTTCTCCAAGAACTTTATTACTGCCAAAGCAACAATCTCGTGATTAACTGGGTCTTTCCATTCATCAATAGTACTACCTATCTCTATAAAATTAAGGGGTTTTCTAACATCTGTGGGACCATGATGCGTTGCTTCATAGCTTACTTCATATTCATCTATTCTCCCATATTCCTCTGCGAGTATACTCAAATTAATAAGCAACTTATGTGACACAATTGGGTTGGCAATAGATAATGTTCTCGGCCTACCACCATATGGAGCTTCGGGCCCGAAGTTGCCCGTGTGGTGAACAGTATAGCTACAAACTTTTTTAGCACTAGAATGCCTAGATAACACTATATATCTTGAAACCTTATCAGGTAATCTACCGTCTAAGAAATCAAAATATATAACATCCTCGCTGAATCCTGCTAGTACAAAATTATTTCCTACATAGCATGTTATAGCATTTTTACATACATTGCTTTTCTCCAATCCATAATACTTGATAATGTATTCTGCCATACCAAAACCAGCTGGATCTTTAACACTATAAACTATTCCATATATTTCCAATACATTCATCACCTTCTATGAACTAATACTTCGTAGTTTAAATATACATTACTATTAAGATAGGGAATATATGTCATTGTAAAATTGGGGGGCAGAAATGGATTTTAAAATAAACTTATCAGCTTGGCGAAGGAGAAAAATAGAATTCTGGAACAGGTTATGGGAGGATCTAGAGATAGGATATTTAGATGAGGATCTCATAGGCATTCTTCTGATCTTAAATACTGATATAAACATTTACACATTAAGTAGTTGTAGCGGTAGAATAACGGTTAGTGATTCAACATATCCATGGAGCAGAGAAGAATCAAGCGTTGTATTCAAGAAACATGTTCCTATAACAATCAATGAGGTACTGGATGTATTAAAGAAACCAGTTGTGAGGAGACTCTGGCTAAACTCAACTGGTCCCATACTTCATCTATCAACAAATAGCTTAGAATACGCGGATAAAATATTGTCAATGGCGAGAAAAGCTGGCTTAAAACATAGCGGGATAATATCAATGAATCCTGATAAGGGATACATTATAGAGCTTACTAGTGGGGTTAAAATATCTCATCTCTTAAGGTCTCAAAACATCTTATTGGCTAAAGAAGATTCTTTGGAGGAAATCGTTAAAGTAGCGAACGAAGTATTGTTGGAGGGTAAGAAGGTGTTGATAAGGATGTTTAAAGTATTTCGTTCAGAGCTTCCATGGAATCCTGACGATAATATTATATCTGATCTCAAGAGTAGAGGAATTGACATCGATAAATATGATCCATATAAGATATATAGGAAGTATATTAGGTTGAATAATATTTAACCTCTGCTTGATTCACTAGTTTAATTGCTATATCCATTGTGTCTTGAAGAGCTTGTTTAAGTATATAGTAGTCTTCCCTACTAGCACTTGTTTCTGGATGAGGTGGTCTCAGCAAACATGTTCCAACATCTCGTGACAATATATGAAAACCTAGTTTTCGCGCTTGCTCTATTATTTCTAGTTTATCCATAAAAGCTACTGGTCTATATATGGGTTTAGGAGAGATACTAGATAATATATATAGGTTTCTAAGTGTTTGGGATGCAACTTGGCCAACGGCTTCACCGGTAACTATCCCTAAGCATTCTTCTTTGTCTGCAATAATAGAAGCTATTCTATACATGTTAGCTTTGCATAATAAGCATCGGAGACGGGCCGGTATATTTGTTGATTCCAATATTTTCTCTGCTCCACGAACTATGTAGGTCTTAATTTTGTCCCATGGAACCCATTCATATACTAGAGATAATGCTTCATAGAATCTCCTCCTAGCTTGTTCAGACCAGTATTTTCCGAGATCAATGAATACAGGTATTATACGTGCTCCCCTCTTCATAGCATACCATGCTGCTAACGAAGAATCCACTCCACCAGATAATAGAACAACTAAGCAACCTTCTACTCCATAAGGTAAACCCCCGACCCCTCTATAGATCTTGTTGGTAATATATGCTTTTCCTTGACGAATATCAATAATGTATTCCTCATCAGGAGATCGTAGGTCAATATATGTTTTAGCCTCATTAACAATAATAGATGCAAGTAATTTTTCGAGAAACAACCTATTATACCCAGATTCCCCCATGACTCTTAATCTAATACTCTTAGGTTTACTATGAGAGATCATATCTATCAACACATCAGTTATCATTGATAAATTATAATCCACCATAACTACCGGGCTCGTACTGCTAACGCCGAATACTTTAGCCAACTTACCAGCAACTTCTTCTGCAATAGTACTACTAAGACCAGATACAACTATTCTAGACCCCCCGACAATATCGACGTTTTCATATCTATAATTATTCCTGTTCAAAACACGCACAATGCTATCTCTAAGTCTTGAAACCATAAATTTAGTTGTAACTGATCCATATCTTACCATGAACTCTCCTGGTCGCACAATTACTGCGTTAAACCCGCATCGTATATCACAACACCTCGCATTTTATTGTATCATAATAAATAAAAATATGTATATAACCCTATATTGATAAGTGAACAAATAAATTAAAGGTGACAACTATGTCTAGTAATGAGGTTAGTTATGAAGAATTTATGCGTATAGATCTTAGAGTCGGATTTGTTAAAGAAGCTGAAAAGGTTAAGGGTAGTAAGAAACTATTAAAGCTAAAAGTGGATCTTGGAGAACTAGGTGAGCGCCAGATAATAGCTGGTTTAGGTGCTTGGTACAGTCCAGATGATCTCATTGGTAAATATATTATTGTAGTAGCTAATCTAAAGCCTAAGAGAATATTTGGATTAGTAAGTCAGGGAATGTTGTTGGCTGCTGATAGCGAGGATGGAGTCCCTGTTCTTTTAACCGTTGAAAAACCAGTAAAACCTGGAACTAGGATTAGGTAAAACTCTATTATTTCCTAGATTTTATTTTATTAAGATACCTCATATACCAGATCATTTTTGCTATACTAGCTACAGCTCTCTCCGCACTTGGATAAGCAGGTATACCATTCTTATTCAATAACCTAATTGCTTCACGAACGTCTTCTCCGCCAACAAACCCTGCAACCAACGGCTTACTATGAGCGGTTCCTTTATATTCTCCGTATAGTTTAACAATAGCATTCGCTAAGTCTCTGGGGTCAAGAATAGCTGTTCTACAATACAATAATATTATATTATGAATTTCATCTGATTCAAACGCGGTCCTCAATGCTTCTACATAGTTTTCAACAACGGCTTGACCAGTTAAATCGATAGGGTTCTTCGCACTACCAAACCATGGCATAGTTTTCTTAAATTTCTCCTTAAGCTCAGGGCTTGGATCTAATAATTTAACATTGTGTTCTTCAGCTGCATCAGTTGCTAGAACACCTACTCCTCCACCATTTGTAATAATGATCGTTTCTTCGCCTCGAGGTATTGGTTGTGAAGCGAATGCTCTAGCCCAATCAAACATTTCCTCTGTAGTATATGCTCTTATTATTCCTGCTTGTTTAAATGCTGCTTGATACAAGTTATCACTTCCAGCCAGGCTTCCAGTATGGCTTGCAGCAGCGGCAGCTCCACGTTTGCTTCTTCCAGCCTTAATTACAATTACAGGTTTCTTAACTGTAACTTTCTTCATTTCTTCAATAAATTTTCTACCAGTGCCAGGTTTTAGTCCTTCTAGATAAATTGTTATGACTTTAGTGTTTGGATCATTGGCTAAGTATTTAGAAACATCTATTACATCTATATCAGCCATATTACCCATACTGACGAGAGCCGATATACCTATCTCTTCCATTATTGTCCAACCCATTAATGCTATTCCTAAAGCACCACTTTGCGTAATAAATGCTATAGGGCCCTCGAGAACATCTTTTGGACCAAATGTTGCATTCAATTTTGCAGGCGTATATGCTATGCCGAAAATGTTTGGTCCAAGAATCCTCATACCATACCTGCGTGCTATCTCAACAAGTTTTCTCTCAGCTTCAACATTTCCCACTTCGCTAAAACCAGATGTAATAACAACTAATACCTTTACACCTTTTTTACCACATTCCTCAGCAACTTTCGGGACAACCTGTTCAGGAACGACTATTATCGCCATATCTATTTCGTCGGGGACCTCGACAACAGACTTATATGCTTTATAGCCAAGTATTTCATCAGCTTTAGGATTTATAGGGTATATTTTACCTTTATAACCATATTCAATAATGTTTTTCATAATAGTATGCCCGATCTTGCCTGGACTCCTACTAGCCCCTATAATCGCAATACTTCTAGGTTCGAATAAGGGTTTTAAACTATTATCGATTGCCACAGCTTGTCACCAACTACGCTCCAGTAACAGTATGTGTATCTATCTATGTCGTATTGATAAAGTTTCTATATATTAAGGTTATAGTTTCTATACATGTTTTTAAATATACGTATATCTTCCTATTCAAGACAAGAACGAGCATAGTCTAGGTTATAAATTAATTTCTCCAAGGATTTCGAGTAACTTGTAACTAGGTGTTTCAACATAGTAGTCAACAACAAACATATATGGGTTGTTAAAAGTATCTACCAAGAATAATTTTGGCTTACCATATTTAGCTATCAATGGCAACATGTTTACAGGGGATAAAGCAGGCGTCAAACCAGTAATTATAAGGGCTTCCGCGGAGGTAACCTCGACAATGCTTTTAGCCAGTAATTTATAGTTAATTTTTTCACCTAATCCTCTATATTCCGGCTCTTTTATACAGCAATCACTACATTTAAAACAACCGAGAAGCGGGATAACTTTTTCCTTCAGTAATTTTTCTTGATCACATATACATCTATATAGACAGTACGGGCTTGTAATAATGACTGATTGGAAACGATCGCTTCTTAAAATTTTAGTAAGTAAACCAACTATCTTGAGAACATCCTTACTCAGCGATGAACAATTAACAATAATGTCTTCATTAATGATTTTTTGTCTAGCTGGTTTGTAATCATAGAATCCGCTGAGACCCAGAGAATATTCTAGCCCTGAACCGATAATCATAGATATTGATTCATAATTTTGAATTAGCTTCGTGAATTCCTCAATGCTTATAATGGAAACCAATTATAATTCACCATATTGTTCAGCTTTATTATTAGACCATGGTGTCTTAGTGATGAATCTATAGTATTTGCTAGCTGAATAAAGGTTTTTTATAATTGTTTCAAGCACTTCTTCGTTATTGATTCGGAAAGTATAGTGAAGCATTATTTGTTGAAAAGCTCCTGTTTCTAAGGGTATTTGCAGAATTGCCGAGATCCTTGTGAATTCGCCGTATCTTCTGAGAAGCCTAATAAGCTTTGTTAATACTTGGTCATAAGTACCAGAAACCATTTTTAACTCTTTATTTTCCACATATGGCTTAATTCTTGCAACCAAACTTGTATCAGGGGTTAAGTATTCTTCAAAGTTTTCTTTGAGTATAAACAAGTCATCTACTAGTGCATAGGTTTTATCTAGGAAAGTATATATGTATATAACCAGTCCCTTATCCTCCAATCTCCTAATAGCTTTTTCAACCATGTCTCTGGGCATACCAGTAATTTCACTAATCCATCCAAGAGGCATTGGTTTTCCAGATAGTACAACTAGTATTCTATTTCTCGTTGTTTTTCTCCAAAGAGCTTCTAATGTTTCTTCATCGATGGGAACATCTACACCATTCTTCTTAGCAAGCTCTAATGCGTCTAGTAAACTATTCATGTCTGGTGTATCAGGTGTAACAATGTATGCAACAAATTTTAATCCCTTCCTACCTGTTAGCCTTAATATTCTGCCATGTCTTTGAATAAACCTTAATGGGCTTGCTACATTACTCCATATAATAAGCAGATCTGCTTGGGGAAGATCTATTCCTTCTTCACCTGCACTTGTAGAAATTATTATTTTTGTTTCTGAACTATGCGCTCTCTTCAATACTTCTCTAAGATCCGTTCTTAACTTAGTCTTACCGACGATGATTACCGGATTATAATGTATTAGTTTCTTCTCGAGATATTCAGCAACAATGACTCTATCGACGAATACAATTGCTTTATTAAAACCCTCATGATCACTTAGAACTCTTTTCAAAGCATCTAGTTTATGTAAAGGCCTTACCTCTTTGTTTTCAAGCATGGGCTTAATATGTGATAGTATAGATGCTAATAATGTATCTTTCTCTAAACTCTCCTTAAGAGCAAGCGCTCCATCTCTTATAAACCGTCTAATAGCTAGATTTACCAATCCCCTATACTTTCCAATATATTCCAGTCTTGCCTCCTCGAGTCTCTCAAGTACTTGTTTCTCTGCATCGTTGAGTTCTGCTTCATATATTTCACCTATCCATTCAGGCACGTACTTTTTTATTCTCTCATCAGTCCAGCTCCATACTCGTATTTTTCCAATATACTTTTCTATTTTATATCTGCGTGATCTGGGGATATGTGCTGATAATCCAAGTCTCCACTTGAAAACTTTGTCTGTTGTCTTCATGAATTTAGCATATGCGTCTTTTCCGGTTGTATGATGGCATTCATTAACAATTATTGCATCATAGTTGTTCTGGATAATTTGTTTTACATCGTTTAATGCTGTTTCAGGTGTTGCAACAGCAACTACGGCTTTTCTCCATAATTCTATTCTTTTATCCGGCGGATACCGTCCATGTATGGGGAGCGCTTTAATACCTAGTGTTTTTTCAAAATATCGAGCTGTTTGTTCTACTAGTATTCTTGTAGGTTCTAATACGAGTATTTTCTTTGCATGCTTCTTTTCCAAGAGCTCTTTGCTGAATAAAACTGCTATTAATGTTTTACCTGATCCCGTAGGCATAACTACCGTTGATCTTTTATTTGATAATGCCCACTTAGCAGCTTCTATTTGATAATCCCTTGGCTTTACTTTAAGACTAAAACCAGTCAATTTTCTACACACAAGTATAGGATAGTGGATATGGTGTAAAAATAATTATTTTATGGATTATTACAAGTGTTGAACAACTCTCTTCATAATTGATGCATAAAGATCTATTGTATCCTCATATTTTGTCTCCGGAGGCCCTGTGTATATTATGTGCATTCTAAGGGACGATCCTTTGTCTTTAACTTCTTTAACCATGAACTGAGCTAGTGCCTTGCTAATGGTTATATGCTTGGGTATCCTTTACCTAGCGGAGTTCTCTTTTTAAGTAACCTCCTCCCGAAATAGACTATTTGCTTATTTGGATATTATGGTTGTTTTGGAAAATTGTGAAAACTATGATTGTTTTGGTAGATTGGTTGGGTTCGCTTTATAAACCCCTACTAACATGTATGGTTAATGGAATGCAGATGAAGGGCTCAAAGTGGTCTTGGTGGAGCCCCGATAGCCCCCTCAATGAAGGGATGAAGCCCCAACCCAAGAGGGGGAAGCCCGTGCATCATAAAGCACGGGCAACCACACCTGTTACTTGACTGAATCTAAGGCTTAAATATCCCTTGCTCATTTCAAGTGTTTTTCTCAGTATATTGAGCCAGAAGTCCTTGTTGACTTGTTTATCTGCCTGAATAAAGTTTCCATGTTGATCAATTCTTGTCTCATACATGAAAACGTTTTCTAACTGGACACTTGGAATAACTCTATCACTACCAACCATTTCTATAATCGACTTAATTTCGTCTAGGCTCCCGATCTTTTTCGAGTATAAGTTGTTTCCAGGCTAATATACATGTTTTCAGGAGCGATCTCCAGCATTTTCTTAACCATATCAGCTACTGCTTCTAAATCTCTATGATCCATGAATACTCTCCAACCAATATGGACGTTAAAAATAGAAGCTCCTGCCATAGCTGCTTTCTTAACAGCTGCTCTCATAGCTTTCAATATACATTTAGCGATCTCGGATGATCACTAACTAGATTATAGTATGGACCGTGAGCAATAATTGTTGTAAATGCTTTAGTTGCAAATTCTCGATAAGCTTCAAAATAGTCTGGACCTCTAGTTTTCCTTGAAAAATCCCATGGAGGTATTTCTGTTAATCTCATTCCAAGTATTGCAGCTTTGGTTAAAGTGTTTAATGCATTATACGTTCCCCAATCAAACAATATCATGTTTCCACCCATATATAATATATATGTTTCTGAAAATATTAATAATTATCTAGAACAATATTTTGGAGACGATGACAGTATGTTTTAATCCTATAATCTTTACTTTTAATCTCGATCAATGCGTAAAAACCTTTGTAGCCGTCACCTGGAAAAATATATTTATCATTAACTAAACACTCCTTATATCCTCTACCAAAAACTACTATTTTAGGATGTAATGTTTTAATTAAGTGATCAACCATGCCAACACCGTTCTTGAAAGGAGTTTTTATACTTGGATAAAAAGAAACAAGTATATCTAAATGCTTATTTTCCTTTAACAACCTATTAACTGATAGCTCGGGATTAAAACCTATTCCACCAATATTTAACCCATCTATTTCAACTATTCTCCCATCAATAAATCCATTAATAGATTTCAATATTTTTATTACAGAAGGATCATCGAGATTCCCTGCAACACCGAGTACACGGCCCTTTATTCTCTTACTTATCTCGTCTATAATTAGGGGAGAAACAATGTTTCCACAAAACAATACTACATCAATTTTTTCAGTATTGGCTAGGTAGATAATATATGGAACAAGATCTTCTCTACCATTAATATTTGAAGCGGCTAATATTCTTAATACCATTAAGCCATCCCACTTATAATGGCTCAATATATCCCTTATATTCTCTGCCGCCAACAAGTATTCTATACTTATCCTCTAATTGATCATGTTGTAATAAACCACTAATAATTACCCAGCCACCATCAAATAGTTTACCAATATATAATGCATCAAAAGATAAAACATATTCAATATCGCCACGTAGTTTCTTAGTGTTTTTCAATACATAATATTTATCTATATTTGATTTTGATGGATAATTTAAAGCATCTAATCCACCTGCTAGGCACGCTTTTACTTTTATATGCCCCATTGTTCTCCATGCTTTACATGTATCTAGATGTTTGTAAACACCGTTATTGTATATTATTGAATAATCTCTTCCCATAAATGATCCTCTACGCCATCTACGATATAGTTTCTCCACTTTGCTAAGGGGTAATCCCGAGGATTCCGCATTGCTATAGATCCACTTTTTCAACCTCTCCCCTGTAAAACCTGGAAACAAATCTTTGTTTTCATTGATAAATTCTATTATGTTTAGAGATTCTTTCCAACCATAAACGATCATGTCTATATCGCTGAAAACGGGATTATGTATTCTGATAAGGAGTGAGCCTGTTACTCCTAAAGCATTTCTATTTATGGATAAATATAGTATGCTAGATAGATTAGCTGTTAACTCCTCCAATTTATCCCGAGGCGAAGAAATTATTTCGTTCAACCTATTTATTGGATTAAATATTTTCATAATGCTTGATCTAGGAATGACTGGGATATAGGAGTCGTAGCAGGGGATATATGTTTTCCAAGGAGTTGCATCATATACTTTTCTAGGCGAATAATAATTGACTATTCTATCATAGTATCCTAGATTATTTCTCCAAATACTATTCTTGCCTAAACAATATTTTACATATCCGATTAAATAACTATTTGAATGCATATTTCCCACTACGACAGCGTAGCAATAGTTTTTGAGAAACACGTAGAAATGGTCAAGCGTTACTGATTGTTCTTCTAGCAACTCTTCTGCCATCACCGATGACCCAATATTCGCCGTCATCTCTTTTTTCGAGCTTGAAGATCGGGGCCTCGTGTTTTATTCTTTCCAGAATCTCTGATGATCCTTTGAAAGCTTTCTTCCTAGTATTAGCTGATACGAAGATATAAATAGTTGGATCTCCTGGTTTGAGATTACCTATTCTGTGAATAACTATTGCACCCAATAGATCATTTCTGCTGACTTCTTCCATAACTATCTTTTTCAAAACCTCCTCCGCATATGGTTGATAAGCAGTATATTGCAATTCGTAAACTCTATGATCATCAACTATTCCTTTCACATATCCTATAAACGAAACTATAGCTCCTCCAAGACCTTTTGTATGTTCTATTAGCTCATTAACTATTGAATTAACATCAATTATTGACTCTGTTAATCCAACACGTATATATGGCATATTTACCCACCAGATGCAGGAGGAATTATTGCTACTTCATCATTCTCCTTCAATACATATTCTTCACTCACAGATTTACCGTTGACTAAAATAATTACTGGGATTTGTTTAATGGTTTCTGCAAATACTTTATTATTCTTCTTAAGATGATCAATAAGATCCTTAACACTTATTCTACCATCAATATTCAAAATTTCTTCTCTCCCAAAAATATCGCTGAATATAGAGAAAGCTCTTAGCTTAACTGTAACCATTATATCACCAATGCAGTATTGTAATATATCTTGTAGATTTTTATCTAATTTATCGGTTGATTAAGTTATCTCATAGGTGTGAATGAATGACTGGGGAGAAACTAGTTGTATTTGATATTGATGGTGTATTAGTTGATAGTTATTCAGGAATTCCAGTATTCTATGAGAAAATACTTCCAGATATGTTTGGTATCGATGAGGAATATGCTCGTTTCCTCCTATATATGGAATACATATATGATCAAGCAGGCATGCTACGTGAAGAATGGTGGCCGAAATATCTTGAAATAGATGAACAAATACTTAGCTATCTCCTAGCTAAGTATTGGGAGGTAAGAATTGAGACAAGCAAGTTGGAACCAGGAGCCGGAAATGTCTTGAAGAACTTGAAGAGTAAAGGATGGATTATTGGTAGTGTGAGTTATAGAGACGATATTTATGGTTTGAAATTGTGGAGGATAAAGGATTTGGGGCTATATGATTTTTTCGAAGACATAATAGTTGTTGGTGAAGACATATCATCGAGAATAGAGGGTATCAAGATCCTGACTAGAAAATATAATCCAAAAACAATAGTGTATGTAGACGATAAAATCCAAAATCTATATAGGATCTTGGGGAAGCTGGAAAATATAGTATTGGTATGGTATAAATATTCATGGATTAATGGATTACTAGAAAAACATATTAATTCCTCCAAGATCTATATGGTTTATAATATGTATGAGCTAGAAAAATTACTGGATGGGATCAGCTGAATTCTACACAGGTTCAGGTTCAGGTACTTCTTTTAATTGTTCTAGTACATAGTTTCTAATTTCTTGAATACTAGGTAGTTTTTCTACTAATTTGCCGTTGTCTATGTATTTTTTGAGTAATGGTTTATATTCTGGTGAGGGAGGGGTGCTTCTATTTAGTAATCCTATATAGTCGTTTAGACCTGGTCTTTTACGATATAATTGTTTAGCTCCTGGTAGTTTTCCACGTTTCGAGATAGGGATCCATTCACCATTATCATATATTTCAACAATATCTGCACTTATATCTATGTTTTTCGGGAAAGCTATGGATGTCCCTATACCGAATGAATCAACTATATCTCTCAATTCTATAAGTTCTTTCTCGCCTATACCACCGCTAACAATTATTTTGACATGTTTGTAACCATTAATGTCTAGTGTCCATCTTACTTCTTCAACAATTTTTCTCATATTTCCTCTTCTACTACTAGGGGTGTCTAATCTTACCCCATATAGTTTCTTGCCGAGAGTTTTAGCTGCCAGTAATGACTCCATTTTTTCGTCGCAGAAAGTATCTACAAGCATTATTCTAGGAACATCTTCCTCTACAACTTCGTCAAATGCTTTCCAAGCCTTTACTTGGTCACCAAATAATATTATTAATGCGTGAGGCATTGTTCCAACAGGTTTTAATCCAAGATATTTCTCGCTTATAGTTCCCGATACAGCGTCTAAGCCTCCAATATATGCTGCTCGATCAGCCATGGGTGCTAGTGCTGGGTGAAGAGCTCTTAATCCAAAGAATAATAGTGTCTTATTCATTGCTAACCTCTTCATACGAGCGGCCTTGGTAGCAATACTTGTATAGTGCCTCATAATTCCGAGAAGAGGTGTCTCATAAACTGCTATGTCGTCATAGTAGCCTTCAATAATTAAGAGGGGCTCTCCAGGTTTGAATAATGTGCCTTCAGGCAAACTATACACTGTGACAGGCTTATCTTTTAAAACATACAAGATCTCTTCTAGACCAGCATAAACAGCCCACTCATATCCTTTGGGGAGACTGGTTGTATGGAATTCCATTCTAACTTTTCTACGAATACCTTTCTCTCTGAGAATCCTTGTTGTTCTAACAAAATATATATCGGTTACAGCACCTTCTATGATCTCCTTATCACTTGCAACATATAGTCTCATAGTTTTACTCACCAATAACAGTTACAATAACGTGTCTACGAGATCTGGGGCCATCCATTTCTACGAGGAAAATATTTTGCCAAGTACCCCTAACTAGTCTACCATTAATAACTGGAAAAACCCGATCAGCCCCTATTAGAGCTGAGCCTATGTGTGCATGTGCATTATCATCTATGAGATTGTGTTTCCACTTAGAACTACCGGGTTCTGTTAACTCTTTGATCTTAGTAATTATATCCTCCATTAAACCTGATTCATGCTCATTAGCTATAATTGCCGCTGTAGCATGGGGTGCGAAGACGAGAACCATTCCATTCTTAACACCACTATCTTCAACAATTTTTTCAACTTCATAAGTAATATCTATTAATTGAAACTTCTTATTAGTGGATAGAACTATTTCACGTGTATAAACTTTCAATATAACCTACCCCTTCGAGGGCTCTATTGATTGTGTAATGTATTATGAGTAATTTATATCCTTCTAATAAAGATATAGATCACTGTTCTTCGTAGACTGGTTTATAATTAATAGTTATCTCGCCGGTTATGTGATCTATAAATATGTTTTTGAGAACAAGCTTTAATGGAGATTCGAGAAAATCTTCAATAAGTGAAGTCTTGTTTAATCCAATGATTAATGGAGAGATCGATAAATACAGTTCGTCGATCAATTTGTTTTTGAGAAGGGAGGCTAATAATTGTCCTCCACCCTCTATAAGTATTTTTCTAATATAGAATTCTCTATATAGTTTCTCAACTGCTTTTCTAAGATCGAGTTTTGAGGGGTCATTTTTATCTGTGTCGATAAATAGTACTTTTACGCCCTTCGATGTGAATCTCTTAATTATTTCTCTATCCTTATTACTAATGCTTGTGATAAGTATTGTTGGAGCATATTTTGTATTAAACACTTTATATTTAGGCGTTACTCTTAGCTTACCATCAATCACTATTCTATATGGTTGTTTGCCCTTATAGCCTGGTAAACGTATTGTTAGTAATGGGTCATCTATTATAACAGTATTAGCACCAACCATTACAGCATCTACAATTGATCTAAAATAATGTAGTCTGTAAAGGTCTCTATCACTACTTAACTTGTATTTTTTACCCTTAACAGATAATCCTCCATCAACACTAATCGTTGAAAACACCAATACATATGGTCTCTCCAATTTCAAATAGACACCATACATTCTCATATTGCTTAATCAATCAAAAATATTAAGACATATAGAAAATAAAGGTATAATGAACTAATCGGTTGAGAGGTGATATTCTATATGAGTAGATGGGATGATTATAATAAACGGCGTAGAAGAGGATTCTTCGACATATTTGATGAAATATTCAGGCAAATGGAAGAGGAAATGAATAGGTTACTGCGAGAATTCGAAACATTGGAGACTAGAGGATTTATAGAAGAACTCGGCCCAACAAGAAGATTAGGTCCTTACGTTTATGGTTTTAGAATAACAATAGGCCCAGACGGTAAACCAGTAATTGAAGAATTCGGTAATGTCAAAAAGGTTGAAGGTAAAAAAATGATTAGTGAAGAAAGAGAGCCCCTCGTAGACGTATTCGAGCATGAAGACAATATAACTATTGTTGCAGAGCTTCCAGGAGTAGAAAAAGATAAGATTAAGCTAGAAGTAAGCGATGATAAGAGGAAGCTTATTATAAGAGCAAGCGATACAAACAGGAAATACTATAAAGAAGTAGAGTTACCGGCAGAGGTTGATCCTAAGTCGGCAAAGGCTACATATAAGAATGGAGTATTAGAAGTAGTATTGAAGAAGATCAAAACATCAGAGAAAAAGAAGGGTTATGAGATAAAAGTAGAGTAAATTCTTCTTACCTAATCAATAGTTTTTCTGGAGGAACACGTAATATGTTGATCGGTGTTATGAGCGATAGCCATGATAATATCTATGCCGTGGATAAAGCATTAAACAAATTCATAGATCACCGTGTCGATGCAATCATTCATTTAGGAGACATCATTTCTCCCTTCGTTGTTAGGAGAATGAAGAATATATTGAAAGATATCAAGGTATACGGTGTTCTCGGAAACAATGATGGTGACATATACTTGTTAAGCAAATTATTTTCTGTTAATGGATGGGAATTATATAGCGGTCCATCCATTATTAATCTTGGCAATAGAAACCTTCTAGTAATGCATGGATATGATGGAATAGAGCATACTGTAAAAATTGCTAAATCCCTACTCAGCATCGAAGGGATAGATGCTGTATTATTCGGACATACTCATAGAGTACTGGTTCAACATATTAATAATAAGCTTCTATTAAACCCTGGAGAAACATGTGGTTACTTAACGGGTAAGTCAACAATAGCACTTTTGGATACAAAGGATTTATCTGTTGAAGTGCTAGAAATATGAACAACTTTTCTGGAGAGAAGTCTTTCTGGAAAATACGTGTATCTAAACATGCTGTGCATAGAATGAAGGAGAGAAGAATTAGTTTAGAAGATATATACGATACTATTAATGATCCATACATGTATTTCTATGATTCCTGGAACGACTTATACTTAGCCGTTAATATTAGAGGATATGCTGTTGTATATGCATTTCACGGCAACATTGTAGAGATAGTTACTGTTCTTGGTAAAAGAGAATTTGAAGCATTACTTTCAAAATACGGGAAAAGTAGATATAAACACTTATAAATATAACACAATATAATGTAATTATCTATACAATGTTTTTGCCCAAAATCCCCCTTCTTCGATCGCTCCACGTAGAGCGCTTTGAGCCCTTCATTTGTATTTCCTGGCCCATACATATCATAGATGGTGTTGTGAAGTAAAACCCTAAATAAGAACAAAGAGTGTTCCAAATCATCAACTATACAGCTTTCAAAATAATCATAGTATCTGAGTAAACAAATAGTCTTTATATTTAGAACCTTATAGAAAAAATATTGTAGGTGATGTTTTCTTGGAAAGAGGTAAGAGACTCAGTAGTGCCAGTGCTCCTGTTGATGAATCTGGTCGTGTATATCATTTAGGTGTTAAGCCTGGTGATGTGAGTAAATATGTTTTATTACCCGGTGATCCTGGAAGAGTTAAACGTATTGCTAGTTTCTGGGATGAAGCTTGGAGAGTTGCTGAGCACAGAGAATATTTAACGTTTAGTGGAAAATATAAGGGAGTATTCATATCTGCTACAAGCACAGGTATAGGTGCTCCCTCAACAGCTATAGCTATTGAAGAACTTGCCCGTGTTGGCTCAAATACTTTTATTCGTGTAGGAACCACAGGTGCTTTAAGGAGAAATATAGGTGTTGGAGACATAATTATTTCAACCGGTGCCGTAAGGCTTGAGGGAACAAGTAAACAATATGTATTCCCCGAATACCCAGCCGTTGCTTCATTTGATGTTACAATGGCACTTATAACAGCTGCTGAGGAGCTTGGCGTTAAATACCATGTTGGCTTAACGGCTAGTACTGATAGCTTCTATGTGGGGCAGGAGAGACCAGGCTATAAAGGTTATTTACCGCCTTTCCAGAGGGGTTTAATAGATTTTTTGAAAAGCGTTAATGTGTTGAATTTCGAAATGGAGGCTGCAACGATCTTTACATTAGCAAATATTTATGGTTTAAGAGCTGGCAGTGTTTGTGCCGCGATTGCGAATAGGGAGACAGAGGAATTCATAGTTGATGCAGGGGTTGATGATGCTATAAAGGTTGCTAATGAAGCTGTTAAAATACTTAATGAATGGGATCAAATAGTTAGAGAAACCGGTTCAAAAACAGTATCTGCAAAAACAATTCTAGAATGGTATAAAAGAATAGGCAGGTTGTAGGAGCCATGTCTAAGACTAGTTCAAAACCAATACATGTAGCCGTAGGTAATTTAAACATTGATATAACAATGTATGTTCCAAGACTGCCAATGCCTGATGAAAGTGTTTTTGCCGAAGAAATAATGATTGGACCAGGTGGTTCTGCATCTAATTATTCAGTAGCAGTTACTTATTATGGCCATATAGCATATCTTATTGCTTCAACATCGCTTAATCAATTAATAGATTCTATCTTGGAAAAACTAAACTCGATCGGTGTATATACAAGATTTATTAAGAGAGTTGAAGAAAAACCCGGCATTGTAAATGTAATAGTAATCCCAGGTGGAGAAAAAATCATGGTTAAATACAGAGGTGCTAACGAGTTATTATCTCCTAACGATGTTCCTAGACAATTATTAGAGGAAGCAACAATAGTTCATATGGCAAGTATTCCGCCAACTATTGCATCAGAAATAGCAATGCGAGCCACAGGCTTGGGCTCACTAGTAAGCTATGATCCTGGAGCTTATGCATTATATGATAAAGAAAAAATTGTTTCAATACTGGACAACATAAATATCCTATTTCTTAATAGATCAGAAGCTCGTTCAATTACTGGAGGTAAAGTAGAGAACCTACTAAAATATGGTACAGATCTAATAGTTATTAAGAAGGGGCCGGGAGGAGCATATGTTTTACAACATGGAGGAACAGTTTATCATGGAGTATCAAAACCTATAAGACCACCTATAGATTCTACAGGTGCTGGAGACGCTTTCGATGCATTTTTTAATGCTGCATACATAGATTATAAGGATCCAGGTAAAGCATTATCATATGCATTAGCTGCAGGAGCATTGAAAGTAATGTGCCGTGGAAGCATACTTTGCTGGGATAAACAATTATTCTCGAAACAATTAAATGAAACAATTGTAGAAGAAATAAAAGAGCCGGAGAACTGGATACTTGAAGACTAACAATTCTCGTGAATTAATAGAGTTATTAGATAAAATTAGAGAAATTATAAGAATACTTATCCAATACGACTACGGGAAAGACTATAAAATACATAAGACTAATAGAGAAATAATTATTCGAATAAGTAATAGTAGGCTAAAAGAACAATTAAGCCGTAAAAACATTGTCGGAAATAATGAAATAATTCTGGAATATCCTTCAATACATGAACAACTATGTATAATGCCTAGACTAATAGATCTAGAAAGCATTGAAAAGAAGAACGAGATTATAGGATCAGCTATTTTCTTCGAACTATTCATAAAAAATCATGGTTCCAAATATATTATCGTCATAGATGATCAGAGTAGAAACTATATTTTAACAAGTTATTATCTATCAATATACATTGATAAATACAATGATGAAAAAGTAGATCCAGTAGTATTCTATAAATATTTGCGGGAAATCCTTAAACTAAAAAACATTATGAATGAAGCCAAAAATCTTGAGAGTTCTCTGAAAATAAAATTTGATCCAGAACTACATGAGAAATACATAATTACTATTAGCCAACTAGACAATATAACTCCTATAATTGCTAAGTTATGGGAAGAAAACAAAGAACTCTTTGATAGAATAAATAGTATTGTGGAAGAAGAAAAAATTTCTGAAGAAGAAATTCTGAAGAAGGCGAATAAGCTAGTAGAAAGGAAAACAATGTTAATTGATAATTACTTGCTTGAAAAAATAAATAAAATATTATCCAGCATCATTGATAACAAATATGTTGTTCTTAAGCTTTCGAATATAATTGGATCTATGAAGAAGCCACTTAATTATGTTGAAAAATTATCTATTATTCAACGTTATCTAGAACAGAACCATGGATGTAGAAATGTTTTCTTAGTGGATGGAGAAGAATACTATGTTTTAATCAAAGTCTCTAAGATTCCTCTCATACCGATCAATATATCCTGAAAACGTAACGAAATATTACTCATAAATACTATTGAACTCTAATGTATAATTCTAGGTACAAAATTGTCTAGAGGGGTTCCTAATTGTATCCAAGAATATATAAGAATGAGGATGTAGAGGAAATTATAGCCGCTATACCGGAGAATCATTATCATGTGAGATTCTTAATTAAATTTCGTGATCAAACCATATTGTTGCAGGAAGCAACCGTTGCTGCATTGGTAAGGGCATATGCTTATACAGCGCTTCATCCTTTCAGAAAAGGAATAATTCTTCGTAGAAAAACATTGAGCAAGGAAGAAAAGAAACCAGGCTATGCAACTCATCAATTAATTGAAATAACTGGTTCCGAGGATAAAGCTGTAAAAATCATTACAGATATAATAGGTGAAAAATAGCTTGGTAAAATATGTTGAAGCAGAAGATGTATGTTGCTTAATTAATGTTATAGTGCATTTTCTCCATGATAATTTTAAGCACATAGATCTTAATAGAATAAAATGTTTTAGAAGCATTGGGTCTAAATCATATGCTTATGCTAGAATACATGGTTTACCACGTATTTGGATTAAAGCTCTTGGAATAAAGCCTATGTATATAGTCGAAGTGTTATCGGAGAGATATGATCCATTAAATATTGAGGATAAGATACAAGTACTAATACATGAACTATTACATATACCTTATAGGTTCTCAGGGGGTCTCAGACCACATGGGAAATATGTTAATAAGAAAACAATACATAAACTCTATGGCTTATTCGTTGAGAGAGGAGGATTAGAATTTTTACTTAGAGATAAGCATTGTATTTGAATCGGTGAAAATATTTGAAGTTATACGAGTTCGAGGCAAAAGAGATCGCTAAAAACAACGGTATACCTGTTCCTCGAGGAGGTATTGCTAAAACACCTGAAGAGGCAAGAATTGTTGCTGAGAAAATTGGTGGCGAAGTAGTGTTGAAGGCTCAAGTACTGGTTGGGAGAAGAGGATTGGCAGGTGGAGTCTTATTCGCTTCTAACTCTCTCGAAGCTGAAAAAGTTGCTAGGGAACTATTTAGTAAACGTGTTCGTGGTGAAAAAGTAGAGCTTATTCTTGTTGAGGAGAAGATCTGTATTGATAAAGAATATTATTTATCTCTAACCATAGACCGCTCAAACAGGGAAATAGTATACCTTGTATCCCCTCTGGGAGGAGTTGAGATAGAAGAACTTGTTAAGAAATATCCGGATAAATTATTGAGGATCAGAGTTGATCCCGTAATTGGATATAAACCATACATGTCGCGTTTAGCAGCTAAATTTCTAGGTTTACCAAAAGAGCTATGGCCAAGTATGCATAAGATAATGAATTCCATGTATAATATTATGAAAAACTATGATGCTGATCTTGTAGAGTTTAATCCATTAGTTAAAACTTGTAGTAACGAAATAGTAGCAGTCGATGCTAAGATAACGATTGACGATAATAGTCTTTACCGCCACATAGAATTTGCTGAGAAATATGGGAGAGAATTATCTGAGATGGAGGCTATCGCTAAAAAACTTGGATTCTCCTATGTAGAGCTTGACGGAGATATTGGGATAATGTGTAATGGCGCCGGATTAACTATGGCGACAATGGATATGGTTGCATATTATGGTGGGAGACCAGCTAACTTCCTAGATATAGGTGGTGGTGCTTCACGTGAGAGAGTCAGGGAAGCAGCTAAGCTATTATTGAAACATGACAAGGTTAAAGTGCTTCTAGTAAATATTTTCGGCGGTATAACTAGATGTAACGAAGTAGCTAGAGGAATAATTGAGGCTGTAGAAGAAACTGGTGTTAAAAAACCAATTGTTATTAGATTACTTGGTACCAACGAGGAGATAGGTAGAAGACTTCTCGAAGAGAAAGGGTATAGTGTTTTTAGCGAAGCAGATGATGCAGTTAAGAAAGCTGTTGAGATAGCCAAGAATTTATCAAGGTGAAAAATTATGGGTGTCCTCGTAAATAAGAATACAAGGGTTCTTGTACAAGGAATAACTGGTAGAGAAGGTAGTTTTCATACAAAATTAATGCTAGAATATGGAACTAAGATAGTGGCGGGAGTTACTCCTGGTAAGGGAGGAATGAATGTTTATGGTGTACCAGTATATGATACAATATATGAAGCGGTAGAGAATATTGGAGAAATAGATGCTTCCATAATATTTGTACCAGCAAAGTTTGCAAGTGACGCAGTATTTGAAGCGATAGATGCAGATATTAAAACAATAGTTGTAATTACCGAGGGAATCCCCGTACATGAAGAATTAGAATTTGTGAGATACGCTAAAAAGAAAAACATCACTATTATCGGGCCAAATACTCCGGGAATAATGGTACCAGGAGAAACAAAGATAGGGATAATGCCAGCACATGTTTTCAAGCCTGGAAACATAGGTTTAATCTCTAGAAGTGGTACATTAACATATGAAATCGCACGAGAAATTGGAAAGAAAGGATATGGTATATCTACAGTCATTGGGCTTGGAGGAGACCCTGTTACAGGGCTGAATTTCATTGAAGCATATGATTTATTCGCAAAAGACCCTATCACAAAAGCCGTTGTGTTGATCGGGGAAATAGGAGGGGATGCAGAGGAAAGATTTGCAAAATACTATGCTGAATTACCCGTGAAAAAACCAGTTGTAGCATATATTGCTGGAAAAACTGCTCCTCCTGGTAAGAGAATGGGGCATGCAGGCGCAATAATTTCCATGGGAATGGGAGATTATCGATCCAAGAAGCAAGCATTGCTTAAGGCAAATATTCCCGTTGCTGAGAAACCTTCAGATATACCAATACTTCTTAGTTCAGTATTGGAGAAACTATAAAATAATTAAATACTGAATAATAAGCTTTATTTTTCTAATCAACATAAATATTTTCCAGGTGATTAAATTGTCAGCTGTAGTTAAAGAATTTTCCTCATTCGCGGATCTAATCAAGAATATAGACGAAGAATTAAATACGCTAAAACAACAACTTGCCGACTACCTTAGAAGACTGGAAGATATACGTGCTAAAAGCGAACAAGAGAGAAGGCTAAGAGAATTATTAAAGAACTTAACTGGCGAAGAACAGACTAGTAAAGGAAAGGTTGTGGATTTAAAAGATGTTAAACTCTATGTAAACCCCGACGCCGAACAAGAAGCAACTGTTATGGAAGAAATCATTGATAGAATAAATAAGACCATACAAAGCTTGCAAAGTATTAGAAAGGCTCTTGAACCATTATCAAATGTTGAAGTAGAAGCAAAGATAGTTGTGGTATATAAAGAAGGAGTGCCCTCATCAATAATATTGAAGCTATCAAGCATGTAATATTAATATCATAGTTTTTCAAAGTAGAACATTACTATTTTTATCGCCTCTCACTTAATATACAATTATTGAAAATAAACTTTAGCATGTAACAGTAGAAGGTGATCCCTCATGATCTACGATAAAATAGGTCCTGGAAAAAATGCTCCCAAAGAAGTACATGTTGTAATAGAAATACCTATGGGTAGTAGTGTTAAGTATGAAATCGATAAAGAAACGGGTCTAGTATTCGTTGATAGAATACTGTTTACATCAATGCATTACCCGTTCAACTATGGTTTCATCCCTGGAACACTAGAAGAAGACGGAGACCCCGTGGATGTTCTCGTATTAGGATATGAGTCTCTCTATCCAGGTGTTATCATAAAGGCTCGACCCATAGGTGTATTAGAGACAGAGGATGAGAAAGGCCGTGATGCTAAAATAGTGGCTGTGCCAGTTGAAAAAATAGATCCAAGGTTTGAAAATATTAAAGACATAAATGATCTCCCGGAGAACTTTAGGGATAGAATAGCTCATTTCTTCGAGCATTATAAAGAGCTTGAAAAAGGTAAATGGGTTAAAGTTATAGGTTGGAAGAGCAGAGAAGATGCATTGAATAGGATCAGAGACGCTATAGAAAGGTATAAGAGGAGTATGTGAATTGGGGAATACTTTTTTATTATTAAGCATTATACTTTTGTTCCCCTTAGCATTAATATCCGGAATTATTTCGCCTTTTAATAGTCCACAGACAATCACTGGTGAACTAAAATACGTCGTCATAGTTGATGGAGCACGTAGCGATAATCCTTTAGAGATAGTTTCTTTTCAATGTACAATATCGTTAAAGATCAAAGACAATAAAGTAGAAAGTATTACAGCATCAAATTTCATTATCAATAATATACCTAACTCTATATCTTATAGATTTCAAGAATTCGTGAAAACATTGATCATTAAATGGTTTAATTCTTTCAGCTTATTCGATAAAGTTGAAAGCAATTCTAAAACATATATTAGTGTTAATGGAAGAATTGTTGAAGCATATATTGTTCCCAGAGATAATGGTGTAGAATATAGGGAGGCTAGTACAGGACTATATGTTGGCGGAGACAATGAATTACAAATAAGTATAGAAACAATTTCTCCAGTACATCTAAGATATAAGTATAATTTAAGCATTATCAGTTATCTATTCAGTATTGAGCCAGAACAACTAATTAATTCCTTCGCCATAGTAGAGCCTCCGACAATTATTGTTAGGAATTCAACGATAATTATTGCAGCTGCTATAACGGTTTTAGCTGTTAGAACATTGGTGAAGTGGAAAGATTATAGCATTATGTAGAAACCATTTGATCAGAACGGCTCTTCGTCATCACGGGTCAGATTCGCAGGCGTTCTTCATCTCTAAATATTATTTATTATGCTCTCCCATTAATAACCCTAGATAATAGAAGATGATAAAACACGTGGGCCGGGAAGAACAATTGATCTCCATCCCCGCTTATTTAGTTCACGTGCAAGTGCTTCAGCATTACCTTGCCTCGAACCATCCACTATAACTAGTCTAGGCTCTGCTTTTTCCACATATTCTATTAACTCATCGAAATCTGCGTGATCACTCAAGGCTACGAGCCATGTATATCTATCTAGTTTCTTAATAGGCTCGTCGAACTCCCAACCACTTAGAACAATGTATAAAGTATTATTTCCTAGACGCCTATGTCTAGCCTTATTGAAGTGTTCGAATAAGATGTATCTGTTACTTTTAAGAATTTCTCTTCCCTCCAAGCTCCTCATATTATAGTATTCCCCTATTTCATAACCATATTTCTCCGCAATCCTTGTAACTTCATATATTCTTTTAGGCATTAAGAATGGTTCTCTCACACCATTCCTTCGAAGAATCTGCATTGCTTCCTGGATTTTCCCATGGTACCCGAAAATTACTACTTTACCATATATTTCTAAACCATCTAGAACAATATCAACAAGGAGATCCTCTACTTCATTCTTGAAGGGTCTACGATAAGATGGATCGCCATATGTAGACTCAATAATTAATATATCTAATCCGTCCATGATCTTAGTATTTTCTCCTAACTTAAAATCTCCAGTATATCCAATTCTAAGATCATTTGTTTCAATTAAGACCTGTGCTGAACCAATAATATGATGAGATGGAACAAGAACGAGTTTTTCTTTTCCATAAATATATTCTTCATAATAGTTTAGTCTCACCATCTTGTTTTTATAAAGCATTCTAAGTTCTCTTCCACCAATATAGCCCAGAATTATTATTAGATCATGAGTAGCAGGAGTAGCTACTATTTGTTTAGAATAATATATGCTGTCTTTTAATCCCACAATATGATCATAGTGAGCATGAGATATTACTCTAACAGGCTTCTCAGCAAAACCATCTATAGCAAAATTTTCTCCCACAATAATTGCTGAAGTATCCTCTAATATATCAACATATTTTAGTAGTTCAGAGTAGCTCCTAGATTTCGCCAAGCATTCCACGCTCAGTCAGCGTTTTATTGCTGTTTATCAACATGGATATATTGGTTTCTAGATTAAGAATTTATTACTAGGAAAAAATTCTTGTTTCGCTTATTGGTTTCCATTTCCTAGTTTTCGCATCGAAAAATATTAGAGGCTCGCTTCTAAGTCTAAGGAATAACTGATATTCTAATGGATCTAGTTTTTCCTTGATTATTTCATCGTTATCTGTATCTATTTCTTCGAAGAGTTTCTTCTTAAAATTCTCCCAAAACTCCGCGTCAACAGCTACTCTTTCTCCTCTTAAAGGAATCACTACAGCCCCCATTCTCTCCAAGTAATTAAAGAATTTATCTCTATATCTAAGCCCTGTAAGCTTACTTTCAAATAATACTTTCTCTTCCTTAAGTCTCTCGATTCCTGTCTTACGCTGCCTTATAGGTTTCTCTCTCTGTATAGGCGTTGGACGAGTAATTTTTGTTGTTATTTCCTGCACTTTCTTATCTATATCATTAATTCTTTTCTCTAACTCGTCGATTTTATCATATAATTCTATTATTTGCCTCCTTAAATTCTCTACAACCATTAATTGCTCATTTACAGCATCCTGCACATATCTTTTAATCCTTGTCTTAAGCTTATCTAGTGAAGGAATAGTTTCAGCTCCTACTGCTTGATTGATGAGTGCTAGTATATAATCGCTGATCATAGAGTATCCTTCTTTCTCGGCTTTAGCTAATAGTTTCCGATAGGTTTCTTCATCTACCCTTATAGTTAATACTTTGTATTTTTCCTTCCCAGCCATTCCACACCATCAACTAAATATTTATGTATAATCACAGCTTTAAACCTCTAATTATATAAATGAGTGATTGATGATGAAGCCTCTACTCGATGAATATAAATGATTGAGTCCTCCCTAATAGCTGAACAGTATAGGTGTGTGTGATATGGAGAAACTATTATTCGCTGATGCGCATTCTCATATAAATCCCATAAGAGGTCTTGGAGCTCGTAGAATAGCTTCCAAGTTTAAAAATAGTGGTGGATGGTTTATTGCATTGGTTTCTCTACCACCATACTATTATGGATTCAATGATTTAACAATTGAAAACTATGCTAAGACAATTGAGTTATTGATAAATGAAGCAAAAATTATGCGTAGTTATGGTTTAAAGGTTAAGTTATTGGCGGGTTTTCACCCTGCAGAAGTTGATGAGCATTTTCGTAGGGGAAGAGATTTAAAATATATTGTTGAATTCGCCGATGAAGTATTTAAGTTAATAATTGATTATCACCGAAAGGGATATATTGATGGAATAGGGGAAGTGGGTAGACAACACTATAGTACTGCTCCAAGCAGAATCATTGCTTCTGAACTAATACTTATCAAAGCAATGGAGTATGCAAGAGACCATGATATGATTATGCATCTACACCTTGAACAGGGGGGATGGGTTACTGTTGAGTCAATAGATAAACTGAGGAGGATAACTGGGATTATGCGTGAAAAAGTTTTCCTACACCACGTAGATTATGAAACAAGTGTTTGGAGCGAAAAATACGGATACTGGTATACAGTACCTGCTAAGAAGAGAATATTGTCTAAGGTATTATCTGAGAAAAGAAACTATATACTGGTTGAGTCAGACTTCATCGATGACCCTGATAGGCCTGGAGTATCTTCGTATCCATGGGATATTCCTAAAAGGATCAAGGAATTACTAAGTGAGGGAATAATTAATGTTGAAAACGTATATAGATCAATGATTGACAACATAGTGAAAGCATATAGGGTTGAACCTCCCTAAATTATAGTTCATCTCGTAGAATATGTAGATATATTTTTGAATTAGCAGAACATAGTTCTTTAATCTCCTCTAAAAGCTTATCAAGTTCATTTTCTGAACCTATCTCTACTAAAGCATCTATACATCTAACAACCTTAATCCTATATAGCATAGCTAATACCTGCCCCAGATAAGCTACGTTATAAATTATTTTAATATTATTTTATCCAATTTTTTCTAAATAACACATGTATCAGGTGGTGTTATTGCTTTGAAGGTTTGTGATATTTGTGAATCTAAGCCTGCTAAATACAAGTGCCCAGTTTGTGGAAGATATGTTTGTGAAGATGATTTTGATTTTAACAAGGGGGTTTGTAAGGTTTGTAGTGAAACCATGTGTGAGATTTGTGGAAAGTATCCATCAATAGGATACTGTATGATATGTGGTAGGAATGGGTGCGAGGATTGTTTAATACAGGTTACACCTGTTTCCTATGTATGTAAAGAATGTATTAGGCAGGGGAGATATAGGCTTGAAACTTGGCAGAGCATATCATGAAGGCGGTAAACCATCTTGGGAATTCTTATCAGAAATGTTATCAATACTTCCAACTATGGATCCTGATCTAATTGTTGGACCAAGCATCGGTGAAGACGCAGCTATTATTAGGTTTAAGGATGGCTTTCTCATTGTGCATAGTGATCCAATAACGGCTGCTACTAGAAGGATTGGATGGTTAGCAGTACATATTGTTGCAAATGATATAGCTGTTAGAGGAGCTACGCCTAGATGGTTTTTACCAGTAATACTTTTACCTCCCAAATACCCGGTTGAACAGATAGAGAGTATTTTTGAGGATATAGGCTTAGCCACACGTTCTCTCGGAGCAACAGTGATCGGCGGCCATACAGAGTTTACTCCAGGTATTCCTAGACCTATAATTTCTATGACAGCTATTGGTTATAGTATGGATAAAGTAGTTTTGACAAGAAATGCTCGACCAGGAGATAAAATATTTATTATTGGTCGTGTAGGTGGAGAGGGGGCTAGTGTTATAGCTTGGGACTTCGAGGATTTATTGCTGAGAAAAGGTATAAGCAGAGATATTATTGCTAAAGCAAAAGAATACTTTACGGGTATCAGCGTCGTTGATAAAGCATTATTGATTAGAGACTACGTTAATTCAATGCATGATCCCACCGAGGGCGGATTATTGCAGGGACTAAGAGAAGTAGCTAAAGCAAGTAATACAAGAATTATTCTCGACGCGGATAAGATTATATTAGACCCTGTTGTCAAAGAAATAACTTCTGCACTAAAACTAGATCCGTTGAAAATCCTTAGTAGCGGTGTATTAATAGCTTCAGTTCCGAAAGAGAACACTAGGCAAGTTGAAGATTTGCTTCAGGAAAAAGAATACAAGTACTCAATAGCAGGATATATATCAGAATATGTTAAAGGAGGAGAACTAATAGTTGAACAAAACGGAAAAACAATAAGAATAATAGAAGATGTTGTTGATGAAATATATAAGTTGTGGAGCAGGGAAAGCTATATTTAATAAGTTCATGGATTATATGAGTAAATCCATGAAGAATAAGTAGAGAAGGGCGAGAAAATATGGTTAAAGATACATTAATAGAAGCTAGAAACGTGGTTAGATCAGCGATGGAATCAATAGATAGAAGAATCCTGTCAAGATCAACCGAGTTAAAGGCAAGAACGGTTAGTGTTGCAAGTAGAATATATGAAGTTCTAAACTTTATTGATGCAATCTTGGGAGGCGTCATTGATAGAGTAGGAGAAGAAGATGCTAGTAGAATTGTATCCTTCGGTACATACTTCTACCTAGCACCCTACGAGGACTCATTCACATTGGTTAGGAGCAAACCCTACATGATAACTATATCTTATAAGAAGGGTGAAGGGAAACTTTATGTTAAAACCAAAAACTTTAAAGCAGAAATTACGCCATCAACTATGGAACTAACCAAGTTATCCATGAAGATTAAAGTAGACCTTAGAAGTCCTGAAGATATTTCTAAGAAACTACCAGAGATAAAGTATTTGCTGAGAAGCCTGGGTAGAATAATAGAGTACCAATTACTCCCAGTAGCCGAGAAAAGGCTAGGGTTAAAGCTATAGAATATGTTATAAATTATATAAAAACACTTTAATTTATTAAATATAGATTTTATGGAGAAACTTCGCCCGACTTTTCTGCTTCAGTTAATAGTTTCGGTAATTCAGCATAATGCTCCTTAAGCTTCTGTTCTGCAACTATCTTCGCTTCTTCAAATATCTTCCTAGCCTCACTGTCTAGTCCAACATCTAGTTCGGCTGATATATCTGCTATTCCTGTATTCATTGAAGACTCTAATTCTCTCAGTGCTACTTGTAGATCAATCCATACATCTGGTGCTACAGAGCGAACTATTCCAACAGCTTCCTTCATAACACCAACTATCGGCTGCAATTCCTTCATTGCTCCACCAAACACGAGGAATGTTTCTAATTTGAGAGAAGCATGTTCTAAAGCATATTGTACTGTTATTAATTGCTTAGCAACTTTTCTAAGCTCAGATACTTCTTTAGCATACATCTTAGCTTTTCTCTCATCTCTCTTTATTAATGCATCTACAACACTTTGGAAAAGCTCGCGATCTCTTTGCTCTATTTTTGCCAGATAATTATTAATTCTTCCTAAAGCAGTTTTAACACGGTAATGAGCAATAATTGCCTTTTTCTCTATCGGTTCACGATCATTTTTGAACAATGATTTAATCTTGTCCCCTATTGTTTGTTGGTTGTTTCCAAACCAGATATTAGACATTTATCCCATCACCCGTTTCCACATATCCAGTCTCTTTATGGTGGAAGATATAGTTAAAAAGGCGAGGACTCAATTATACTATATAAACAGTGCCGTAATGAAGAATAATATTTCTAGAACTAGTAGAAGGAGGATGAAAACAATGACAACTGCACGTAGAATGTTCGTAATAAATAAACTCCTTAGAAAAAAGAATGTTGTAGGAAAAGTAGCTGCTAGATATGTTGCCGCTGGTTTCAATGTAACAGTTAATCCACCGCTTAAAGGAGTTTATTTCACAGCTTCCAAACATGGGGTAAGGTATGCTGGCATAGTTCTTTGGCAGAAGAAAAAAGTAGGAGAAGAAATTATTGGTAAAGCAAAAGAAATTGCTGATAAATACAAAGTGAAACCCATTATTATACTGTATGGTTCAGGCCCGATAATTGACAAAGACATTGTGGCTAAAGCTAGAGAAGCAGGCATAATCATTAAGAGAATAAGGTGATATACTAGTGAAAAATATGGATACCCCTAAATCACTTGAAGAATACATAGTATGTAGACAAGATTGTCCACTCAGATTTCTAGAAGCACTAGCCATGAATGGATTCGCGGTGAAAGCTTGGACTGAGAACTGTGAAGGAGAGAAGTTCAAAAAAATAGTTGTAGAATTATTTAATGGAACAAGAATAAATAGTGAATGCAGATTCTATGAGGAAGTAAAGCAAAGTCTAAGAATAATTAATGTTTATATTGGATTCGCTAGAAGGAATAAGGCCTGGGAAAAATTAGAGATTATCGAAGGTGAAGAAGAGAAATAAACAAAAAGCTAGAACCTACTTCGAACTATTCACTACTTCATCTAGCCAATCCAAGTATTTTGCAAAGCCAATAATTAGTGGAATAGCAACTATTTCTGGTACTTCATAACTATGTTTTTCCTTAACGTATTCAACAAGTTTACCGAACTTATCAAGCCTCGTCTTTATAATCAATAAAGACTCGTTTCCTTCCTCAACCCTGCCTTGCCACCAGTAAATACTATGGATCTTATCTACTATGTTTACACAAGCACCTAGTTTTTCCTTAACGATCCCTTCAGCGATCTTCTTAGCTTCTTCATAATTGCTCGCGGTTATAAATACAATAATCCATCCACCTTTAATCATGTACGAATCCCCACACCTCATATATTAGATCAGATAAGGGGCTCGCTCATCCCTATACGTTGGTCGCCGGTAATACCATTCATCACTTTATAATAAATATACTATTAAAACCCTTATTACTCCTATGAGTAAATAAGCTAATAGTATTGAACAATAGGATATCATTATTTATGAGTGTAATGTTAATAATATAAGTGATGATATATGCTGATCAACACATTTAATCATAAGGTATTGATCTTTGAACAGATAATATTATTATTCATAATAATATTTATGCTATTAACTGTAAATTCACATATTGCAGGTTCTATATCATACTGGAACATTGGAGATAAGATCACGCTTCACATAAAGGTAAGTTTATTAGATAATAAACCTTTACCTAATGCTGAAATAATAGTTAAGCCAACTATTTATTCTACACATAAATACATTAATAAAACCAATAATAATGGCACCGCAACGATAACAACAGAATACGATGCAATTACTAATACTGTATATGTGGAAATAAATTATTGGGTATATGGCAAAATATATAGTGGAAAAATCAGTGTTATAAATAAAAACATAGCAATAACATTAAATTATACTATACTTAGAGCTAGTATCAATATATATAATGAATACTTGGAACCTACTAATGTTACATACAAACTTCTCTATGTATGCGGGGATAATCAAACTATACTCTTAGAAAATAATACACCAACAACACAAGTATTAATCAATGGAATAATAGATAATCATTATCTTCTCCTCAACAATAATACGTTACAAAACTATATTCTCCTACTCAACACAATGGAAAAACACCGCATAACTGTAAGATTTGATCAGAGAATTCTCGAGGAAAAGAGAGTAGTAATTGATATATATGATCCTATAATTAGTGTGGAAAGATCAACATATTCAATTCAGAAAATAAATCATGAATATTTCTATAAAATACTACTTACAATTAACGTATGCGACGGAGTGAATACAGAAGACACAAGATTATACGTAAAATATTATTATCCAAAAGAACAAAAACCATTTAAAATTTATCTAGTAGGTTCCAAAACAAATGGCTCTATTATAATATTCATATATAATGTATCTTCTTCCGGAATAATGAGTGGAACAAATAAAACCTTGATCTTAAATATTACAGCAATGGATCCATATGGTAAAAGTACTACATTATTTAAAACTATATATTTGAGCACCTTAAGCAAATTAAACTATACATCAACTACACCAACCACGACAACTATAACTACAAAGTATTTGGTAGGCGAAAACACTTCTACCACATCAAATACTCTACATTTAACAAGCACGAGAAATATATCCACAGAGTATTTTAGCCCACCATATAGTGGAGGCAAAGAAGCTGAGACTTTAACATTTATATATTATTTAGGCCCAATTATCTCGGCGTCTATATTGCTATATGAATTTATACGTCTTCGTCGCGGAGAATAAGAAATCTTTTATCAACTTTACCGCTTCTAATAAGTGTTAATGCTTTTGAGGCTAGAAAAAGCGCTTTTCTAGGCACATATGATAAACCAATACCTGCTTTGAGATATGAAGGTATTAGTTCAAGTAGTTCATTCAATTTATTTTCTGGAACTACAGCCAACATATTGTCTCCGCCGAGATAACTAGTTATACCTCCTAGTTGAAACACGTATTTTGTAATCATATTATAGAGATCGAGGATTCTAATATATGATTCAAAAATGCTTGTCATCTCAGTATATATTGTTACACTGTTGAAATCGATGTGAACAACTACATTTTCATCTTCTACACCATCTAAATAAATGATCTTGCCTGGTTTCTCCTCTAATAGACGAGACGCTATTAATTGTCCAATTGCGGGATATTTATGAGTAATCGAGACTATTTTTACTCCATAAGGTGTTATAGGATCTATTTCGGTAAGTATTTCTTGATGGGTCTCCTTATCTATTCCATTGCTGAGAGCTAAGTAATGATCATATCTTAGAGGAACTACGAACCCGTTTTTCTTGGAGAAAAGAGTTTGCAAGATATCATATGTTCTAGCTTGTCTTTTCTGTATAATCCATTCTCTATCATAACCCAGTTCTTCCGTCCACTTCCGATATTTCAATAGCTTTATCACTGTAATCCTGGGCACATATAATACCCCGCTTATTCTAAGAAAATTATTCTATGAAAACTGTTTCACCAGCGAATTTCTTTTCTTCTAAGCTTTTAGATCTATTAATCATTTTAGCAACTGCTTCGACAGCTCTTCTAGCATAGTCTTCTACTCTCTCCAGAGCCTGCATACGTGTTGCTCCAGGACCAATTATTCCTAAACCTACCGGTTTACCGTATTGTATCATTAAATCCATTAGTTTCCTAGCTGTTTGACTAGCTACTAGTTCATCATGTTTAGTAGCACCCTTGATAACGGCTCCTAAAGCTACTACTCCATCAACATCGTTTCTTTTCAGAAGATTCGCCACTGCAAATGGTATCTCGTATGTTCCCGGCACCTTGAATACGTATGTTATTTCTAATCCTAAGAATCTAGCGTGGCTAATTGCTTTTTGAAGCATTAAATATGTAATATCATAGTTGAACTCGGACACAACTATTCCTATTCGAGCCAATTATTTCTCACCTCTATGAGTTTATTCCTTTATAGGGCCCTCATCAGGCCTGCCTTGTCTAAGGCCCTTGCCAGCGTATTGTGTTAAAGCTTCTCTACCATATTTAACTAGCATTACAAGATTTAAAGCATGTTTCCGTGCTCGATCAACAGCTATATTGTAGAGGTCATCTAAATCGCCTGCTTCGTCCTCATGAACAGTTACATCTATAACGTGTTTACCCGTCATAATTTGTAGCATTATCAAACCCACACTCATAGCTAAATAACTATATTTATCAACTTGTCCAGGACCAACCCATCCAAGCGTTATAACGGCATCACAGCCTTCATCAATTAACAATCTCCTAGCAGCTACAGGTATATCTTTTATTCCAGGAACTGTGTAACGAATGATTTCTGCTTCTGGAAGATTCTCCTCTATAACCTCGATCGCGTATTTAGCCATGTCAACTCGAGAAAAAGTAGTGTCAACCACACCTATTTTAATCATTTAAATACCCTCTCTTCTCTGCTTCTGCAACAATGTCTACTCCATCTATAAAGAATAGTCCGTTCCTGATTGCGAATCTCTTAGCATCTTCATAGGGTAGGCTCTGCCCTTCATCCAGCATTTCAGCAATAACTATAGATGGTGTTAAACCTGTGATTAACGATAATGCAACGGATAATTCTGTATGTCCTCTCCTATTAGCTAATCCTCTCGATGTAAGTATTGGGACATGGCCTGGAGCATAGAATTCTTTAAGAAACCTATCTCTAGCTTCCTCCATATAACCTTTATAGATCAAAGCCGCTATTTCAGATAATGCTTTTATAGTTAATGCTTTATCGGAATCGCTAATCCCGGTTTTCGTGGCTACATGGTTTAACCATATATTGAAAGCAGGGGGATCACCATATCTTGGTTTCCTAGTGGCTAGTTCTCGTATGCTTGGATGCTTAATTATTAGGTCTTGGAGGAACGGCAGATCTAGGGCTTCCCTGAATAGTCTACCTGATACAAAACATATTTGTCCGCCAGCGTATTTTCTCAGATAAGCTATTTTCTTATAATCAATTGTTCCAGCATAGAAAACCATGTCTGTTTCAGCTTCTCTCTCAATACTATCAAAGATTAATACGGGTTTACCACTTAACAAAGCATTTCTAATATCGAGCCAGCTAATCAAGATACTTATCCTCCATTACTAATATATTTCGTAAACTCAAATATTGCTTTACAAGTATAAATAGGTTGATTAAAAACAGTGTGTGTTGGGCGATGAAGAATCCTAGTCCAGCCGGAACGGTGAAGAAGGGATCTCCGGCACTGAGCCGTATAGTTATTAATACTTATCATTTACTCTATGGAATCGAACTTGAAGATATCGGTAAGAGCCATATTATTGTAGAGAATGGAGTTATAAAAGAAATTAACCATGGTTTCAGAGGAGATGCTGATTATACTGTAGGAGCCATATTGCCTCTTCCGGTTAATGCTCATATTCATTTAAACGATTATAGGGTTCCAGAGCATTGTATAGGATATAATCTGAGCTCATATGCTGGATCAAAAGGAGTAAAACATCCGTTAATACAGCTCGTAAAAAACCCTATACTACCCGAAGAATTAGCATATGTCATGACCCAATACAGTATAGTTGTTGATTATCAAGAACATTTTTGGAGATGCAACGAGTTCAGAGAAAAATTATCAAGATACGGAGTAAAATATATTGGTTTATCTCGTCCAACAAGATATGATCTAGAAGAAATAAGTGATGTTCTAAAACACTGTGATGGAATAGGCATATCAAATCCGCTTAAACTTCCACCATGGATAGTTGCTGAGCTAGCACAAATTGCTAATAATAAAATAGTGTCAGCCCACATATCAGAGACTAAAACCATGGAAGAACATGGTAGCCTACACTATTTATTGAATTATAGAGTTAAACCACCACATATAGTTCATGGTGTTTACCTGGAAGACTGGGAGTATAAGCTCTTAGCAGATGAAGACATTGTATTAGTTGTAAATCCTAGAAGCAACTTATGGTTTACCAGTAAATTGCCCCGTATAGATAAAGCATTAAAACATGGAGTCAAAGTAGCTGTTGGAACAGATAATGCTGGTTGTTTCCACCCCGATGTATGGGTGGATACATTATTGCTAGAAACAATCTATAAAGATATTGATCCCAGAACATTTCTTGAAATGACAACTATAAACGGTTATTATGCAGTAAGACAAAAACCCTTAATTATAGAGGAAAATATGAATGCATATTTTATGGGTGTTGACCTAGGAGTGGCTAATTATAGGTCGGGTAATATTTATGGTTCAATAATTAATAGGATCATTTGGAGCCCATATAAGATATTTGTGAAGGAAAACAATCTATATATTCACACCATAAAATACCATTTTAAAGATTGAATGGGGCATGAAAAATGACGATTAGACTTGATCCATGGGGTCATTTCGCAATTGAAGAATACGATAAATTATTTAAACAATTCGGCATAGAACCAATAGATAAAGCAATACCTTTACTGCCAAAAAAACATTATTTCTTTGATAGAAAAATAGTGTTCGGACATAGAGACTTCGATAAATGGCTTCAAGCGCTTAGGAATGGTGAAAAAGTAGCTGTTCTAACAGGTTTCATGCCTAGCGGACATACTCATCTAGGCCATTTAATGGTGATCGAGGAGCTTAGGTTTCTCCAAGAACTAGGTGCTCACGTTAAAATAGTTATTGCTGATGCAGAAGCATATGCTGTCCGTAAATTATCTCGTGAGGAAACAATAGAGTATGGAATCGAATATATTACTCATGCTATTGCTTGGGGACTTGATCCTGAGAAAACAGAATTCTATTTCCAAACAGCGCAGAAAACAGAATATTATAGATTAATACAAATGTTCTCGAGAAAAGTCAGTATGGCTGAGATGGAAGCTATATATGGAGATATAAGCCCCGGTAAAATAATTGCATCCCTAACACAAGCAGCAGACATACTCCACCTACAATTACCGGAGTATGGTGGATATAAATATGTTCTAGTCCCTGTAGGAGCCGATCAAGATCCTCATCTTAGGCTTTCAAGAGACATTGCTGATAGATTCCATACAGAACTCGGACTCAACAGACCAGCTTCATTCTATCACAAATTCATTCGAGGACTCGATGGAAACAAGATGAGTAGTTCGAAACCAGACTATGCAATATTTCTTCTAGATAAACCAGATATTATCAAGAAAAAGGTAATGATGGCGCTTACAGGGGGGAGAGCAACAGCTGAGGAGCAAAGAAGATATGGAGGCATACCTGAGAAATGCACAGTTTACGAGTTATATATGTATTTCCTATATAAGGATGACCAGAAACTATATAAGCTCTATAAGGAATGTGTAGAAGGAAAAATACTTTGTGGAGAAGATAAGAGAATAGCTGCTAAACTACTAGTTGAAATGCTTACTGAGCATCAGAGAAGATATAAGGAAATAATGGAGGAAGGAATTGTTCAAAAAATCGTAAAAATACCTGCTTTCTAAAATAGATAATGTATTTTCAAGATAGTATTTCTTCCATGAACCTCTTAGCAGACTCTACGGGGTCATCTGCCTTAGTTATAGCACTACCAACAACAACTATATCCGCACCAGCATCAACTAATGGTTTTGCTTTACCATGCTTTATTCCTCCGGCAACAGCTATTTTAGCATTTATATTCTTCTTTAACATTTTGATCTCATCTATTAGTTGATCTATTGTTAATCCTCTACTACGCTGAACATCTATTCCAACATGATATAATACTACGTCTACACCGAGCCTGTCAAGTTCTAGAGCTCTTTTATATGGGTTAGGATGATTTATCAAGTCCACAATTAAAAGCTTATTATATTCATGTGCCTTATCTATGGATTCCCTTATTGTTGAGTCATCAGCTAAGCCGAGAACAGTGTATGCATCAGCACCAGCACTCAAAACTATTTCACCCTCAAACGCCCCGGTATCCATAGTCTTAGTATCAGCTACAACGAAGCAATTAGTGGATTTCTTTAAAACATCAACTCCTATCCTGCCCCAAGCCTTTATGAGCGGAGTCCCTGCTTCCATCCATATATTCCCACATCCAAGCTCAGCAACTATACGTGTAGATAAGCTTAATGCTTTAAACAAGTCATCAACATCCAGAGCAACCTGAAGAATAGGTTTCACTTTTTGTCGCCTCAAATAAACATATATGCATAATTATTTGAATACCTATGGTTAATTATTTTGTTTTGACAATTATTATAGTAGCACTCTATATTTTTACTAAGAAATAATATTTTTGATCTATAAAAAATTTAGTGCATTATTAATGCATGGGTTGTTTTGCAATGAATAATATAAAAGAACTGAAGAAGAAGATAAGAGAGCATATATGGAGTATTATGGAGATGAAAAACACAGCTAGATTTCCTAGACCAGTATATGGTAGGATACCGAATTTTGTTGGTGCAGAACAAGCTGCTTTGAAGATAAAGTCTTTAGATATATGGGAGAAAGCAGAAGTTATAAAGGCTAATCCTGATAGTCCACAAAAACCTCTCAGATACTATGCTTTAATGAATGGTAAGAAACTGATAATGGCTACTCCTAGGCTGAGAGAAGGATTTCTATTACTTGACCCATCAAAAATTCCATCTACAAAATACAGTTATGCATCAACTATTAGAGGAGCATTTATTTATGGAAGAAAGATTTCTCTACGCGAAATACCCATGGTAGACCTTATTGTGACAGGTTGTGTCGCAGTGGATAGAAGGGGCGGTAGACTTGGTAAAGGAGGTGGTTATGCAGAACTAGAATACGCTATACTACGCGAAATAGGATCGATTGATGAACAAGTATATGTTGTTACAACGGTTCATGATATACAAATAGTTGATCATGTTCCTTTAGAACCACATGACTTAACAGTGGATATAATAGCGACTCCTACTAGGATCCACATTGTTGAGCCAAGGCCTCCCAAGCCTAAAGGTATTATTTGGGAACTATTAGGTGAGAAGAGAAAACTCAGTGTCTTCAGAGAACTAGAAGATATTGTTAAGAAGAAATCTTAGGATAAGTAATGGTTTCCACTAGAATCATTTATTATTTATATCTTGTTCATGTATACGTATTACTGGTGGTGATAATGGATAACTATATGGAACTTTTAGAATTTGCTAGGAGAGTCACGAATAAGACTCTCCAAGAAATCTTTGACGAAGTAGATGTTGAAGCTAAAGGTGTTTCTAGTAAAGTTGTTGATATACCCTTTATTTCTAGGGATTATACCTTGAGAGGGGGGAAGAGGCTTCGAGCATTTCTTGTACTAATTGGTTATTGGAGCAGAAAATGGGGTTATGGCAATATTGACTCGATAAAGTATTTAATGGCTGGAATAGAGTTTTTGCAGAGCTACCTATTGGTGCATGATGATATAATGGATGAAGACGAGATTAGGAGAGGTGGTCCAACTGTTCATGTATGGTTTGATAGGAAATGTAGAGAAGAAGGACTTATTAGTCGATGCAAACACTACGGTGTTTCACAAGCAATAATTGTTGGAGATTATCTAGAATCGCTGGCTGTTTCAATGTTTACTAGGCTTAACTTGCCTGATTATGCATTAAAAGAATTAATTAAAACATATACTAGGGGTGTACGATTAGTAGCTTATGGTCAATTCCTCGACGTCTTAATAGCTAATACACCACTAAAGAAAGTATCTGAAGATGATGTCTATAATATACACATGTTAAAAACAGCATCCTATACTGTAGAATTACCTTTACATCTTGGAGCAATAGCTTCTCTAATGTACAATAATGAATTACTAATGGAGCTTTCACAATATGCTTTACCAGCAGGCATAGCTTTCCAGCTACAAGACGATATACTGGGATTGTATGGTGATCCAAAGGTTACAGGTAAACCTGTTGGAAGCGATGTTAGAGAGAAGAAGAAAACATTACTTATAGTTAAAGCGTATCAGTTCGCAGATGCTGATGATAAAAAGTTTCTAGAAGAACTATATGATAAGAGGAAACCCGAAGAAATCACAGACGAAGATATTAGGAGAGTTCAGAGTATAGTAAGGGAAACAGGTAGTTTAGATTATAGTGTTAAAAAGATGAACGAATACGTTGAAAGAGCAAGGAATGCTTTGAGATCATCTGTAATAATTAATGAAACAGCTAGAAACATTCTAGAATGGCTCCTAGAATTATTTATTAAAAGAAGACATTAAGTTGGTATTGTATATTTATTTTTATTATGAGGAGATAGAATCATGCCTGGCAGAAGAATGGGATGGAGAGTAGGGAGGCCTAGGAAGCCTAGAATAGTTAGATTTGATATTAGTGGGAAAATAACATGGGTACCGTTAGTTAATGGTTTACCAGCTCAGAAATCTCCACCAATAATTTTAGAGCCTGACGAGTTCGAAGCGTATAGACTTGTTTACGGTCATGGTTTAACCCAGGAGGAAGCAGCTGTTAAAATGGGTATTTCAAGAGGTACTTTATGGAGACTACTAGTTTCTGCTCGTAGAAAAATAGGTTATGCTCTTGAAAACTTGGCCCCCCTAATAATTGAGCCAAAAACTGAGACTCCATAATATTAATACTTAAGAAGGGTTTTGAATGCCTAAGAGAATGGGTGAAATAGAGTATTGGCTTAAAAAATTGTTTTTCAGCGGTAGAAAAGAAGATTATATTGTTTATATACGTTACAGAGTCGATGGGGAGGAAGAACTTAGGCCTATTCCCGGAAAATTCATTGATGATATTCGGAGAGGATACATTATTGTTGGAGAAGACATGATTCCTTTTCATAGAGTAGAGGAGATCAGGACACGCGATGGAAAAATTGTTTTTAAGCGGAGAAAAAATATGGGTTTAAGAGACTTAGATCCATCCTCTTAGCTTCATTGCACGAACTACGCGATCTACAGCGATTGCGTATGCGGCTGCTCTCATTGGGTAATCACTGAATTTCTTCTGCCAATCATCGAATACACGGTTGAAGTTATGGGTCATTATTCTGTCTAGTCTAGCTAGTGCTTCTTCATCTGTTAACCAGCATCCCATACGGTTGTGGCTCCATTCAATCCAGCTCATTGTTACGCCTCCTGCATTCGCTAGAATATCTGGTACGATTACTACGCCCTTCTTATGAAGGATCTCTTCGGCTTCAGGAGTTGTTGGCCCATTTGCTCCTTCACTTATAACTTTGGCTTTGATACGGTCAGCGTTTGCCTTGGTTATAACGTTCTCGGTTGCTGCTGGTATGAGTATATCTACGTCTAACTCTAATAGTTCTTCATTACTGATTATCTTCACATTTCCTTTCTTATAATTCGTTACCTTGCCAGTTTCCGCCTTAACCTTCATTGCTTCTTCAACATCTATTCCGTTAGGATCATATATTCCACCACTACGGTCGCTGACGGCTACAACTATTGCACCCCACTCCTTGAGGTATTTAGCAGCGTATTGACCAACATTGCCGAATCCCTGTATAGCTACGGTTTTACCTTCAATTCCCCCAATCCATCTCTTAGCTGCTTCGCGTGCTGTTAAGGCTGTTCCATAACCTGTTGATACTGTGCGTGCATGTAGTCCTCCTAATTCTACTGGTTTAGCTGTTACGACTCCCCATGCATTGTATCCGACAATTTTACTGTATTCGTCAAAGTACCAAGCCATTGTTTGTGGATTAGTATATACGTCTGGAGCTGGTATATCTACGTCTGGACCAACATTTCTAGCTAATGCAGCAAAATATTTTCTGCTGAGCTCTTCTAGTTCACGCTGGCTCAGTAGCTTGGGGTTTACTCTTACACCTCCCTTTCCTCCACCATATGGTATTCCTGCTAAGCTATTCTTCCAAGTCATCCACATAGATAATGCTACTACCTCACCAGGTGTTACGTCTTCACGGTAGCGTATTCCACCCTTGTAGGGGCCTAGAGCACTGTTATGCTGAGATCTCCATCCGAGATAGACTTCGATTTTGCCATTATCTCTTCTAACAGGTATTTTAACTTGTATTAACCTTTCAGGATGTCTCAGTACTTCTACGATCTCATCTGGCAAGCCTAGTAATTGGGCTGCTTCTCTTAATTGTTTAACTGCCATTTGATAAGTTGGGTCATTTTCATATAGTGAAGCAGGTATTTCTGTCATCTAGAACACCAATACATTATGTTCTCAATATATGTTTATATCAATATCAGGTATATATATCGATTGCCTCCATATTTACATATAATATACGGTATAGTGGGAATAGTGTGGGTATATACAAATAAGTATGAAATAAACACGTATTTAAAATAACGTTAAGAATAGAAAATCTATGCTAATATTCTTTCATGATAAGAGTCTCACTACTCTCCTCCAGAATCTTAAATATTTTCCGAGCATCAGCCTCTATCAATGGAGGATACTTTACAGGTTCAGGTATCTCTTCATCACGGCTTATAGCTCTCCTAGCCAATAATTCTTCACGTATCCTATTCTTTAAGAATTCATCAGCTAATCTACTATGATATATTGTTGCCAGGCTCTGCTTGATCATTTCAGGTATATGTGTTTCCTCCCTCTCTTCATGAATATGAGGATTACGTGGTTCTATCTGGAAAATCTCAATAGTATTCTTCATGACCTCCGGGAATCTAGTTTGTTTTAAACCAGTATATTCCTCGAGCATATAAACAATCTGGTATGGTTCAATGCTGAAACCGCTTGAATAACCTATTCTATCAACTAGTTCCAGAGTCATAGCATGTTCTCCGGCATTACTTGTTTTTATAATATCAGTTTCAAACTTTGTGATTGATGCAACTAACAGGTTCATGTATCTATTAGTTATTTCTGAAACCCTTCCCCTCCTACGGAAATAGAATCTTTTACCGACAAATTTTGTTTTATAGGGCCACTTGATTCTAACCATTGCAAATGGTGATTTAGCCATGTAGAATCCAGCAGCATATATGTGGACATACTCGTTAACAGCTCCTGGAATATAGTTGTCTGAATCAATGAATCCAACATATTTCCTACCCAGATACTTAGCCAGTAATAATCCTACAATCATTCCCTCACCTTTACCATCCTTCACGTATCCATTATCTCCAACAATATATGGATAACCAGCTTCTTTGAGCGCTTGTCCAAGCACGGGGTCTTTTTGGTGAACAACCATTAAAGGTCTACGTGTTAATCTATAGAATTGAAACAATGTATCTAACTCAATCCTATACTTATCTATTGGTTCACGCTTACTGTTAGATACAACAACCACAAATGCATCATGAGGTATTCCACTCAACACACCCTCGAGGACTTTGGGGTTCTCATTCTTCACTGGAACAATAATTGTCATATTAGCTTCTATTTCCTCAATATCACTACTGCTCACATTAATTGTTCCCGGAACTTCTCCGCCGAAATCACTTGTTTTACCACCACTAAGCTCCAATACTCGCTGAACATCATAGAACCTAACCGCTCCAAATCTCTCCATATACCTTGGCATTTCAACCCTCATACCAATCCCTCCAAGTAATAATATCTATATATCAACAATGTTTTAACACTATTCATATTTCGGCAAAAATAGTATATTTCAATGTGTGACCAGCTATGAATAAGAAGAGAATAGTAATTATATCAGATATGGATGGTTGCTTACTTGATAAAACATATGATTATAGGAAAAGTATTGATGCTATAAAATATGTTTTAAAAAACAATATTTTACTAATCCTAAATTCTTCGAAGACAAGATACGAGATCGAATACTATATTAAAAAATGGGGTTTACATGACAAAACAATATTCATAGTAGAGAATGGGGCAGCAATTTTCATCCCCAAAAAACTTGTTGGTAAGAATTCGCTGATTCATAATGTGCTTAAGAAACATAGGTACATCTTAATTGATAAATACATTATAATAGTAAACGGGTTAAAAACAAGTATTATCGAGCAGAAGATAGCTGATATAATTGAGGAGACAAAGGAAAAAATATTGTGGCTCAAAGATTTTACACCACAGAAATTCTCTGAACTAACAGGTTTACCAATAGAGCAATCAATATTGGCTCTGAAACGCGAATACTCGTACCTGTTCCACCCATTAGTTAAGGGAGAAATAATTGATAATATAATTGAAGAGATCAGAGTTAGAGGCTTAAATGTTTCAACAGGTTCTGGAATCATATACCTTATAACTGGAAACCATGATAAAGGCTTAGCAACTAAGCAAATAATTGAGATCATAAAAGAGATTTTCAATAAAAACATAGTAACAATAGGCGTGGGAGACGGACACAATGATATATCAATGCTTAAAACAACGGATTACTCTATACTCCTAAACTGTAGAGAAGATATTATCCAGGAACTTAGCAACAAAAACAACATAGCCATAACATGTAGGCGTGGACCCAGTGAATGGTTGAACATGGTGAGGAGAATAGTTGAATTAATAGTGAAGAAGCAATAAATAATTCGTACAAATAATATAATTATATTATCGGATCATCCGAGCAGAGATATTTGTTTCTAAAATATTCTTGATTAAGCAATCCATCTATTAGCTGAGTATTAGAGCTGAAAAATAAAGAAGCTGGTTAGGGAAAATATTATGTATTTTTATAAATTTGATTATTTTTATTGTTTTAAGAGCTGTGTTCTATCAGCATAGTTTACTGTGTATTCTTTTGGTTTCAGTTTTTCCACGATATAGTTGAATGCTCTCCATGGATCGCTTTTTTCTCCACACGTGTATACGTCGACTGTGGCGTAGCGGTAGTTTATCCATGTATGAATTGCTATGTGGCTCTCAAGGACCAGTGCTATTACTGATACTCCTCCCTTTTCACCGCCTAGCTTCCATGATTTAACCTCTAGTAGAGTCATATTAGCTAGTTTAGCCGCTTCTACAACCACGTTTCTAAGATATTCTTCGTCTCCAGCGATTTCTTCTGGTATTTCATATAGGTTTCCGTATACATGTTTACCTATAATCCTAGGATCTATTAGGGTGTTATCCATATAATCTCACCTCTTAACTAATCATTTATATTTGTGAATAGCCAGCTTAGATCGGGGGGATTGATTCTTTTAATTCCTTCATCTATTAGTCCATGAACAATTAATGGTAATGCTATTGTAGCGTCTACATAGACTGTTCTTCTCTTAGCGTTGGATTTAACTTTGCCCCAGCTAATTGCTTCTTCTAGTGTTGCTCCAGATAATCCTCCCCATTGAGGAGCATCAGTAGTGATCTGAATTATGTATTCGAATCCCTTATTATAGTCTCCTATTCCTTCTTGTTCGGCTAGAAGCATCTGCATAACAGTTACGAGATTAGCATAATCTTTTGGAACTCCTCCACCAATATATATTGCTGATAATTTATTGGATCGTTGTCCAATTTCTACAATTTGCTCGAAATCCTTAACCATATCTAAAACTATACTGTGACCTCTACGCTTAGCTAATATAGAAGCTATACCGTATCCACTATCAACTATTGCTGGAGAAAACACTGGAACACCAGATCTATAAGCTGCTGATACTATACAGTCTATTCCTTTCTCATCAAGATATTTTCCAAACAAGTATAAGAACTCCATTGTAGAATATGTTTTGTTGTTATCAAGTGTTTCAATGAATTCTCTTATAAGATCCTCCATTTCCCTATACTTGAGTTCATCAGCATATACATCATAGAACCTATCAATTTTAAGCTTGAACAATACTGAGTCATCAACCATCGGTGAGCCTTTATAGTAGTAGTTCCCCATAGCTTCATATATGTCTTCAGAAATATTTGCCCCAGTAGAAATAACTACATCCACTATTCTCTCCTCAACAAGCCACTTAATAAGTTTCCACATACCAGCTGTACTCATTGATCCAGCAAGTCCTAAGAATATCGTATTATTGTTTTTCCTAATCATATTCTTCAATATCCTATAAGCTTCTCCAAGAGCTCTCCCCTGATAAGCAGTATCAGCCATTGCTTCCAATAATTCAGCTACACTCTTCTTTGAAGGCTCAATAGTCCTCAACTTCTCGCTTAGGTATATATCTCTACTATGACCTATAACCATTCATTTTCCACCAACAAAAAAGTAAAACTTAACAAGTTATAAACAAGTGTAAATTCTCATAAAATTACAGATAGATAAGAAAACTATTAGCTTGTTCTATTATATAAACCAATCTAAGCAAAGAATTAAACTGAAGAATTAATTGATCTTAATAAATACTTTCCTTAACACAGGAACTAAACCCCAACCTGTAAGAGGAAGTTTATGAAAACTCGTAATCAGATAAATCGGATAAATATGAAATTAATTACAGGTATGAACAGATAAAATCATGGAGGGATTCTAGAAAAAAGCTAGGATAAATATTTTATGGGAGAGTACTAAACTTACTCTTCTTTAGGTTTCTCTTCTTCCTTCTTTCCTTTCTTCTTGGATTTCCTTGCCTTGGCCATATGGATCCTCCCCTTTGACGGGGTTCATGAGTTATCTTAGATATCTAATAATATAAGGATGAGTAAATCTATAGGAGTTTATTGTTGATGCAGATAGTTCATTAAATGTAGTATCATATAAGCCTACTACAGTGTTAACATATTTTATCTCGGTTTACATATTTTAAAGTGTAATAGAGGTTTATTTATGGAAAATTTATAGGGAAAAGGGCTGTCAAAAATTGAATAATTCAGCACCAATAGATGAAGAAATTGAGAAGAATCCTAAGAGGAGGTTGCTAGAGCTTTTAAGGATTCTAGCTTCATTTTATTCTTTTAGAAAGCTTGAAGAAAAACTCGGTATACCAATGCAGACTTTGTGGAAATACTATATGTTAAAAACTATACCTGAAAAACAAACAGCAATAAAGATACTGCAGAAGATTAAGGATGCAGGAATACTTGATGAAATAGTTAGGGAGATTAGTTATGAAATAACTGATCCTATCTCCATCCTCAGCAATAGAGGCATACTTGAATTAGCAGCTTATAAAGCATCAGAAATTGCTAGGCAGAATAATATAACAGATATAATTTCTCTACCAGATTCTTACTCTGCTACAATAGCTTTCCTAGCATCACTATATACTAGAAACAATGTTTGCCTCGCAGACCCATCATATATTGAATCCGACAGTATATGTATGGTTTTAAAAGAAGCATATAGAGCTAGACCACTATGTATAAGTAGAAGATGTCTTTCCAGGAAAAACAAGGTCTTGCTCATAGAATCAATATATGTTCCAGGCTCAATCCAAGCAATACATACATTTCTGCAAAAGAATAGAGCACATTTAACATGTGCATATATAGTATACGGTGATCCAGTAGAAATAAAAGAAGACATAAAACAAATAGCCGAGAAACCACACGTAGAGGTATTAATAACAAAAAAACACATTCCTAGCAAAACAAAATAAGCCAATATAATGCCGTGTAGATTTATAAAATAGAGCATCAGCCCTCACACGGTTCTTCATCGCATAGGCTCAACACCGAAGTCGCTCATCATCTAATAATATTTGGTCTCCCAGAAACAATTAAATATGCTATTAATGCCTTAAATCCTCAACATAAACAACTAGCTGTAATGACGTAACGATAAGTTTTTCATAATTTTTGATTAAATTCGGGAATAACTATGATCTAATGATCCCCTCATAGACTGTTATTTCCGAATTGAACCTTTCATAGAGTTTATACTTGTATTTAGTGTTGAGCCCGCTGAGCTATCTATTGTTCTTGATTAGTGGGAGGATCCGGAATGCTTATTATGAAGCATTAGGGGAGGTTTATATGCTTATTATTGGGAAGATGAAGTTTTGTTTTCTTGGTTCTTGACCGTGTTTATGGGAACCAGGGGGTTTCCAAGAATTTATCCCCGATCATTTCTTAAATAGCCCCCTTTCCAGGAAGTGTTTTGGTTTTTATAATTGATGAAACCGGGGAGTTCTAGGGGTTTGGTTTACGAAGCAATAATATCATGTTTTGCTGTGTTTTTGGAAACAATTATTTTTGTTTATGTGGATTATGTTAGGGATAAATTCATGGCTTGGTATTGGTGAGATAGTAATGGTTGTGGAGAGTATTGTTTTTGGACCTATTCCTTCTAGGAGGCTTGGATTGAGTTTGGGTGTTAATAATGTTTATAATAAGTATTGTAGTTATAGCTGTGTGTATTGCCAGGCTGGACGGACGACTAGGCTAATTATTGATAGAAGAAGTTACTATGACCCCCATAAGCTTGTTGAGGTTGTTGTTAGAGGGGTTGAGGAGAAGAAGCCTGATGTAGTATCTTTTGTTCCAAATGGCGAACCTACTCTTGATAAAAATCTTGGATTAGAGGCTAAGTTGATTAAGGAGAGGATAAATGTTCCATTAGCAATATTTACAAATGCCTCCCTAATATATAGGGAGGATGTTGTTGAGGACTTATTATTATTTGATATCGTCTCTGTAAAAATAGATACTGTAAACGAGAAAACTTGGAGAAAACTTAACAGACCCCACCCTAAATTATCGCTTGAAAGAATTCTCGAAGGAATAATTGATTTCTCAAAGAGATACCGTGGAAAATTATTGACTGAAACAATGCTTGTCAAAAACATAAATATTAGTATTGAAGAATACGAGGGGATAGCGGATTATCTCTCAAATATAAGATTTGATAAAGCATATATTCAAGCACCCATAAGGCCTCCAGCAGAAAAATTCGTTACTATTCCCGATAAGGATGATTTCTTGATCGCATACAATATTTTCACTGAGAAACTAGGAGAGAATAGAGTAGAAATACTGAATTATCCCGAGCAACCATTATTTAAATTCTCGGAAAACCTTGTAGAAGAAGTTTTAAAAACAATAAATGTTCACCCAATAAGACTCGACTATTTAAAATACATAGCTGATAAGAAAGATGTAGACTACGAAGAAATACTAGATAAACTATTAAAGACAGGGAAAACAATGATAGTAGAATATAATGGGAAAAAATTCATTGTTCCCCGTAGAATAATATAATATAAAGGCTTATCTCTAAATAGTTATTCTTGGAAAACAATATTTTTCTCGTAGAGGTGATATCCTATGAAGCCCGCACTCATAGTTATTGATATGCTTGAAGAATTCGTTCATGGAAGACTTAAGAGTCCTGATGCTGAAAAAATTGTTCCAAACATTAGGAAACTAATAGATACTGCGAGAAACAATAATATCCCAGTAATATATGTTGCTGATAGACACTTCCCAGTAGACCACGAACTCAAACTATGGGGTGAACACGCATTAATAGGTAGTGATGAATCAAAAATAATAAGAGAACTTGAACCAACAAGTAAGGACTACGTATTATATAAGAGAAGCTATAGTGGCTTCAGAGACACAGGACTAGACATGTTATTGAGAGACCTAGGAATAGACACAGTATTCTTAACAGGAATACATACACATATATGTGTCTTACACACAGCATGGGATGCATTCTATTATGGATACAATATATACGTTGTAAAAGACGCTGTAGCAGCCTTCAGCCGAGAAGACCACGAATATGCTTTAAAATATATGGAGAAAAACTATGGCGCTAAAATAGTGGATACAAGTGAAGCTATAAAGCTTCTTGGGAGTAAGGCTTGAATAGTATAGATATGGATCAATTAGTCAGGCTAATCAATGAATTACCTGGAATAAGTGAACGGGATAAGATCAAGTATTTATCCATTATTCTATTATATTATGAGAACAAATGTGCTGGAAGAGTATTTGTACATAAAACACTGGGATACACTGAGAGAAAAACTCGTAGTAGTATTAGTAAATTAGTGGATAAAGGTTTTCTTCATAAAACAAATTATAGTGTTTGCATAAGCGAGCAAGTCTCCAAAACATTGCAAGGACTAGTAATTAATAGGTATATCTTAGGAAAACAAGTTCTTGTCTCAATAAATAGTTTCCCACAAGAGATCCTGGAAAACATAAAGTATAAGATCCTAAGATTCCGAGACTACATAGTAATTCATACAATGGATCCTTACTCCCTAGAAATCACAGGATATACTATTAGAGATAAAATAAATATTCCAGGATTACCTGAAGAACTAGCTATTAAATATAGGAAGCTGATCAAAGATCTTATTGGGAATAATTCATTGTTTATCCTATGGAATCATTATCGAAAATACATTTATGACTCAATAGCATTGTTTTCTCTATATAAGGTTCTATGATATTACTTCATATAATGGTATTAAACGAGTTTTGCCATCAACACTTATCTTAGCGATCTTGACTCCATAGATTTTTTCTAAGATAGTATAGTGTTTTAATAAGTCATCCTTATCTCCAATAAAGACAGGCGTTCCTCTATCTAGTATTATGAAATATTCACCTACATCGGTGCCGAACATGATATCATGTGTTGTTAATAAAATGTTTGAAAACCTTCTCCAATCCCTGATCCATTCTATTAAGCGAGCTTTATAGTTTAGATCCATATGGTTATCTGGTTCATCTAATAATAGATACTTCGGCTTCTTAACGAGTCCAAGACCCAGCACAACTCTTTGCAGCTCTCCGGAGCTTAGCTCGCTGAGTCTTCTATCAAGTAGATTATTTATTTGTAGCATTTTTGAAACCTCCTCCACTATTCTAAGATCCTCGTATGTCTCGAAGAAAGCTTTAGATACTGGGTACCTAGCTGTTAATAATGCTTCTTTAACGGTTAGGGATAGTATGTCTACAGCTTCTATTTGTGAAACATAAGATATTAGCTTTGAAATAGTTCTGAGAGGGTATTCACGTAGTTCTTTTCCATCAATATATATTGATCCATCATAACTTGTTATTTTAGCAATTGTTTTTAACAACGTTGTTTTTCCAGCACCATTAGGTCCCATAATACATGTTACCACGTTGTCTTTTATAGTAATATCTATGTTTTTAAGAGCAGTGATCACTCCTCCATATTTTACTGTTACATTTTCAAATCTTATTATCTTACCCCACCTCTCCTACGAGAAACTATGAGGAAGAGAAAAAATGGTGCGCCAAAAACTGATACTATTGCTCCCGCGGGAACTTCTCCTGTCACGGATACTAGGAGTATTCTAGAGATATCATCGGTTATCAATAATAGTATTGAGGCTAGTAGACCTGATAAAAACAATACGTATCGGTTATCACTGCTTTTTATCAATAACCTAGCAATATGTGGTGCTACTAATCCTAGAAAACCGATGAGTCCAAAACAGCTAACTATAAGTGAAGAAGATATTCCAGCTATTAGAATAGTTGCTAAACGATATATTCTAGGATTATATCCTAGTTGATAAGCATATTCATCACCGAGTATAAGAGCATTTAATGGCTTAGCTAGTGGGAAATAACCGGTTGCAACAAGTATGAGGGAGACAAGTATTATTGGGATATAAGAAGGAGTTGCAACAATGAATGATCCTACAAGTAAGTATAATGCGTATGGGTTAACTGTTAATATAAAGTATGATAATAGAACAGATAAGCCTGAAAATAATGAGTTGACGCCGAGACCTGCTAATACATAAGATGTTGCTCCTCCCCCAATAGATTCAGCAATAAGTACTGTGATCGCTAATGCAGTTAATCCTCCAATAATAGCTACTGAAGAATAAACTATCAGCTGAACAGATGCAAATAATAGGTAAGCTAAATAAACAGTGAAAAGAGCTCCACTACCAATACCTAGAATATAGTGGTCTACAAGCGGGTTTCTTAGACTAGCCTGTAAATATGCTCCAGCAAATCCAAGTACAAAACCAGCTGTAACAGCTTCGATCACTCTATAAAACCTATATTTTAAAACAAGATCGTTTACTGGATGATCTTCATATATGGAAAAATATATTGTTATAAATAATAGGATGAGTAAAAAAGTAGAGATTAAAACAAATTTTGTCCTAGTATACATGGCTCAATTAATCACCTTGTTTTCCTAAACAATGCGTAACCTATTAGTAAGCCTATAATGAATGCTGAGACGACCAGTATAGTTATCGTTATATAATCTGTTCCTTTCTCTCCCTCTTTATTCTCTGTAGAAGTTTGTGTAGGACTGCTTGGTGAAGATGTAGTTGGTGATTCTATACTGGTTTTGGTCGTAGTGGTAATGGTTGTTGTCGTAGTAGTTGTTGTAGTGGTTGTAGTTGTCGTTGCGTTGCCTCCAAAATGTTCATCTATAATGTTATAGATCAGTTTTGGTACATTGATTATTAAGGGGCCTGGCCTGCTTAGTGCATCGGTTATTGTTTGATTAAGCAATACTATGGGGACTCCTAGATCATATAATCCAGCGTTTTTCAGAGATTCATTATCGATCCCAGTGCTTGTAACCAGTATTATGTCTGGATTCCATTCAGCAATAGTTTCGATATTTACTGCTTTCCAACCAATTGTTTCTGCAGCATTGATTAGTCCTAGCCTGCTTAATAGGTCATCTATGAATGTTGATTTACCTGCAACCCATATTCCATTATAAATTCCTACGACAACTAATACTTTAATTGCTCCTTTCTCAGCGATTAAGTTATGGTACTTATTGATTTCTGTTTCAAGATCATTTATGAATCCTGAAATCTTATCACTTGATACATTGAATATTTGTGCAATAATACCCAAGTCAGAATATATATCCTGTATAGATTTAGCTGAGCCTCCATTGAGGTATACTACTGTGATATTATATTGTTCTAACACGTTTAGTAAGGGTTTATGCGCTCCTTTGTCAGCAAGCACTATATCCGGGTTCAACGCTAGTATTTTCTCGATGGAGACTGCACTCCACCAGTATCCTCCGACTGGTGTGATATTGTGGTTTTTAACATATTCTTCGATGTCAAAATATGGATCGGTGTATGATATGTTATCGACTCCGACAATGAATTTTTGTAATCCTAGATAGAATAATGCCTCAGTTATGCTTGGAGCTAATGATACTACTTTTTCGGGTGTTTTGTTTAAAACTACTGTTCTATCTAGAGCATCTGTTACTATAATGCTGGAGATGCTGGGTTTTATTGCTCCAGTATAAGCTGGGTAAAGTAGTATTGCCAGTAATAGTAAGTATACGATTAGCTTCTTCATATTGGACACCATGTCCAATTTATCTCAATAATATAAGTTATCTGGAAATTAAAAGTTTATGGATAAGTCTTTGAAACACTGTATCTTCGATAAATATGTTCGGGCAATCCACAAACATAGTGTAGATTATCAAGCTCGATGGGATGGGGCTTAGCAACGATTATTATAGAGTGGGGAGGCGGGGGGTAAGTATAGTTTTTCAAATCAGCTAATCGATCAGCAACTATTTTCTCCATAGACGATCCTAGTTGTGCTAAGCCCACTCCTATAATATTTTCTAAAACCCCTCTTTCATCCAGATCAATAAGTATATCGACTGCTTCGGGAATAGTCATAGCCTTGTTTTCTTCAATCTTTAAGTCTAGGAGAAGAAGAGTATGCAGGTTTCTATCTAGATTATCATATATTGTTTCAATAGTAGAATATGGTTTAAAATATTCAGGATAAACCAGAGTCACTGTTTTACCAAATTTATAGGCTTGAAGACCTGTTCTTGAAGGAGCTAATGAATAAATAGATAAACCATTAATAACCTTTACCTTTATCCCTCTTCTTAATGCTTCAACCCTTATGGCGTCGTGAGTAGTAGCTATGAAGGGATCTCCTGGAACAAGAATAGCGATATTTTTCTTAGATGCTTCTTCAACGATAAAATGTATGTTTTTCCCCTCGAGAAACTCTCTTTTAGCCATCACAAATTCTTTTTCTTCACCCACTAGACTAACTAGTTTGTCAAGCGAGAAATCCGGCACAATATTAGTATATGTATCAACATATATTTTCTCCACATCTCTCAACGCATCAATTGCTTCTAGAGTTAAATGTTTTATTGATAAACCTAAGCCTATGAAGTAGAGCATTTTATAATCACTCTTTAATAATTATGTAGATAAATATATTTAGATCCGAGTTTCATAATTAATCATTAATGCTAGAAAAATTTTCTCATGGATAATACTTGTATATTTTGTAGAGAGTATAGGCTAAGTACCAGTTGTATAGTAGTGTAAATATTGTGGCTGATATACCCATTCCACGATATAAGGCTTCGAAGAAATTGTAGAAGTACACTCTCATATAATCTATGAATGAGAATACAAATGTTGTTCTATCAATAGATCTCTCTATAGCCCATAATGCGGAATAATATGATAAATCCTCAATTATTAATACCGAACCATAAACAACTGCTGCTGCAAATAACGTTACAAAAGGATATAGTATTCCCTCGATCCACGATATAGCAATATATAAAAATCTTGATCCATCGAGCATGCTATTCTTGCTGTTAATTATTATTGCTAATAATGGTAAAGCCCATGTTAAATAACCTAAATTATTAACTTTATTGACGATTAACGTCATCAATATATATATCACAAAGTACTTGTAGATGATTGATTCATCAAATCTATCAATCTTTATAATTTTAACAAAATAGAATACCAAAGCAACCACATATATTGGAAGCCATGTGACAGTTATCCAAGAAGGCAACCTGGTATAATCATAGTTGTACAGGTATAATGGTATAGCCCATAAACTAAGCTCTTGAGGATACCTTTGAGAATGATATATGAGGACTTTATAGATGAAAGCATAAGGATCCACAACAAAGAATGGTAGAATAACTATAGATGCTACAGCTATTCCTGTAACAACATATTTTTTCAAGTCTGTAAATCGTTTCTCTTTATAGTAGATTATCAAAGGTATTAATGCCAAGAATATCAGTATTTGTTTATAAAGAATAGCTAATGCAAGGTAAACTGCTACTTTAACAGGGTTTCTACTAGGTTTAGCAAGCTCATATGCAGCTAAGAGTATGAAGAGTGCTGGTAAGAGATCAAATTGATAAACCAATATTACAAGGTAGGGAACAGCGTTGGCTAACCAATAATAAGCTGTTTTTAAACCATGCTTATTTCTTAAAAAGATAAAGATCAAGTTAAAAGCTATGATTAATGGTAATTTATCAATCAATCTTATAATCGGAAGAGACGTGGTAATAGATGTTGCTAGGAGATGTGGTAATACAAAAGTTAATACTGCAATAGGCGGGTAAGCAACTTTTCTAGCATATTTATATACAAATAATATTCCATGATCCCTGACTACATCTGCCCATTCAAGAAAATATCTAACATCATAGTAGTTCCACGAAAAAATTGCTGTTGACAATAAAAGAATATTTATGAGTAATAGAAGCAACAATCCGTTCTGATAGGTTAATACTTTCCTGATCTTTTCAGCTATTTCGGACACCAAAATCAACTACCCTAAAGTACTTTTATTCTTCAGCATACACGTTACTCATCACATATTAATGTGCTAAATTATTCTTCTAATCCTTATTTTTCCGGTTATAAATGAAAAAGGTTTCCTCGGCTATGGATATGTAGCATGATTATTGTTGTAATATAATCATTAATTTATTTATTGCCTCATTATATTGTATTAGTTTATAAGTAAAATTATCATGAAATAACTTAGGTGTTATACTTGAATACTAGCAGTGATCATGACAATATTGTTTTTGTCAAATTGGGTGGGAGCTTTATTACATATAAAGATAAGCCTTATAGCATAAACTATGTTGCTCTAAAGAAAACTGTTGATATTCTGAGTAGTGTTTATGGAAAAACCAGTATATTGCTTGGAAACGGTGGCGGAAGCTTCGCTCATTTCGTCGTTGAAAAATATAAGATGTATGATAAGAAGATTTTACTAGTTAATTGTCATAGAGTTACTCGATTATTAAATTCTATAATAGTTGACTACTTATTAGATCATGGATTGCTTGTTTCAACCATGCAGACTTCAGCAATAATATATGGAGGTGTAAAAGGTTTTGAATCATTTATTAAACCGTTAAAGTATTTGTTACGTAATAATATTATTCCAAGCATTTATGGTGAGTGTATTATTGACGAGAATGAAGTTGTTAGGATAATGTCGACTGAAGAGGTTTTCTCCATTCTTGCTAAATATATAAATGTTTCTAGAATAGTCTTGTTAACTGATGTTGAAGGAGTATATACTTGTGATCCTAAAAAATGTGATGATGCAGAATTAATACCTAGAATAGACAAGAGTAATATAGATACTGTTCTTTCAAGACTTAATGAGACAATGTATATGGATGAAACGGGAAGTATTTATGGAAAGGTAAAATATATGGCTGATCTCTCAGAAAATTTAGAGATACCGGTATTTATTGTATCGGGATTTGATGTCGAGAATGCTGTAAATGCTATATTGTATGGTAAAGTATCGAGGGGTACAGTGATAGATATGAGCTAATTATACTAGGTAAACAATTAGTTTATTATCGGTTTCCTCAAAATATGTTTCTCTCTTCCTAGACAATGCTATTCCTACCTCATCACTAGTGATAATAACGTATTCATACAAGGTGTATCCAGGAGTGATTATTGTATAGTATATATCATATTTTGTTGTAGTATATACTATTTGATAATCCCCTATTAGAACAGGTTTCTTTGCAGGTGTTATCTGTGGTGGAGTTGCGTATGGATTAATTTTTTCCTTTAAATATACGTAGATGTATTTTCTTTTATTATCTTCTCCAATCCTATACCCCCTATAGTTATCAATGATAATCGTCCTAGGTCTTAGTTCCAAGGAGAAATTAGACGAATAAATAATTAATGTGTCTTCGTGTAGCTCCGTATATAACGAGCCATTTCCCCATTTGATCCTTAGCTTCAAATATTTGTTCACCAACATATTATTTATAACAATAAGGTTTTAATAGCCAATTAGGATTTAAAGGATTTAACTAGTTGAGAATATAGAGGCTGATAGCGATGCCTAAGACACCAAGTATAATACTTAGAGAGGAGCTGGCTAAGAGACAGCTAGAACTACTAGATATTTATCATGGAAAAGAAAAAGACATTATAAGAGTGAAGGATAAGATGACTGGAAAAGTATTTTTATATGAAACTAAGACTTTTGTACGTGATATGGATAAGGATAGAATTATTGAGTTAGCTAATAGTATACAAGAGAAATTAAAAGAGCTTGTTTCTAAGAAATAATCTTCACCTATTAGATCCAAGTATTCTCACACAGTATCCAAACCTACATTTCACATATTCTGAAAATAATGCTTTACTAATATGGTCTCCTTCAAGAAGCATTTTTAGAAAATATTTTTCCCTAATAATTTTTCTAAGAACAACATTGTTTTCTTCAGCCATCTTTTTCAATTCATCCATCCTTATCTGAGGAGGCTCTAATCCTGGGACCACTATATTATGATATATCATTTTCCAACATATGCGTCCATGTGTATAAATATTAGCCATACAAGCTTCTGGGAAGGCTATTAATCCTATTTTTCTAGCATATCTGATTATTTCTTCTTTGAGGTCTCTAGTACTTATTGGAACCTGCTCCCTACCACGTGGTTTTCTAGGGAGCCTACGAATTATTTCTCCTATATCTAGCCCTGCTTTTCTCAATCTATCTAGGATCCTGTTTGTAACCCTTAATGATCCCACAACGACTCCTACTGCTCCACTATCCCTAGCTTTCTCCAAGATCTCCACATATTCTTCCTCTATAATTCCTGGTATGATTGGTCTAAGGAATAATATCGGTTTTAATCCCGTGCTTCTAAGATTTTTTATTGTCTCAAATCTTTTCTCGGGAGGTGGAGCTAGTGGTTCTAGTTTATCCTTGTATTTAATAGTTATTATTGTTATTAGTGGAGATATGCCCGGGTCTAATTGTTTTAATCTATATGCATCTCTTCTGGTTAGATACATTTTTGTTGAGAATTGTATTGGGTTTTTCAGATAGGTTGCAATAGCTTCTATGTACTCGAAGGTTTTTTCACGAGTTACTCCGAGGAATGGTTCGGTTACTGATCCTATTGCTATTAGTGTCCCATATTCTCCTGGTACAAAGTATGGGTTATACAGTAATGCATATACTAGTTGTAAACCTGTTAATGGATATGGTTTAACTATCCAATTAAACCCCATGTCTTCTATATAGCAATAAGTGCATCTAAGACTGCATCCTATGCCTGTATGTATAGTCATTCCACATGGTCTAGGTTTTCTCCTAGCATGGTGATCTCTTATAGCTTCATGTATTTCTTTAGATGTAAGCTTTGAAGCAATGGTTTTTCTCAATTGATTTTTTAGTTGAAGTATGTTTACCAATTCCGCTCCCGGAAAAATATTATCTTTAAACCATATTATTCTATACTTAGCATAGATGGGTGCTAACATGGCTGATAGGAACGTATTATTTTTATCTAGAGAATGTAGTTTTATAGATGATTTCATCTATGATAAGCTTGTAAAGGAGAATTTTAACGTCGAATTCGTTGATCTCACAAGTATTTATGAACACATTAAGGGCGTTGAACTAGTTAAGCGTTTTAAAATATTTTTTAAACTATTTCTAGAAATAGTTAAGCGAGCCGATAATCATGGTTTCATTATATGTTCTCCGGTTGATTCTTGGTTTCTGTCCCTAGTTTTCAGCCTAGTCATTTCTACGCCGAGGAAAGCAGTAATTATAATACCTCCGAGTCCGAAGCATATATTTGGTTTTATAAGGTTGTTTAAACTATATTTGTTCAGATTTTCCCTTTTCCTACTAAGATTATTTGGAGTAAATACTTTATTGGTATTCACTACACCCTACGAGAAAGAATATCTGGAGACTATTGTTAGGAGCCGTAATTATGTATATATACCGCTGATAGAGCCTCGCGTATCTAAGGTTAGAGAACTTATTTATAGTGATAAACCATTGATGATTATTTCCTATGATGACTGGATAAATAATCAAGTATTCTATAATGCTTTAGAAATATTTAGAGAACTTGGCTTACAGGCTAGATACATTATAATTAGTTCTAAACCAATTGTTCATGAATGTAGGGGAAACTATAATGTTATATGTATATATAGCGACGATGTCTCCGAGATCATAAAACGTTCTACAATAGTTATTGTAAAGAATGCTAGTCCAGAATCAAATAGAATACTTGTAGAAGCAATAATGAATGGTAGACCAGTTATTTCCTCGAAGGAAATAGGTATGGCTCACATATATAGTGATACTGAGCTCATAGTATTTCTCAATAAATGGACCTTGGAGGCATTTACGGATACAGTACTAAGAATTCTGAATAGAATAGATTACTTCAAGAAAGCAAGTTTGAAGAATATACCCACACCTCTGAAAAGTGATTATGGCATATATGTCCTAATAGACTTTCTAAAGAATTAATGGCTCGGAGAAAAAGTGTTCAGTCATCGTCCGATCCTAGCCTGGCCACCTAGGATCGGCTCAATGCTCTTCCGGCGCGCTCCTCACAGCCAATAATACACTTAATAATTAACCACTATATAATCTGTTTCTAAAATTAAATTGTGAGATAGAGAAATGTATCTGTGGCTGGAGCAATAGCTAAATGATCCACTATGTTACACCTATTTTTATTACTAGAAGATTTTATTGTTAGTTTTTCATTGTTTTTAATGAGCTGTTTATTTGATCTAATATGAGGTTTATTTTGTTTATTATTCTTCTTATGTTTTCTCGGAGAACAAGTAGTTGTGCTTCTAAGCGTAGGTATTGATAGTTCTTATGTTTATAGCTTAGTACTCCTTTTTTCTGTAGTCTCCTTATTTTTCTTGCTACATCATTTATTGTAGTGTTATGTTTATCTGCTAGTTCCTTTATTGTTTTAGTTGTAGCAATTTCTTCTAGGAAATCATATTCTTCAGGACTTAGTTTTTTCTCTGTCAATAATATGTCTAGTAGTTCTTGTATAATATTGTTTATTGATGCTTTTACAAGTGTCTCTAGTTCTTCTGCTTCTACCAAGTAATAGTCTTTGAGTTGGTAAACCTTGATTCCAAGCTTATCTGCTAAAGCTGCTGCTGAATCATCTGCGAATCCCTTAGCTACTATGAGGGGCTTATACCCTACTAGCTGTGCGTTAACATAGGCTTGTCTTATACCGTTTACATCTATTGTTCCAGCCTTGATTTCTACAGCGTATTTCTCGCCTTTTTCATCCTCAACTATAGCATCGATCTCTGATACTTCTACACCTTCTATTTTTACCTTGACGTGTTTATCTATAATCTTAAATCCTTGTTGCTCTAGGAACTGGAGCGCTATTTCTTCGCTACTTCTCCATTTACGTTTAGCTGATAAACTCAATTATTTTCTCCTCATCCACGTTGTTTCCTTTCCTCGATCCATAAGTATTATTCCATGTTTTCCTAGCTCACTTCTTATACGGTCAGCTAGATCATATAGTTTTCTTTCACGAAGCTCCCTTCTAATATCTACAACTATATTGATCACATTATCTAGGAGGGTTTCTAGTTCTTCAGGTGTTTCAACCAAATATTTATCTAGAACTCCCAGTACTGTATTGAACTCCCTTAATAATTTGTAGGCGGTTAATACTAACATGTATTTAGGATTATATTGTATCTCCTTAAACACTAGAGTCATAAACTCGCTTATCACAGCTAGTGCTTGCGGTGTGTTGAAATCATTCGATAAAGCTTCGTGAAATCTTGATCTAATCTCTAATAGTTTCTCGAGAATCTTTAAGTCTTCATCATTCATCCTATGGAGACTTACTGCTTCTCTACTCAGCTTCTTAATAGTATTAGTGACTGATACAAGTCTCTCATAGTATTTCTGTGCCTGTCTTATTGATTCCTCAGTAAACACTAGTGGTCTCCTATAATGACTTGTTAAATACCATAATCTCAGTGTTTCAGGACCCCACTCCTTGAATGCTTCCCTTAATGGTATAATGTTTCCCAAGCTCTTACTCATCTTCTCACTACCCATCATAACCATTCCAGTGTGAACCCAGTACTTCACCCAAGGCTTCACACCAAATGCTGCTTCACTTTGTGCTCTCTCATTCTCATGGTGTGGAAATATGAGATCAGTTCCTCCACCATGAATATCGAATTGTCTGCCTAAATACCTAGAACTCATAACGCTACATTCAATATGCCATCCCGGCCTCCCCTTACCCCATGGAGCATCCCAATGTGGTTCTCCGGGCTTCCATGCTTTCCATAATGCGAAATCGTATGGTTTCTTTTTCTCACTAATAAATTCCTTTTCCTGGCTCCACAACTCCTTATTGGTTCTCCCAGATAATTCTCCATATTCAGGATACTTATCTACTTCAAAATAGACACTCCCGCTTGGAGCAACATATGCGTATCCTTTATCTATTAGTATTTGGATGAACTCAATGATTTCTTTAATGTGCTCTGTTACTCGGGGATGAAGATCTACCTTCACATTTAGTTTCCCGAGGCTTTCAAGATAATCTCTCGTATATGTTTCAGCTATTTCTCTCCAGTCACGTTTTTCTTGATGCGCTCTATTAATGATCTTGTCATCTATATCAGTAATATTCATCACATGAAGAACATGGTATCCTCTAAGAGCAAGGTATCTCTTCAACGCATCATATACAACATATACTCTTCCATGACCTATATGGTTATAATCATATACTGTTGGTCCACAAACATACATTTTAACAAATCCGGGAGATACCGGTTTAAATTCCTCGATCTTCCTGGTAAGCGTATTATATATTTTGATCCCATACAATAGAAGCACCCAAAAACACTCTTATTACCCTATTGATAATTTTATGAAGCCGTAACTCCTTTTTAATGCTTAGGTATTCTCTAAGACGTTCTCGCTAGAAAATGGAAAACAAAAATGTTTATTTCCATTAAAGGCTTCTATATGCTTCCAGAACAGCTTTTGCTGCTATATTTATTTTTTCTTTGAGCTCTTCGCTTGTAGCGAATTCTTCTTTTTCCGATAATAAATTATCGCTTATTACTAGTACAGCAGCTGTTCTCCAATTACGCATCCATCCAAGTGCGAAAAGTATTGCTGCCTCCATCTCGACAGCTATAACTCCTCTACTATTCCATTTCTTGGCAAATCCTGGGTCTTCAGCGTAGAAGGCATCACTGCTAAATACTGGTCCAGCATAGAATCTAGTACCTGTTTCCCCCAGCTTCTCCATGATCTTAGTAGTTAATACTGGGTCTGGAGAAGTCGGTGCGCATGCTTCAGGCATGTATTGTCCTAGACCGCATCCGCCTCTCGTATATGCTGCTCCAGTAGCTACTACTATATCTCCTATCTCTAAATCCTCTCTCATACCCCCTGCTGTTCCAAGCCTCGTAATTTTTCTGGCTCCAAGCATTCCTAGTTCTTCGAATACTATGGCTGCTGAGGGACAGCCCATTCCATGTGTTGCAATAGTCACCCGGATATCCTTGTAGTTACCGGTTATAACAAGTAATCCTCGATGCTCATTAACAACTTTGTAATCATCTAATAATTCTGCAAGAATCTTTACCCTCCCAGGATCACCTACTGCTATAACGTTTTCAGCTATTTCTCCAGGTTTAGCTTTTATGTGGGGAAGAGTTTTCTCACTCATTTCTTACGCCTACTTCTTCTTTTCCTTGTTTTCCTTGATTTTTTAGTTGTCTTACTTGTTTTTGTAGATTTCTTAGCTGGTGTTTTCGATGTATGTTTTCTTTTTCTACGCTTCTTTTTCTTAGTCTTCTTTTCTCTACTAGATTTTCTCTGAGGAATATGTAGTTCGTCGGATAGAACTATTCTAGGCCCGTCAATTGTTTTCAGAATTATCAAGTCATAATCTATGTTCTTATTTATAATACTCCCTTCGTACACCCATGTATTTGGTTCAGGCTTAATTTTATGAATAATCTCCACATGATCATCGACTTTCTTTCCGAACTCGACCGATAAGAGCAGAGAAGGTTTAGGAGATAATACCGTCTCTACTCCCTCAACCATTCCTTCTCCAACAATAGTTCTTAGCCCGGGAGCTTCCACCTCGGAGAAAACATATGCATTATCTTGGAGATTCATTATAACCATATTATTAGCCATAGCCATCATTCTATCAAGTATGTTTTTCGAGCTTCTAATACGGTGTTTCTCCCAAGACTTCTCCTCTTCATTGAAAACAATTATCTCTACTTTATCATCCCCAATCCTAACTGGCCTTAGAATCTTTGTTTTCACTAGAACATCCATGAAGATCAACCATTTTCATGTTAGGATACAGTTTAATTGTTTATGAGTATTACCTCTAAAACTTAACGGTTATAATCAAAGATCCTATGAAACAAGCATTCATAATTTATTTTCGAGATACTTATTTATGAATTCTAATTGTAAAATAATTTATGGGTGTGACTATGAACTCGAATATTAAAATTCATGTTCTCAATATTCCGGTTCCTGAGGGTACAAACATAATCATCGGTAGAAGTCATTTTATTAAGACAGTAGAGGATATATATGAAGCTCTCGTAACAAGTGTTCCCGGAATAAAGTTTGGTTTAGCATTTATTGAGGCAAGCGGTAAGAGATTGATTAGGTGGGAAGCTAATGATGAGGATTTAAAGAAACATGCTATTGATGCCGCTTTAAAGATTGGTGCCGGCCACGTATTTGTATTGTATATTAAGAATGCTTGGCCAATAAATATATTGAATACGTTGAAACATGTCCAAGAAGTTGTCAATATATATGTAGCTACAGCTAATCCTGTCCAGGTAATTGTTGCGGAGACTGATCAGGGAAGAGCTGTTATTGGAGTAGTGGATGGATACACTCCTCTAGGAGTAGAGGGAGACGATGATCGTAGGGAGAGACATGAATTCTTAAGAAAGATTGGTTATAAAAAATAAATAGTATACGGATGGAATTTTATTTTTCTCTACTTTTTAATTTATTGATACATTTCATGAATTCTTCCTTCGCTAACCTAATAGTAGTTACTGTATCGTTTGGACTCAGTATTTCTAATAAGTATCCCTTACTCTCATTTCTCTCCTTTATCAACGAGTAGATATACTTGTTGCTAAACTTCACTACAACTATATAGCATTCCGCTTCTTCGCTTTCATCTTCATAGAGATTCTCGTATCTGTATTTACTACGGATATAATCTAATAATCGCCAGCTATCTCTTCCCTTGATGGGTTCGCCTATAAATAACTGGTTCGCCTTTTCGGGGCCGAGAAATCTTAGGAGGTCAAGAATAACGTTGTTTTCCAAAACAATCACACATTAAACATTAAATGCTCCATTAATATTCTGTATCAGCCTCGCTGAGCGTTTCAACTATTTGTGCATATACTGTGTCGCCAACTACTTTTATTGCTTTAACCTTAACTCTTGATCCTAGACTCGCGTTGTATACTATGATCCTTTTACCTCTATAATTAGCTATTCCCCTTCCCTTCTCATCGACATCATTTATAGAAACAGTAAATGTTTCACCTACCCTAACTGATTCCTCTTTTGGCGTTTGTATCCTAGGATAGACGCTGAAGCGTTGAACCTCGCTTGTATATGGATTCCATTTATGTTTTCTTGCTTTATGCCTAGCCACGAACTCATCCCTTTCTATACAGCACATTCTACTAATTAATAGGTTACAGTTATTATAACATGTGAATGCCTTATAATATTTTCCCTATATAGAAATTAATTAGATTAAAGACTAATCGGGAGAGGATAAGATATGGTGCGGTATCCTGATTTTCTCAGACATATAGTTAATACAAAACTATCTGAATTAACCCGTAAATATAGAGAACTTACCGGGCACATAGATGAGATAAGAAAGGAGATCTCCAAGGCTGAGTCAAAGTATGGATTCAGCAGTTTTGGGGGGAATCCTGAGAATCTTGCAAATTATCTTTTAAGCGACGATTTCAACTTGATAATCAGCAGTTTTAAAGCAGCTAATTCTCTAAAAGCTCTCGAGGAGATCCTGGTTGAAGCTAAGAAGGCATATAGTGAGCTTCCAAATGTGGTTAAAGCAATAGATATGGTTCTAGAAAAATTAAGGGCAAGCGAAAAAGGAGCAACAATGGTATCTCATGCTAGTCTAAAAGATCTCGCTTCGAAAATTGGAAATATTCTTAAAGAATTGCGAATTAAAGCCGAGGTCAAGATTAGAGATAACGACATAGTTCTAAGCATACCCGATAAGGGATCAATCGTGATTAAACCATATGAGGCAAGCTTAGAAACTATAATTAGCATAACCATTAAGACCAAGCCTGAAAAATTAGAAGAATTGCTCAAAAAAGCATCTGAAATACTGAATCTTGAAGAATCGATCGGGGTGGCTGAGAATAAAGAAAAATAACTATTTTGGATTAGTAGTTTTTGATTGCGACGGTGTATTAACTAATCATCATAGTAGTTGGGCTTTACTACATGAGTATTTTGGCAGTAAAGATAATAGATACTTCGCAGAACTATATAGGAGAGATTTGATAAGCTATCTAGACTGGATGAAAATAGATATAGCATTAATGATCCATAGCTACGGTAAACCTATACATAGAAGAGAAGTTGTAGAAGCACTTAGCCGAATAAAAATAGTGCCGCAAGCTAAGCAAGTCTTTCAAAAACTCAAAAATATGGGTTTTACAATTGGTGTTGTTAGTAGTGGTGTAGATATTCTTGTTAAACGAGCATGTAAAGAGCTGGGCAGTGATTTCTGTTTATATAATGAATTATTATTCGTAGATGATGAACTAATACCTGGTGGAAAACCAAACGTTCCACTAAAAGAAAAACCTAGAATAATTAAGCAATTAGCAGAACAATATGGTTTAACAATGGATCTTGTGACATATATTGGTGATAGTGTATGGGATATTCCAGTCTTCAAAGAAGTTGGATTATCAATTGCTATCGAACCATGCGGTAATGCTTGTAGTGAAGCTGATTATTCTGTTAAAAACCTACTAGATACATTGAAGATTATCGAGAATTACTATAAGAAAAAATCTTCTAACCTTTAACTCTGAACCTGTACCCGATCCTCTCTAGTTCTACTAGAGCAAGTTCTACATCTTCGGATGTTTTAGCTTCAAATACTATTTCGAGTTTTGCTTTTGATGGTAGAAGCCTTGGATCCCATCTATCATGCCTTATATCAATAATGTTAAGATTATGCTTGGCTAATACACTTATCACTTTACCTAGCTCTCCAGGTTTATCCCATAATTCACCAATAATTGATAATAGTCTTTTATCTTTGGCTAGTTCATGCATTATTATTCTCGAGAGAAGAGCTGGATCAATGTTTCCACCGCTAATAACTGCAACGACAGGCCCCCGTATAGGTGAGTATCGATGAGATAATAGAGCCGCTATTGGGAGTGCTCCTGCTCCCTCAGCCACTATTTTAGCTCTTTCAAGCAAGAAATTTATCGCATAAGATATGTCTTCTTCATCAACAACCACTATGTCATCAACTAGTTCCCTAACAATTCTACTGGTTAGATCACCTGGTTTCTTAACCATTACTCCATCAGCAATACTCGGCTTAGGCCTATATCCCTCAATTCTGCCCTGAATTAGGTGAAGCATTGCCGACGCATTAGCTGGTTGTACGCCTATAATCTTAGTATTAGGGCTTCTCTTCTTCACTGCCACCGCTATACCTGATATTAATCCACCGCCTCCAATTGGAACTAATACTACTACAGGCTTCTTTAGCTCATCTATTATTTCATGACCAATTGTTGCTTGACCAGCTATAATATAGGGATCATCGTATGGATGAATAAATACGTAGCCTTTCTCCCTACTTATCTCTATAGCTTTCTCATATGCTTCATCATATATTTCGCCGTGTAAAACTACTTCTGCACCATAACTCTTAGTAGCATTAATTTTTGTAGAAGAAGCTGTTTTAGGCATAACAATAATTGCCGGTATACCAAATACTTTAGCAGCATAAGCTACTCCTTGTGCATGGTTCCCGCTACTCGCAGCAACTACTCCGGGAAGTTTTTCCCCTCTGCTCTCATATTCCTTGATCAACATATATATTTTGAAAGTTGCACCTCTAACCTTGAAGCTTCCTGTTTTCTGCATGTTCTCAAGTTTTAGATATGTATCACAACCTACAATATTGGATATAGTATAATTGTATACTAGAGGCGTTTTATGTATGAATTCCTGTATGACTTCACTGGCTTCTAAGCTTAACTTATAAATATTTTCTATATCTGAGGAGAAGGATTCTCCAGGTGTAATAATCATCACCCAATCAGTTAATTTACATATCTTATAAGAATAAAAACATAGTGATAATACGTGGTGTTAGAGCATTGGATCAAGACGAGTTTTTAACATTGAGAGAGAAAATAATGAATTTACTAATAAAAACAGATAAACCATTAACTGTTAATGAGATCATAGCGTATCTAGGATTATCACCTAGAGATCATAGGTTAGTATATGATGCTCTGGAACATATTGCTAAAACTATTAGGAGGAGAACTGATAGTAAAATGGAACTCGTAATGGTTCCTCCTAGGTGTTTAAAGTGTGGATATGTGTTTAAGGATTTGAAAAAACCTCGTAAACCTAGTAGGTGTCCTAGATGTAAGAGTGAGAGAATCTCTCCTCCAGCTTTTATTATTATTGAGAAGAAATGATCTCTGTGAGTTTCTCCGCTAATTTCTCAGTATCTATATCTCTAACAAGGATCTTCTTAGATCTTGTTCTAGCACCATATATTATATCTATCTTGCTATGTGGTAATCCAACTTTTTTAGATAAAAACCTTATTAGCGCAGCATTCGCCCGCCCCTTCTCAGGTATTTCTGTAGTATAAAAGACAAGTTCGTCTCCTTCAAGTACTAATGCGTCTCTGTCAGAGTTAGGCTTAACATATATTGGTATAATAACTCCATCTTTAGATTCTTGAAGAATCTTTAGTATTTTGTTTATAACTTCATTATTTTCACTCATATATATGTCCCCTCTACATATTTTGTTCTAGGAAAATATTATTCAGGAGGTACTATATTATTATATATTACTTAGCCGGAGATGATGTGGTTCTATGGCGGGACTGAATAGTTTAGATGTGTTGAAACCGGGCGCTGCATGGATCCGGCTCTTATCCTTGGCATAATTATTCCTCTCCTTCTCAACATATCTATTTTTAAAGCAAGCTTTTCTTGATGAACCCACTGACCATATGCTTTTCCAGCTCCTATTAGTTTCATTAATTCCTTCTTAACCCAGCTAGGCACTTTTCCAGGAGGCATCCATGCATATGGTGAGCCCGGTAATGGTAGGAATACGTGTAAATGTATTCTTGCACCTATAGATACTAGTTTCTTTATTGAACGAAGAGTCTCATATAAGTCTTCACGTGTTTCACCAGGTAATCCAATTATATAGTCTACATTAGGTATGAAACCATATTTTACTGCGTTCTCAACAGCACTATATACGTCTTCGATGCTGTGTTTTCTACCAATAAGTCTTAACAATCTATTACTTCCCGTTTGAGCTCCGAGAATAATATTTTTGTTAGCTACATATTTTCTAAGAATCCTCGCAGCATCCCTGGTCAGGTGTTCTGGTCTGACCTCGCTGGGAAATGATCCATAAAATATTCTAGCGTTTTTCTTCTCTACATATTTCTTATAAAGCCTAAATAGTAGCTCTTCTATTAAATCCAATCTAGGCTTTCTACTAATAGTTTTTAATCCATATGCAAGAGAATCTGGAGAAATAAACCTGATATCTCTAACATTTTTTCTAATCATGTAACCAGTATATTCTACAATGTTATCTATACTTCTATGCCTCATATAGAATCCATGCATATAGCTTACCTGGCAATATTTGCATCCATAAGGACAGCCACGGCTTATCTCGATAGGATTAAACAATAATCTCCAATAAGGAAACGGAGGATAATCATCTAGTTTAATAGGTTCTTGTTTCCCAGTATAAATGGGTTTATCGTCAACTATAGTAAACAATCCCTTCACATTTAATAAGTCATCATCATTAACAAATGCATAAATAAAATCCTGAATAGTCTTCTCGCTCTCACCAATAAATGCATAGTCGAAACCAAGGCTTTTTATCGTTCCAATAGGATCTCCTGAAGGGTGAGGACCTCCAGCTATAGATATGCATTTTCCTTTATGTTTATTTAGTTTAATGACAAAGTCTAGGTAGGAATCATCAGCTAACATTGTTGTTTGTATACTTAATCCAATTATGCATTTCCTATATTTTTCAGAAATATTCTTAACGAACTCGAGGAAACCACTAGTTTTCTCAATCAAGTAAACATCTGCAATGTTTAAGGAATCTATTACAGCTGTTAAAGCATGTATACTATACTTAGCCCGTTGATCATAATATATTATTACTGCAGTATCTCTAACCATCAAAGATCAACCCTTACAATGCTTTAAACCATATAGTCAAACCAAAAAAGTTATCCGACTCTAATCCCTTATATAACCCAGTGGTTAAAGGTCTATAAGATGAGGATATAAAACATATAGGGTGACGAATACATGAGCAATATAAATCTAACACCACATGAAATCAAGTATTTTTCTAGAAAGGTAAGATTAAAAATACTGCATGAAGACGATGACGTAGTATTAATGACTGCTCCAAACGAGGACCAATTAATAGAGATCATAAAAGAGCTTATCAGCGAAAAACCCATGAATCTAAGAGAAATACATACGATACTCTCAGGAATTGCAAGCGAAGACAAAATAAGGCGAGCACTATTAACACTTGTAGAAAACGGATTAGCCGTTATGGATGATGATGGAAGATACTCTATTGTTCCAGAATTCTAGAACTAATTTTTCTAATAAAATAATTATTTCTTGAACTCTACTTCCCTTATTATTTGCCATAAATAATATGTTACATCGTATAGGTTTGACCCAACATATTCAGCGCCTAGTCTACGTAGACACTCCTTTCTTTTCTCGCTAAAAGCTATGCCGATAAACTTTATTCCCGTTCTCTGAGAACTCAGTAGATCCTGTCTATAATCTCCTATATAGACAACTTCGTCTCTATCTAATCCATAACTACTGAGAGCATAGCTTATTAGCCATGTCTTATCGAATAATTCTTCTTCAACGCCTCCTAGGATAAGAGTATCAAACATTGTATAAACTTTATCAATATACTCATTTAATCCGAAACGCTTGAGCTCTTCCCATATACTTGATTCGTGACATTCTCTACCAGAAACAATTATTGTTTTTAAACCAAGTGCTTTAACCCAGTATAGAAAATAATAAGCTCCCTCCATAGGATAACCATATCTAGTCCTATATACTTGTCTAAAATATCTCCAAAAACTGAACCGGTCAACATCCGGTGGAATATAGGCTTGTAGAGAATAATTTATCAATAAATGGAAAAACTCGTTAAAACCCAGGGTTTTACCAACAAATTTCTTTAAAGCTTCATTATATGCATCATAGAAATCAATCAAATTATTCATCAAGGTTAAATCATAATCCAATAATACAGCTTTAATTCTTGCCAATTCTTCTACACCTTAGCAATCAGTATTCGGGAGAAACCACATCGACCGCCGTCTCGGTAATCGGCAAATTCATCATCTATTCTAAATTCTAGCATCCTAGAATATATTGTTTCTATAAAATATTATTTATATACCTATAACTTTAAGCATGTGTGGGGCATGATACAGCATGAAAAACATTATTTACAAAATAGATAAGCCGGGGAAAATAGTTATTAATAAAGTCTCTTATAATGAAAACACAGTCCTAGTAACTATTACACCTTCAAAGTATAGAGTAATATGTAACGGAATTGATTTCCAAGAATTCGTATGGGGCGGGGAAAGAATATCATTATGGATAGTGAATGGAGAGCAAATTAGATGTTATATTGATAAATATGTGCTACAACCCATTATAGAGAATGTTTATTATGTTTCAAAGGAAGACACATATTCTATTCCAGATATTTTATTAGACAAACTTAGTCATGTTAAGGAAATTATAGAAAAACTAAGAAAGAATACAAGATTTGAAAAATTCTTTATTATGCTAGGTAATAAAGACCTTATACAGGATAACTTTATATATGTAAAAATCTAGCCTGGGAGGGTTTTTAATGATTAAATACATTGATATGCATTGCCATTGTCACGAATACAGTGTAGAAGAACTATCTAGTTTTATCGAGAAGAACATTTTACTAGTATGTGTATCCGATGATCCAGCGTCTAGTATGAAAACCCTTGAAATAAGAAAGAAACTCGAGATTACGCCGTGTGTAGGTATTCATCCATGGGAAGCACACAAGTATAATATAAAACACGCAAAAAATATCGCGGATCTAGCGATTAAAAATAATGTTAAGTGTCTGGGAGAAGTTGGGTTAGATAAGAGATTCGTGCCTAAAACATATGATCACCAGTTCAGTATATTTGAGATTTTCTTGGAAGCAGCTAAAGAATATGATCTAGTCTTAAATCTACATACAGCTGGTGCTTGGAGAGAAGTATATGAGTTACTGGTTAAGAATGATATAAATAGAGCATATTTTCACTGGTATACTGGTCCACTGAATTTGTTAGAAGAAATTACTGGTTCGGGCTACTATGTAGGAATAAATGCAGCATGGAAAATACAGGAAAAGCATAGAAAAGTAATCAAGCATGCCCCCCTTGAAAACATGTTGACTGAAACAGATGCTCCATACAAGTATAAAAGTTTAGAGCTACGCCCCGACTATGTAGTTGAAACAATAGAATATATTGCAAAAGTTAAGAACATGCCGGTTGAATATGTTTTATTTAAGATTAATGAGAATTATGAAAAACTATTTAAGTCTCCATTGTAGCTTTTGAAATATTCATTGTTGCCGGAATTAATTCTTCATTGCTGAATATAACTACGATGATTTTTGAACCCCTACTAAATACTGTAATCTCATAATTGTTCATTTTAACAGTAATATTTCTAGGTTTTTCATAACCAATTTCTTTAACTATAACGTTGATCATTCTAAACATATCATATCCTAATCTGATGGCTTCACGTAATGTATCAAAGCTCATATTGATAGGTGCACTATAATCAATGACTCTCCCCTGATCATCAATAACTGCTACTGCAAATCCCGTTGACATTCTACATGCTCTCCTCGCAGATTTTTGTTCTTCGAACAATAAATTAGCGAAGTAAAATTATAAAAGAGAAAAATACAAGTATTTATCCATAATATACTCCAGTATATAGAGCTCCTATATTATTTATTATACCAAAAATATATATAACAACCTAAATCTATATAGAAATAATGAAAATACATATAGTAGGGTGGTAGGTATGGAGATAGTATTTGAACAACCATATTTCATTGACGAAGATGTAGTGAAGCAGAGATTCATAGTTAGGAGTAGGAATATTTTATGGAAGGGAAATGTAGAAGCTGCTCGTATAGATAATCTAGGATTTGACAAGATCAAGAAGCTTATTTCAAATAGTCTTCTAGATGCTAATAGGGGATACACGTATAAAATGGTCGGCAGAATTAATAGCAGATATATGTATGAGGTTCGTTTAGTTAAGAATAATAATTTGAAATATGATAATGTTTCAAGTGTACAGATAAAAATTTATGAGACTAATGGAAAAACATTTATGAATATGGATATTGTACCACATGATTATGTTTAGATAGTAAAAATAACTGGTTATAATTAAAGTTTCTCTATGTATTCTATAAGTTCCTTTAAAGCTAGAAGTTTCTCCTTTATAGTGTTTATTATTTTGGTTTTCTCATCTATCTCTGCTTTGAGCTTTTCATTTTCTGTTTTCAGCTTATTTATTTCTTCTTCGAGCTTCTTTAGTTTTTCTTCGTATTCTTTCTTTACATTGTTTAGTAGTTTTAGTTCTTCCTCTAGCTTCTGTACTCTCTCCACCATTTCCGTGGGTACTTTAATGAATGGAACTACTATTTTTAGTTCTCCCTTCTTGAGTTTCTCATATGTTTGTAAGACTAGTCTGCCAGCTTTTGTCTTGCCGGAAAGATAAGCACGAATCATTGTTTCGCTTCTGCCTACTTCATCCGCGATCTTACTTATAGGGTAACCTGCTTTTTGTCTAGCTAGAGCTGCCGCTGCAACCGCTAAGCTATCCACCCACGTTGCTCTCTCTATAGGATCCCTTATTAGTTCTAATACTTCAGGACTATATAGTGTCGCTATAATTAATGCCATTTCTAGTTGTTGTATTTCTCTCTTACCTTGTGGAGCTAAAGGAACTCTAGATAGATCGATTGTTATTTCTTCGCTAAGGGGCTCAAGAGTCTTCTTCTCTTCTGCCACCATTTTATTCACCTTTCAATAACTTGTTTTATTCTAAAATAATATATATTATATGTGAAATATTAATTTATAGTTAACAACTATGTTACAATTAACCAAATAATCTGTATAATATTATACATTATACACTTTTTGTTTTTCTTGAAAAACTTACCCTATTTTTTATTTAGGTTTCAAACCATATGATTTTTCAGGCGATAAAGCTTGCCGCGGTGCCCATATTATTTGAACGGATTATGTTATAGTCCTAAAACTATTGAGAAATATGGTAGTCCAAGCAGTGAGCCTGTAAATCTTGGTTATTGTTTATCTGATAATTATAATGAATGCTCATATTATACTATTAAAAGCAGTGAAGAACTCTACAAGTATATGGGTATTGAAGAATCTACCAATATTTATTTACCTATACATATTATTCCCTGCAACTATAATAGTGAGTGCCCATTCTTCGAGGTAAAGCAGATCGAGGAAAACGTGTGTGTGTCGAGGTGTACTTATTTAGATAAATACATAACTCGATCATCTGTTGAGAAATGTATTAAATACTGGGATAAATGTCCATTCTATAAAATGGCTTCTGAACAAGTGGCTCATAGTTTATCGAAGCATTAAAGTACATTATTTTCTATTGGGACATGGGATTTATCAATTAAGCCCAGATATTTAGCGTCTCCTGCAATCATGAATATGTTAAGTAGTGTTTCTACGCTTGGTAATTTATCTATAATAATAGGATCGAGGTCTTCTACTATGAGAATAGGCTTATCATCTTCAATATTATTTTCTACTCTTAAATCTATTAGTAATTCATAGTCTTCACTATTAGAGTTTATATGGTCAACTACGTATTCAATTATTTCTCTAACTATTTTCGAGTAATCATCATCTCCTAAAAGTAAAGTAGCTCTAATGATCATTTCATAGACCCCATTATTTTATTGTTCTAGTTTATTTTTAAAGGATTACATTGATCAACGAATGCATTGGCTAACGCTCTTTATGAGGAGATTTATGTTTTCATAAATAGATTGAACAGATACTCCTTCTTTATCAACACATAAAGTAACGTTGTATCTTGCACCGATTCTCTTCATATTCATGGCTACTAATCTTCCGAATCCCCTACCAAAAACTATTGGTGACAACTCCATGTAGAGTTTCCTAGCTAGTTTTAGATCATTAGCTAATTCTGCATCAATTGCTATATTATATTTTCCAAGTTTAGATATAAATACTACTGTTTCACCGAATCTTGGATTTGCAATTATTCTTTTCAATAATTTATCGATCGGAGGATCACTATTAATTAAAATAATAAATGTTTGATCAAAAATCTTAAGAATTAATTGTATAGGTTGCTTCTTCAACTCATAAAAATATATCCTGACATAACATAGTTCTCCTTGGCAATGCTGAGTCAACATCTTAAAAACTGTTGCGAAACTAACTACTCTTCTTAACAATAATATGTAAAGCCAGTCTGAAGTAGTTTTATCCATTATTTTATCAAAATCTATTTTTTCCCGTAGATTTTCTAAAACAAATATTTCGGTTCCACTGGTATTTACATATAATATTCCGCTACTCATTTAAACCGCCTTAAACAAAATAATATTTTACTGTGGAAAATAAAAATCTATATCAGTTCATATTTTCTCCCCTAAATACCTGAATTATATTGTTAAAGTTAAATATGTAAAAGAAATATATTATGGATTTATATATTTTGTTTGCATTTAGAAACTTATACATATTATTAATTAGTTGTATTTTTGAAACTCATTCATGATTCTTTGAAACTATATGCTTGTAGAGCCTTATTATAGATCTATATGAAACTACTCCATCCCTAACTATGAGGGGTTTTTCCGATGTGAGATCTATTACTGTAGAAGGTTCCCCTATAGGGGCTGTGCCTGAATCTATATATAGATCAATATTGTTGCCCAACTGTTTAATTGCTTCCTCAATATTCTTAGCTGGTTTTAACCCGCTTATATTTGCGCTAGTACCTGTAATGAATCCACCGTTGAGTTCGGCTAGTTTTCGAGGCAGAGGTGATGCTGGTACTCTAAACCCGATTTTTTCTGTACCTAAATGTATTTCTTCAGAGAATATACTGTCTATAGGCTTCAATATAACTGTAACAGGTCCCGGCCAGATTACTTCGAGAAACCGCTGTAAATTATGGTTTATATTTGTAATAGAAAAAACAGCTTTAGGACTGGAAGCTAAAAGCGGAATTGGTTTTCCCTTTCTTTTCTTTACAACATATATTCTTGAAACACACTCATCTCTAAAAGGATCAGCAAATATTCCATATAATGTATCGGTTACCCCGACAACTAAACCACAACTTTTCAGGATCCTATATGCTTCCTGAATAATGTTTATAGATGGATTTATGAAGTTTGCTCTCAAAATGTTCAAAATACCCCTTCCCCCGACAGGGGCAAATATATAAAGCATTATTCATGTTTAACACTCTAGGATACTCTATATAAAAATTATCTAGTAAAGGAGCGTGTTGAGGGATGGGTTTTTAGCTATAGTGAGGAAAAAATTAAGTCATTGTATGTTGATAGAAGACAGCTCCGAGAAATAATTAAGGAACTTAAGAAATGGAGTGCTCCAGCTACTGTTCTCCTAAGTCTATATATTCCTCCCGGTAGGCCGGTTAGTGATGTATTAAATATGCTTCGACAAGAACTCTCAATTACTGATAACATAAAATTAAAGAAGACTAGATCAGCTGTTCAGAGAGCATTGAAAGCCGCTATTGAGAGATTAAGTAAGATACCGAAGATCCCTGATAATGGATTAGCATTATTTTGTGGCGAAGACATGGATACAGGAGACTTTATATGCTTAATGTTTGTTCCCCCAGAGAAAGTACCTGTTTATTTCTATAGGACAGATAAACATTTCCATACAGAATTCCTAGAAGAAATGGTTGTTGAAAGCAATCTAGTAGGCCTTATAATTATTGAAAGAGACGCTGCTACTTTGGGGTTATTGAAAGGGAGCAGGCTAGAAGTGTTAGAGGAGATAGAGGATTATATACCTGGAAAACATCATAGAGGAGGACAGAGTCAGCGAAGATTTGATAGAATAATAGAGCAAATGGTTCATGACTTCTATAAACGTGTAGGAGAACATGCTAAGGAAAAGTTCTTACCTCTACTTGAACAGGGCAAATTAAAAGCTATACTTATTGGTGGACCAGCATATAGTAAATATGATTTCGTTGAGGGAGACTATCTAGATTACAGATTGAGACAACTTGTTCTACCAAGACTTATAGATGTAAGTTATCAAGGAGAAGTGGGTTTAAGAGAAATGGTTATGAAAGCCTCTGATCTGTTAAAGGAACAAGAATACGTGGATGCGTTAAAAGCTGTGGAAGAATTTAAGCTCAATCTAGCAAAAGATGATGGAATGATAATATATGGTGAAGAAGATGTTAAGAGAGCGCTTGAAATGGGCGCTATTAAAACATTAATTATAGATGAAGATAGACCAGATGCTCATCAATGGGCTGAGCTAGCAAAGAAATATGGTGCTAAACCAGTATTTCTAAGTGATGATGTGCCTGAAGGAGCATGGATCAAGAAAACATTTGGAGGACTAGTAGGTATTCTAAGATATCGTATTTATTAAAGTAACTAGTTTATTTAGACTTATTTATACCAAATCACATATTGATTTTCAGAATATCCCAGATATTAGGAAATAAGAAAACATTATATATTGTTCTGGGGAAGAAAATTGCCTTTAAAAGCGCCGAGACCCGTTAAATATGAGCCTATTCCAGTAATAGATTTATTGATGGAAATGAATGTTTATTCGAGGCTAATGCTTGATCTAGCATATTATTCTGTAGTGGTTAAAGATACAAGCATCGCATATGAGGTTCAGAGAATAGAGGATAAACTGGATGCTGATTGGAGCCTACTAGTTATGCAAGCTAGTCTAGCAGTTAGATCTGCGAGGGACGCTGAAGAAATGGTTAGTGTTTATAGAATGGCTAATGCCCTCGATAAACTAAGTGATTCTGCCGCAGATATCGCTATGCTTGTTATTAGAAATATAGGTATAAGCGAGCCCGTTAGAGCAGCACTGCTTGAATCAGAAGAAGTAGTTACAACTATTAAAGTACAAAATAAGGGATTGGAGGGATTCAGTGTAGGTAGGCTATACGAGATCATGACTGGATTCAACATATTAGCAATTAGAAGAGAGAATTACTGGATAATTAATCCAAGCGAGAACGAAGAAATACGTTTAGGAGACATATTAATAGTTAGAGGAACACTTGATTCTTTAAATACAATAGCAAATATTCTAGGCGATAAACTAGCATTGAAGAAACCATTAGTTGAAGAAAGAGAGAACAAAATTGCGAAGAAAATAGCATATATGAAGAATATAACGGATGTAATGATTGATCTAGCTTTTCATGCAATAGTAAACAATGACAAGCTAGCTGCTATAGAAGTATTAAACCTCGAGGAAATAGTCGATGATACAATACATAAAATGATACTTACAATAATAGAGAAGTTCCACGATAACCCCGAAGAAGCAACAGGGCTATTAAGTTTTGTTATCAGTATGGAGAACGTGGCGGATGCGGCTGCCGAGCTCGTCACTCCCCTAGCATCAAACCTGCCAATTCACCCTATAGTGAAACGAGTCGAAGAGGAGAGTATTGAGAGAATAGTTAGGCTAAAGATTCCCTCAAACTTCAAAGAAACACCTCTAGGAGAACTAGGCCTAGACGAACTAGGCGCTATTCCCATAGCTATTTATCGTGGAAGAAAAATTATACCGTTACCAAATGAGAACACTGTTATCAAACCAGGCGATATATTGATCGTAAAAATCTATAGTGGGATGGAGGAAAACCTAAACGAAAAACTAGATAACTACAATATTGAAATAGAAGGAATAGAGATCGAGGAGGAAGAAGATTAGAAATAAGTTTAAACATTAAAATACTAGTCAAAACAAAATATTATATGTCTACATAAAGCTATTCTAGGAGATTAATTATGGAGTTACACATGGATCCCAGCTATAAACGTGCCCTTTTAAGATTAATCATAGATGCAGGATTAGAAGAAGACTTTACTAAATGGCTTGAGCAACAAGGATACAAATACATATTTGGTAGACTAGACAATATACCCGGCGAACTAATAGAAACTTATGTCAAAATACGTAAACTACTTAGCAACGAAGACGAAGATGAGAAATTATTTAGAGAAATAATGAAGATGGAAGAAATAGAACCACCTGAAAAAAGAAACTTCATCCCAGCCAAGAAGAAATTACCAAGATAACCATATATAACCTAGCCGTATTCTCTTTTCCTAAATACTTTATTTTCGGACATATATCTACAAGTAATTTTCTTCACAACTAAAATATTGTTGAAGAATTGAATGTTTTAATGTGTTATAGCCGGGAGTGACCCGTCCTACGCTCATACCCTCCCGGTACACGGGAGCGTTGCGTAGGCTCCGGGGCACTCTAAATACTATATGGTTTGTTAATATTTTATATTTTATCGATTTATGCATTAATAGTAAATGTAACATATTTGTACGAAGAGGATGTGTTCTATATAGAACATCCCCACTATAGTTATATCTAACTAATTACTAAGAACATATTATTTAAATACGAATTTATAAAATACATATATGCAAAGACATATTTGGATATGAATATATATGTAATGGTGTGGTGCTGAAATATGGTTGAGAAGAGGAAAATACAGAAAACCGGATCATCGTCATATATAGTAACATTGCCTAAAGACTGGATAGATAGTATGGGGTTAAAATCAGGAGACTATGTTTTAATATATGAACATGAAGGTAAACTCATCATTACTCCTCCAAAATTAGAAGCAGGCATGTTAACAGGGGAGATCAGGGTTCTAAAACCAATTGAGAATGATCAAGTCTTCAGAATACTTGTTGCAATGTATTTGTCAGGATATAGCAGTATAACCGTAACGTTTGATAAAAATATTCCAGAACTGGCTAAGAGAATAAGTGAGCTTAAAAATCATGCCAGAATAAAGCTTGCTGGTATAGAAGTTGTTGATGAAACCTATAATAGTGTTATGATGAAGATCCTCCTAGACCTTAAAGAATTACCATTAATAAGGGCAACTAGACGATTACATTTGATCGTCAATAATATGTTACTAGATGCATTAAAGGCATTCTATACCAAAGATACTGGACTAGCAGAAGCTGTTCTGCAAAGAGATGATGAGGCTGATCGTTTCCATTTCATGATTGTTAGACAACTTGCTCTCGCACTTCTTGATATTAGAATCATGAATGAACTAGGCATATCAAATCCTGTAGAAGCTATAAATTATAGGATACTAGCGAGAAATCTTGAGAGAATAGCTGATCATGCCGTAAACATTGCTAAAAGAACATATCATAGACCAGACGATTGTGTATTATGTAAGGAAACATATGATATTGGGCTTAGAATAAATAGTTTATTTAATAAAGCAATGGATGGGTTATATAGGCTTAGCAGGCAACAATCAGAAGAAGTTATATTTGAAGCTCAAGAGATTATAAAAACAATTGATAATATGCTTTTCAACAAGATACTAGTTGGCGATATTAGTGATCAGGAGAAAATTGTTCTAACAATGGTATTTGATAGTTTGAGAAGAATAACGAGATATAGTAGTGGAATAGCAGAAGCAACCCTCAATATTAGAGCTAGTAAAAGCTCTGTTATAGAAATTAAGTGATTTATAGAAAACATATCTTAGCTAAAAATTACTGGTTTGGAGAGAGGAAAGTAAAGGATCTAGTACAATTTAGTTTATTTACCTAATCTTATTAGTATTAGTAGGAAATATGCTAGAATGCCTATGATGGAATGAGGTTTGTGTATCCAAGCTCCTTAATGTTGTTTAATAAATCCAGCCACATAGCTACAGAGTCTTGATACCTATCTGTTTCGCTGAGAGTTATTGATTTCTTGATGACTTTGGCTAGCTTACTTGGCAAGGCCTTATCTATTATTTTAATTTGTTCTCTATCATAATCTTCTATTATAGTAAGCAGTTGAGTTACAAATGTTTCTACCGGTATTTTATGTTTTTTACTATTATATTCATGGTATAAAGCTTCTAGTCTCCTAGCATACTGGACTAGCTCTGGGTTTTCGACTAGAAAAACTCTTAGAGGAACAGGTGTTCCATAAATATTTTTAAGTGTCAACAAGTTTAGCAAGATTCTACTTTTCAGCTTCTTACCTGTTGCAGCGTAGAATAAAGTTATTCCGAGACTATAGACGTCATAGTTATAACTTGCTCTTCCACGAACTAGAGCTATTGGATCAGCATATTCTGGTGTTGATTTCTTTAATTCGATCACTGAATTAAAAATATGAGGCAATCCTACAAAGTCTCCTATTAATGGAGCGTATCCATATGGTTCTCCCTCATCTTCTATTAACAATATATTTTGGGGTTTGATGTCCATGTGTATAAAATGATTTATATGTACTAAAGCCGAAGCCCCTGCAAGCCTGATTGCTAGAAAGGCTAGTTCTCTTTGATTCAATGGTTTCGATTTGATCTTTGTATCTAAATCACCTAAATTAGCATAATCTTCTAGAATCATTGGTGGACTTTCAATATATTCTTCTTCTGTAAAAGATGTTCTTAACATAATAATTGCTCTTGGTCTAAGAATATATTTACGGTAAAAAATTAGTTGATCAGCATAGTATTCGTCGTATCCTCTAGATACTAATCCTTTCCTGATACTATCCTTTGTAGACGAATATACTTCTAAACTGTTAATTATGCCTTTTAAGACCTCGTTTAATGCGTTAGTATTAGTGCTTATAGCTAATGGTTTACCATCTACAGTTTTCTCTCTAGGTATTTTTACAGCATATCTATGTTCAAACTTGTCTTTTCCCAAGAGAACATACATATATGCTCCTTTATCCGTAACAATTTTCTCGATATATAAGTCGTAGAGAACCTTGTTTACCCATATATATGGAGGTTTTTCCTCTCTCTTCTCCCGAAGACTTTCTTCGACGTATACTTTAATAGTGTCTGGTAGACTATCAATAGTGATTACTCCAACATTATATTTTACAACTGGATTATTTGGATATATCTCTTTAAACAAGGTATTATATGCTAATCCGCCAACGAGTTGTACACCATCTTTTGTTTCATAAACCATTGATATTATAAGTGTTCCAGCAATTATAGATCTTATAGTCCATCTTGAATCTATTGATTTTATAACTAAGTATAAAATAGAATTTTGTTTTAGAGCTTCTATACTCTTATTTTTTAAATAATTTAAACATTTAACTAGCTTGGCTTTCTTATTTACAATTAATACTTTCTGTTTCAGTAAAATATATGATAAAACTACGGGATCAATAAATTCCTTGCTTGCATCATCTATTTTTGTGAAAGGCTTAAATTCGACCACAATATATCCCCTACTAACTTGAACTATCACTATGACTTAAAACATCTGATGTATTATTATGTGAATATTTTGGATATATTGTCATTTATTCCTGGGGTTTCTCCTCAATGGTAGCTGATAATATTGTCAAACCAACCACTATTTCTGAGTTATTATTTATCTTCTTGGGACCCTTACCTCTTATATCTTCGTTATCAACAATGGTCCCATTTGTACTATCTAAATCTTCTATATACCATTCACCGTTCTCATAGAAAATTCGAGCATGTCTCCGTGAAACATAGGGATCGGGGATTACGATATCGTTTGTAGGGTATCTGCCGAGTACGTATTCACCTGGTTCTAGAGACCATTCTGTTTGAGGCATAAAGAAGTTACTCTTTACAACTCTAAGTATTAGGATTGAATTTTTTGGTTCAACTTGTTCTTTACTCATTCTTTTCACCCTCTCCTTTCTTTTCTTCTTTTAATCTACCTGAAATAATCCTGGATATAACTGAAGCCATTTCCTTCGAGGTTTCAGGCGTTAACCCTTCTTTTTCTATGCGTTCCTTAATATTAAGAGTTTTAGCTGTTAATCCCTCACTACCAACACGCATAGTTGTTTCTACTAATTCTTCTAACTCTTTCTGTAAATCTTTAGCTTTTCTTTTTTCAAGTGTTTCTTGTAATTTAGTAGCTGTTCTAATCATTCTCACCTCGGCTAATACTTTTTCATCTACTTTAACAGTTGAAGCTTCTTCTAGTGGTTTAACCTTGATCCTTATAGGTATTGGTGTTGCGAATTCTTGTTCTTCTGTTTCCGGATTAACATATGATATTTGTATTTCTCCAATGTGTGCTTCTCCTATTAGTAGCGGAGGAGTTGTTATATCTCCTACAATATCGATTATTTCACGATAGTATATGTCCCCGATTTCTACTTCGACACCCTCCGGTATATTATTGTATGGTCTATTGTATATGTCTACTCGGAAGCCAGGGCTTAACCTGAACAGTACTGCTACGTTTTTAGCGCTAATTTCTTGTGTTGACTTAGCATACTCCGATATTAGCTTTTCTAGCGAAGCTGGGTCACTAACGTGTTCGAATTCACCATTAAGCACCATAGCCATTCTAGATAATAGTTTCTCGTTATATTCTGTTCCAACACCTATTATTAGGGCTGAAGCTCCAGCTTCACGTAGTTTCTTGGCCATTTCAAGTATTTTCTCTGGTTTCTTCTGTCCAGTAGTTGGTTCGCCATCAGTGATGAATATTATTCTAACAAGAGATATAGCTCCGCTTTCCAAGACTTTTTTCGTTTCTTCAACTAGTTTCTTCAATGTATCATAAATGTTTGTTCCGCTTCCAAGTTTTAAACCAATAATAGCCTTCTCTACCTCGTTTCTATTAGTTGCTGGAACGGGTTCTAAAACTTTATAGAATTTTCCTGCAAAACCATATACTCCAACATAATCCTTATCACGCAGTATATCCAGAAGTCTTAACGCTGCTTGTTTAGCTCTAAAGATTTTTTCTCCGTCCATCGAATAACTAGTATCAATAACTATTAGAAATGCTATCGGTGGGTGAGCGCTATATACTCCTTCAACAGATAATACAAAAGGAATAATATCCTCTCTCCCCTCAATTACTGAATCCTTTCCCATCCTAAAAGATGCTTTGATATATTCCAACTAAACCCCCTATATATACAATCTATCTATACATTAATCTATGTATATTTTTACTAGGCAATAATAATATACCTAACTATGAATTTACCTATATGCTATAAATAAACATGTTTATTAATGATCAGTTTTAGGAACCAATATTTTATTCTCGAACTTAGCGAATTTATTACGAGCTACATGCGCTATAAATCCAGCATCTAGTTTTGGTTCATCATTCCAGTACGCATTCTTATCATATGTATAATCAACTACTTCACCGACAAAAAATGTATGATCACCATAATCCTTCGAATCCACCAATTTACATTCAATATTTGCCAACGCTTCCCTGATACTTGGTGTTTTAATGCGCCTAGAAGCAGTAAATGTAATTTTCATATCTTTTATTTTAGCAGGTCCACTCTTCGTGCCAGCAATCCATACATCATCCAACATATTAATGCTCGGCACAGCTATTACGTATTCTTTATATTTTGTAATCAATCTATGTGTGTATCTTTTGGGCGAAACAGCTACGCCGACTAGGAATGGTTCAGAAGAAAGTATTGTTACCCAATCAGCAGTCATAACATTTATTTCTTCACCTAGTCTACCTGAGACTACCAAGTATGTCCTCATAGGGTATAGTAGCCGATAAAACATTTTCTCACCTAGCAATATATTATAATAATTTTTGTAGAAAAATCTCTCGAATGATTTTTCGGAAAATCATTGAAACAAGATATATGGATGGATATTATGTAAAAATATTTATTAACATATAGTGGAGCAGAATTAATTGAACTAGTAAATGGGATGATTATTGATGAGAATAGATGAAGAAATGGAAAGAATAGCTTTTAGAATAGCAGGTGAGTCAGCTGGTTATTTAAGAGACCTCTATGGATTAGAGTCTTTAAGCACAATTGTGGGTAAGGGGGCTTCCGGTGATACTACGAGGAGAATAGATGCGTTGGTGGAAGAATATACTATTGAGTTATTGAAAAATACCGGTTTAGATCTACATATTGTTAGTGAGGAAGCCGGGATTATAAGATTAGGCAATAATCCTCAATTCATTGTTTTAATGGATCCTCTTGATGGAAGCCTAAATTATACACTCGGCATACCCGGAGTAGCTGTATCACTTGTATTTTACGATATTAATAGTAATGATTTAACCGAATCAATTGCTGGAGCAGTAGCTAATGTGTTCTTGAAGGAAATATATTCTTTTGATAAATCAAATGTATATATTAACAGAGTTAAAGTCGAGAAATATCTTTCCCGTATGAGTGGAATAAATGTTGTATACACTAATACAGCTGAAACATTTAGAAAAGTATACTTGTTTATGAAGAAAGAGTTCGGCGGAGAAGTTAGATTAAGAGTAATAGGATCAGCTGCCTTAGAATCAGTCTATGCCGCTCTCGGCAGAATAGATTTATTCCTCCACAACACTGGTAGATTGAGAAACCTAGACGTTGCTGGAGGTATTAGTATAGCTAAAAGATTAGGCGTGCCTGTGCTAGGATTGGATGGGAAGAAAATTATTTGTTCTCCCAAGAAAATAGAGTTTATCAAGTCATTAATAATTGGTAAGCCTGGAGTCGAGAAAATAGTGGAGTATTTTAAGGAGTAATAACTCTCTCGATCATTTTCGATAATACTCTTACTCCTCTCTTCGTAACCAATACATCCTCTTCTATTCTCACACCATATTTACCTGCAAAATATACTCCTGGCTCAACAGTGAAAACCATTCCAGGCTCTAACTTTGTTTTCTCACCTATCCTAATATATGGTGGTTCATGCACTAATACTCCGAACCCATGTCCTAATCCATGAATAAATTTCTCGGATAACCCGTGTTTTTCAAGGGTTTTCACAGCAATTTCAGCAAGTTTTCCAGCTTCTATTCCCGGCTGTATATTATCTATTACATTATCTACTGCTTTATTCACTGCTTCAATAGTCTTCCTTTCCTCCTCCGAGATCCTGCCCCATATAATCATTCTCGTTATATCACTACATCTACCATTGTATTTAACTCCGACATCAACTAATACAAGATTTCTTCTGCCAAGCCTAGTGTTTGAGGGAAGGTTATGTGGGTAACTATTTCCAGGCTTGAACAGTGTTAATGGTGGGAAAGCGTATTCGTCTATACCTTCCCTCCTAACACGATATTCGAAGAAACCAGCGACTTCAGCCTCTGTAATCCTTTCATTAAGATTATTTGCTACCTCATAAATGCCTTTACTAGTTATTTCGACCGCTCTAGTAATAGATCTTATTTCCCAATCTTCCTTCTTCATTCTATACTGGTTTATTGTTTTCGATAAATCAACTATTCTATCCCCATATATACTTGTTATTAATGTGTTAAGTGGTGAGACATGGGATTTATCAAATCCTACTTTATCAGAAGAAACTAGTTTTCCTATGAGGGTTTTCCAATCACTCTCTACAATCCTTGCATCACTAGGCTTAACTGTTTTGGAGACAGCTATAACTTCTACTCCAAGTTTGCTAAGGGAGTCTCTGAACCTATAATATTCTAGTAGTGGAACATATATTCGAAGATTATCTCCTTTCCTATAATGAAGTAGTAGTACAGAATCAGCAATTGTTCTTATACCTAGGAAATACTCTATATTATCGGGTGCCGTAAGCAATACTTCTTCTACACTACTTTTTTCTATGAGTTCATATAATTTATTGATCTGGGGCTTCAAAAGAGTTCACCCTGTATTTTCTGTATCTATAAACATTATAATCTGTTATAATTATTAATTTATGGTATAGTATGGAATAGGAGCTATACAGGTGATATAGTTATGAGTAGTGAGGACAATAAAGGGTTCATTTGTAAGAAAGATGGTAAACCAATGTATTTGATTGAGGAAACTGAGAAAATGAGTAATGGAAAACATAGAGCGATCTTTTACTATAAATGCCCAGTATGTGGTTATAGAATAGAAGTTGAACAAGTTATAGTAACTGTTGAAAACGATCAGATCATTGTTAACAGGAGAGTTAGATTACTTTAAAGTTTCTAATACCTTCTTAGGCGGCTGTTTAAGAATATTCATTTCCTCAGCTATCTTGTGTGCTTTACGTGCTTCTACACTATTACCGTGGATTAATACTTCATATGTTTCCTTAGTAACGGGCTTAATTATCATTATGTATTTTGAAGAATTAGTTTCATCTAGAAGCCTTAGAATATACTTGGTAACTCTTGTTGCCGATATATAATATTTTGCCTGAGGATCAGAATTTATTTCTGGAGGGTTATCTATTGATTCACCTAATAATGTATAACTTATTGATCTCTTACCTTTAGTTCTGGAAACAACTGTTCTACTAATCTTTCCCTTAATCCTAACCCAAATCCCCGTTGGTAACTTAACATATATTCCCTTAACCATTTTATTCTACCACGAAACTACATGTAACGTATCAGGGATAACTCCTTTACGAACAAGGTTTTCATAAACTCTCCAAATCCTCTTAACGGTAACGTATCTTGTATCGAATCCTTTCTCTTTCAATAATCTCAACACGATATCTGGAAATTCGTCTGGGTGAACTCCTCTAGCCATTATAGCTGCTTCCTTAACTGTTTCCACAATATCTCTACTGCTAGGATATATCTTTTTATTTCTTCGTTTATTCTCTTTTTCATACTCCATGATCTCTTCTAGGAGATCTTCGGGTATATACTCGCTATAATCTATTTCCTCAACCATTTCCTTACACCTGACAACATAATCTTTATGCTAGGATTTAAGGTTATGGTTTAATAATACTCATAGTTTATATCTTGTATATGGGATGACCGGGCAGAGACGAACTGAGCAATGATGTAGGTGGAGCGACTGGGACCGCTTTTATATTATTTCTTCTAAGCAGTTGTAAATTATTTTTTTAATCTGTTTATCCATAGTGAATATGCGAAAGAGGATATAGGTGTATAGTGTTGAGTAGTTATGAAGACGTTGTAAAGGAGGTATTATCTATTATATGGCCGAAACCATTAAAACTATTCACCGCCGGCCCCGTAGCGTGTTTTCCAGAAGTATTAGAAGCTATGAAGGCGCAAATGTTTAGTCATAGATCATCTGAGTATAGGGAACTTCACAGAGACACTACAGTTAGATTAGCTGATTTCCTCGAGACAAAAAAGTCTACAGTATTATTAATTCCTGCCAGCGGCACAGGCTTTATGGAGGCAAGCATTAGAAACGCTGTCACGCCCGGTGGAAAAGTCTTAGTAACCATTATTGGTGCTTTCGGTAAGCGTTACCATGAAGTTGTTGAGAGTAATGGTAGGAAAGCTGTTGTGTTAGAGAAAGCTCCTGGAGAACCAGTATTGCCTGAAGAACTAGATGATGCTTTAAAGAAAAACCCGGATGTAGAAGCTGTTACTATAACATATAATGAGACAAGTACTGGTGTATTAAACCCCTTACCAGAGCTTGCAAAGGTTGCTAAGGAACATGATAAACTAGTCTTTGTAGACGCAGTATCCGCGATGGGGGCTGCTGATATAAAAGTGGATGAGTGGGGCTTAGACCTAGTTTTTGCGAGTAGTCAGAAAGCCTTTGGTGTTCCACCAGGTCTTGCAATGGCTGCTATAAGCGATGCTGTATTTGAAAAAGCAAAAACTATTCCTAATCGTGGATGGTATTTTGATTTATTAAAGTATAAGAAGTATTTGGAAACACAATGGTCTACGCCATCAACACCGCCAATACCTCAGATTATCGGGTTAAACGTTGTATTGAGAATAATTGAGAAAATCGGTGGTAAGGAAGCTTGGCTTAAAATGTATAGTGAGAGAGCAGAAAAGATTAGAAAAGGAGTACTTGATCTTGGATTAGAACTATTTGCTAAACCAGGCTATTATAGTCCAACAATAACAGTTGTTAAAACACCACCGGGTATTAGGGGTATAGAAGTATATGAAGCCATGAGGAAGAGAGGCTTCGAAATAGCAAAGGGATATGGGCCAGTTAAGGAATATACCTTTAGAATAGGCCATATGGGATATATAACCGATGAAGACATACGAGAACTCTTCGATAACTTGAGAGAAGTAATCGAGGAGCTCAAGAAGAAATAAACTATACTTGTTTTTCAATTAATTTCTCTTTTTCCTTTATCTCTCATTAGCAATGATAAAGGAGAGTTTAATCAATACTTTAATACATCTATCTATGTATGTTTTATTCAGTAAACATATGGGAAGAGGCGTTGTACTATGGTAAAAATACTTGTTGCTGCACCACTTCATGAGAAAGCATTGGAGAAGCTGAGAAGCGCTGGCTTCCAAATAGTTTATGAAGAATATCCAAGTGAGGATAGATTGGTAGAGTTGATAAAAGATGTAGAAGCTATTATTGTGAGAAGTAAGCCAAAGGTATCTAGGAGGGTTATAGAAGCTGCTGAGAAACTAAAAGTTATTGCCCGCGCAGGGGTTGGACTAGATAATATTGATCTAGATGCAGCTAATGAGAAGGGTATTCAAGTATTTAATGCTCCCGCCGCCCCCACACAAAGTGTTGCAGAACTAGCAATAGGTTTAATGATTGATGTATTGAGAAAGATAGCTTTCGCTGATAGAAAAATGCGTGAAGGTGTATGGGCTAAGAAGCAGTGTTTAGGTCATGAGCTTAGAGGTATAGTATTAGGTATTATTGGTATGGGACGTATAGGAACAGCTGTTGCTAGGATCGCATATCATGGTTTTGGCATGAAGATCATATACTATGATGTGCGAAGATGCCCTAAGGATGTCGAGAAAGAACTAGATGCTAAATGTGTAGATCTAGAGACCCTGTTGAAGACAGCAGATATAGTATCAATCCATGTACCATTGGTGCCTTCTACTAAGCATTTAATTAATGAAGAAAAACTACGATTAATGAAGAAATCTGCAATACTCATAAACACTGCTCGTGGAGGCGTAGTAGACACAGATGCTCTAGTTAAAGCGCTAAAAGAGGGATGGATTGCTGGTGCAGGTCTAGATGTATTCGAGGAAGAACCACTGCCTCCTAACCATCCATTAACAAAGCTAGACAATGTTGTTTTAACACCACATATAGGAGCCAATACAGTTGAAGCACAGGAACGTGCAGGAATAGAAGTTGTTGAGAAAATAATTGAGTTCTTCAAGGGATCAAGTAATCAATAACTATAGGTAAGCAATATTTTTCTCTTTTCTCTTATTCTTACTTTTTCACATATTAACTTAATATATATGAATATAAGCTAAATATACTTCTACATATATGACTAACATATAAAGAAGCAATGGTGGTCGCCTAGAATTGTCTGGGAAGGGAAAGGTAATTATAAAATTGCCGAAAACAGTGATTCCCGTTAAACATGTTGAACCAGTATTGATCGATGTAGATAAGTTGTTGCCGCATGAAGAAATAGTTCCGGGTAGGCTCAAGGATTTAATGGAGAAAATTCGTAGTGAAGGAGTTGTTGATATGCCGATTATAGTAACCCCTATTCCTGGCATAGATAAATACCTTGTTGTCGACGGACATCATCGATGGGCAGCTGTTAAAGAACTCGGCTATAAAAAAGTTCCAGCAATTATTATTGATTACTTCGATGAAAACGTGAAGTTAAAGACATGGTATCCAGCAATCATTGGATCAATAAATAAATTACTTGAAGAAATTAAGAAAGAAGGGATTAGAATAGAAGAATGCAAAGGTAAAGATGATGTCTTAAAAGATGAAGAACTAGGTAAATATGCATTTGTAATCATAGGGAAAAACAATGAATGCTATAAAATATATGGATCCATAAATGAGCAGAAAATAGTGTCGAAAATATTGTCGAAACTAAACTTGGAGGGAGAATATACTCTAGTATACTACGGTGAAAAAGATGAAGCATTAAGAGACCTGGAAGAAGGGAAGATAGACTATTTATTTCTGAGAAAACCCCCGACAAAAAACGAAGTAATCGAGATCGCTAAACGTAACCAAGTTTACTCGCCTAAAACAACGAGACACATCCTACCTTATATACCAGCAATAACAAATACTCCGCTGGATAAACTAAAATAATTTTTCTCCTATCCTTCATTCCTATATTCTACTCATATAATTCTGTCGAAAACATTGTGTTCAAACCATGGAGAAAACAATATAAAACCCAAATGAACCTAGAAAAATAATGGCGGGGCAAAACAGCGGGGTAGGGCAGCCAGGTAGCCCGCGGGGCTCATAACCCCGAGGTCGGTGGTTCAAAACGGAGCGGCTTGAATGGCCGCTCCGGGAAAATCCACCCCCCGCTACCATTATGGGGGTCCCCGCCGCCACTTCTCTTCTAATTATTAAATATTAGTTGTTATTCCAATGATGTTCAAGTTTAGGAGCTTCATGGTTTCAATGCTTTGTTTATTTCTTACTTCAATAAATGCTTAGATGCCAGATACATTGATAGAAGAATAAATGAAGCACCTATTAATTGTTTAAATGTTAGAGTTTCTCCTAGAAACATGTACGCAAAGATAGAGGCGAATACTGGTTCTAACAAGAAAATCGTTGCCGCGGTTTCTGGTGGAACTTTTTTCTGACCATATGCTTGTAGAGCAAAAGCACCTATACTGCAGAATATGGCTAGATAAATGAATCCAAGCAGAACATTGATTCTTGTTTCTAATATGTCCGCAGGTGATGGATCAAATAATATAAATGTTTGAGTAGGTGTGAACATGAAGTATACTAGTATGAAAGGATTACATTTAGAATATTTATCGAAAACAATTATTTGTAAAGCCCACATAACCGCCCCTATTAAAACAAGAAAATCTCCTAACCTACCAATTGTTGTAGGGCTTGATAACAAGTATAAACCCAGTATGCCCGAGACCAGGCTAGCAAATAATCTTATACTATACCTTTTATACATGGAAGCAACAATTAAGTGAACAAATAATACGTTGAGCCCAGTAATAAAAGCTGAATTACTAGCAGTAGTATATGATGTACCCCATCCCTGAAAAAATAATCCTAACCCATAGAATATACCAGCTAATAAGCCTCCCTTAACGCATTCTTTGGAAACATATTTCTTAGAGATATAGAAAAGTATCAAAGGTGTTAAGAATATTATAGATAATAATCCGCGAACCCATACATACGTGTATTCATCAACATTGCTCACTAAGATTTTTATAACTGGAAAACTTGTTCCCCATAAAATAACCGTGCCCAGTAAAGCTAAGTAGTGTTTAAGTATGCTTGGATAATTATTTCTCATCTGGACACCTAGAATAAAATAACTAGTAAAAGTCAGAACTTAAAGGCTTCTTCACATAATCGGTGAGTACGGCCTTCATCATCCCATATAAACTAATATATTCTCCAACACCCTATAAGAAATATTGTTGAAAGAGAACATGATAATTATTAATGGTTAAAGGTGGAATATTTGAATCTATTATATGAGAGTATATGGGCTACACTATTGTTTATATGGGTAATGATAGTTGTTTATCCAATAACCAAGAACCTATACAAGTATATGAGGCGTAAAGGAATATCCCATATAAAAGCTGTTTATTATAATAGGAAAGTAATACATATCCTTGCCGGCGGACTAGTATCGTTAACTGTGCCTTTTCTATTCGAAACACCGCTACTACCAGCAATTTTGGCAGGAGTATTAGCTATTGCTACATACATGCCTCATCGAAGAAATAAGCTGATGGATTGGTTCCAAACAGAGGATAACATATATGAAGTCCATTTCTGCATAATGTGGGGAGTGGTGATAACTCTTTCTTGGCTAATATTTCATAACTGGTGGTATGGAGTTATACCTATTGTTTTCATGGCTTTCGGCGACGGCGTGACAGGAATTGTTAGGAATATGCTATATAATAGGAGGACAAAAGCATGGATAGGCAACTTAGCAATGGCTTTAGTAACAATACCTGTAGGCTATTTTGTCCTTGGCCCATTAGGTGGATTAGCTGGGCTTATAGCTAGTATTGTTGAACACTTCGAGATAAAACCATTCATAGACGATAACATAACTGTTCCACTAATAAGCTTCTTACTACTACTCATAGGTCTACCTTATTCCTAGAAATTAACATGGAATCCATATGGATCGGGGAATGAAGCCCATCTATAAATGTAGAATTTGTGGAAAATATGTTGAAACATCTATTCATTGTGGTGTAGAAGCTAAACTATTACTTGATGCTAATAAGAGGCTGAAACTGAGCAAGTTATTATCTGGGCTTCTAAGACATTATCCATGGGAGGCAGGTTTAAGAATTGATAGTGAGGGCTGGGTGGATATAGATGAACTCGTTGAAGGAATAAAAACTAGGTGGAGAAACAATGAAATCTACCAATGGCTGAGCAGAGAACATATCATAGCAGTAGCAAAACTAGATCCCAAAGGTAGATTTGAAATACGAAATAATAAGATTAGAGCAAGATACGGGCACAGCATAAATGTTAAGATAAAATACGAGCTAGAATACCCACCTACACAATTATATCATGGAACAAGCATAGATAAACTAGCCAAAATAATGATTGAAGGCTTAAAACCTATGAAGAGACAATTCGTACATTTAACAACTAGTTTAGAAAACGCTGTAGAAACAGGGAAAAGACATGGAAAACCAGTAGTGCTCATAATAGATACTATGTGCTTAAAAGAAAAAAGAATACCACTATATAAGGCTACAGAAAAAATATACTTAGCACCAAAAATCCCCCCACAATGCATAAAACAAACCTTTAAACCCCCTAAACTAGGAAACAAATAATGAATTAGCGCGGGGGTGCCCGAGCATGGTCAAAGGGGTCGGGCTCAGGACCCGATGGCGTAGGCCTGCGTGGGTTCAAATCCCACCCCCCGCACCATAATAACAATGTTTCAATTACAAAATTCCTCCCAGTTTCAATGTTATTAATAATTCCTATATAGAACGATCCATAAAGAATAGCTTTATTGTCTCACCTAGAAGTAAAATAGGCAAAAACATAGAGTAGAGATGAACAGCTTATATAGGCTTAAAAAAGCTTATGAAAGCTATAATCCTGGCTCGACTGCTAAAATAGCTATGAGTAATGCTATTAAAAAGAGCCATGCAAATATGCCGAATACCATTGTTATAATTATCAAGTATCTTAGCCATTTTGTTTTAATCTTAACAACTAGTAAAGCTATTCCTAAAACTATTGGTATTATGAATAGCTTAGCCTCTACATAATCACATATAAGTAGGTAAACAATAATACTGCTCATTATTAGTGAAAATATGGTTCCAGCAAATCCTAACGCAATATTCTTCAATATGTTTACGGGGTTCATCTTATAGTCCTCAATATAAACTTAGATACTGCTCCAAATATAAAGAATGCTAAAGCCCATGCTAATACGTAATTGCAGAATCCATAAATATAGCTAGGCAAAATATTGTTGTCCTGTTTAAGCCTGTGAATATAATTCTTAGTTATATTGTAGATGTAGTAGGGATCTACATTAGCCGTATAATCAATGTGTGGCTCTATCATTGTCCGCTCATGATACTCGTTCCAGCTAGTAATCATAACTATGCTTATCTGATCCCTACGCATTAGTATCCATTCCCATTCTCTAACATATAGTCTCTCCGTATAGTTTTGATCAATACATATTCCAGAGCTTCTTAGGAAAGTATCATCATATCGGGGCATTATTGAGACAAAACCATCTATTCTAATTTTTAGCTCTACATTGCTTACATCTATGTAGTCGGGCCAATAATCCCAATCTTGATATTTTGCATTATCAATATCATTTCCAGTTATCCTAATAGTATACTGTGGAAAATCATTTGAGGGGTTGTAATTCATGCCTATAGGGTTGAAGGCTAAAACTAGTGGTTTACCATCTAGATAAACGTATATGTCATTGTATGGATCTATATAGTTGGTCTTGATATAGTTCAACGTATTATTCCAAAATGTATAGTTATAATATTCTGGGTGATCACTACCTAGATAAGGCTCTATCATTATTGCGAATTTCAAATTATAGTTTCTAAGATATTCAACAATAATTCTAGTAGCGTTATCTTCGAAACTATTCGCCCCCCACCATGAGAAAACTATGAAGTCTATACCTGCTTCTCTAATAAGTCTTAGCTGTTGATTAATGATAGAGGTATTTCTTGAATCATAGAATCTCCAAATAGGCTTATCAACTACTGTCGTAGAAGAAGATTCATTCCAATGTCTTACTGGGTTAATGGAATACCATGGATAAAAATATATTCCAACAAAGTGATTTTCGTGGCCTACAAAACCGACTAACAGTATAGTTGTAATCAAAACTGATAGGACTATAAAAACCCATTCTTTCATAATCATCCGCCATGATTAGTATCGGGTTCTCTAATAATTAAAAATAATAGTTACAGGTTTAGCTGTTTATATTTGATCTTTGCATGTATTTTTGTGGAGAAAAACGTTTTCATGGAATGCTGGGAAGAATTGTTAGAATATGCTTTTTAGTCTTCCGCCATCGACTGGTATTGATGCTCCGTTAATATATGATGCGTATGGGCTGATTAGATATGCGACTAAGTAGCCTACTTCTTCTGGTTCTCCTATTCTTCGTAGGGGTATTTCTGCTGTTATCTCCTTTATTATTTCGTCTTTGCTTTTATTCTCCCTTTTTGATCTGTCTTCTATTAATTGTTTTACTCTATCAGTCATAATGTATCCGGGTAGAACAGTGTTTACCCTTATACCTTTAGGTCCTAGTTCTTTGGCGAGAGTTTTTGCTAGGCCGTGAATACTTATTCTTAGAGTGTTTGATAATGCTATATTTGGTATGGGTTCTTTTACGGCTATGCTGGTTAGATAGGTTATGGAGGGGTTCTTTGATTTTTCAAGGTGGGGTAGGGCTTTGTAGGTGAGCCATAATGCGCTCTTAATTAATAAGTTGATCCCGTATTCCCAGTCTTCAAGAGATAATTCTGAGAAATAACCTGGTCTAGGCGGGCCGGTTACATATACTAGTGCATCTAGTCCTCCAAGATAATTAATTGTTTCATCCACAAGTCTCTCAACATCCTCTTTAATAGTTAGATCTGCTTGAACACCATATACTTCGCTGGAACCAATATTTCTAAGTTCCTCAACAGATTTCATAAGCCTCTCCTTATTACGCCCATTAATTACAACTCTACAACCTTCTCTTACTAGAACCTTGGCTATACCATAACCTATACCTCTAGAAGAAGCTGTTATGAGAACTCTATACCCACTTATATCGAACATCATGAATACCCATATCTTGTTTTCTCAAAACATAATTATTCTTTGAAAACTAATATTTTATTATATCCATTTAATGAATTATTGATTAAGGAAACGGTGTATGGAATGCTTATTGTTAAGGGTACTGGTTTTAGTGTGGGTATTGAGTCTGAGCAGTCTTTCCTCAATAATTTATTTCGTTCTCTAAACAATTTATTTCCCAAGAGATATATTCCAGAATACACAGTGTCAACAAGTAGTGGAGAAGAAGGGATAGATGCTCTTGTATCGTGGATTAGTGGTGAAGGTTTCTCTGTTCAAAAACATGTTTTGAGAGATAATGGGATCGACGAATACTTTATTAGATCAAGCTTGCCTGAACCTTATGTTAACGAGTCGCCATACTTCTTTTTACTCCAAGTAATTGCTAGGAGTATTGTGAAAAATGATTATCTAGTATTAACGGATAGTATTAGTTTTGTAGTTAATAATAAAACTTATTTGTTGATCGGCTATCCTCATACGGGTAAGAGTACGTTATTAGCATTAGCCTTAATGAACGATGCTATTCCATTATCTACTGAGAATACTGTTGTATCTGTTAGTAGGGATGGTGTGAGAATTGTTGGTGGAACTAGTGTTTTAGTATATGATCCTAGGATTGAGGATATATATAATGTTAAGCTAGAATATGATTCAATGACTCGTCACGGTTATAGAATAGTTGATTTGGAGAAACATTATCCTATGAGAAATAATTATTATGGAGAAGTAGTTGATGCAATATATGTTCTACACTCGTCTTTTAAGTCAGTAGGAGTCGATGCTGAGCCTGTTAAGGGACGTAAAATCCTGAAGACACTCTGGTATTTCGCATCTGCATTGTTGAGGGGGCTAGATTATTATCCGCCTTATCCACTAGTATTATCTACGAGGATTATTGATAATAAAGTAGAGAATATGCTTAGACTAGTTAGTGAGAAGTATAGTGGTAGATTCTATGAAGTATATGGGCGCCACGACTATATATTCAAATACATAGTTGATTAAAAGAAATATTTGGGAGATAACATGGATTTAGGCTTACTCCTAATTCTTCTAGGAGCTATTCTCATCGTTATAGAAATAGCTACACCAGGCTTCTTCATAGCTGTTCCAGGAACTATTCTTATCATTTATGGTGTATTACTCGCATTATTCCCCGAGCTCATCAATATCCCATATGTTCCCTGGATACTGTTCTTCCTATCTTTCCCCATAGGCTATATAACATATTTAATATATAGGAAACTATCTCCGCCATCACCACCTGTTACTGAGAGCTATGAGGGATTAATTGGTAAGGTTGGAGTTGTTGTTGAAACTGTTAAGCCTGATTCTCTTGAGGGGAAGGTTAGGATTGATAGTGATGTTTGGAGTGCTACTAGTGATGAAGTAGTTGAGCCTGGTAGGAAAGTTGTTGTTGTAGGTGTTGAGGGTGTTCACTTAATTGTTAAACCGTTAGCTGAGAAAATCAAGGATACTGGTTAGCGATACATATATATCTCTACGGTATAGAACTTTTAATTGGTGAATCTCATGGATCCATTAACTATTGTTTTATTATTACTACTAACAATTATAGTGATCTATATTATTGCTAGAGGAATAATTGTTATTCGTCCATGGGAGGTAGGAATATATATTCGTCTAGGAAAATTCGTCGGCATACTTAGGCCTGGTGTTCACTGGGTTCCACCATTTATCAGTGTAGTACACCATATGGATCTCCGTACCCAAGTAGTTGATGTTCCCAGACAAGATGTTATTACGAGGGATAATAGTCCCGTAAGTGTTGATGCAATAGTTTATTTCCGAGTAGTTGATCCTAGGAAGGCATTCTTCGAAGTAACAGATTATCGTGCAGCAATAATTGCTCTTGCTCAAACAACTCTCCGTAGTGTTATAGGTGATATGGAGCTTGACGAAATACTCTATAATCGTGCAGCATTGAATGCTAAGCTTAGAAAAATACTTGATGAAGCAACTGATAAGTGGGGTGTTCGCGTAGAAACAGTTGAGATCAGGGAGGTTGAGCCTAGTCCACGTGTTAAGAAAGCTATGGAGGAACAAACCAGTGCTGAGCGTGAGCGTAGAGCAGCTATTCTGAGAGCTGATGGTGAGAAGAGAGCTGCAATACTTAAGGCTGAAGGTGAGAAAACCGCTCAAATACTCCGCGCAGAAGGTGAGCGTATGGCTAAGATTCTGAGAGCTGAGGGTGAGAGATTAGCAACTATTCTGAGAGCACAAGGTGAAGCACAGAGACTTAGAATACTAAGCCTTGGAGCAGCCAGTCTACACAGCCACGCATTAACAGCTATGAGCTTAGAAACATTGAAAGCAATGGCTGATGGTAAAGCAACAAAGATCATAGTCCCATTTGAAGTATCCAGATTAGTAGAAGCATTATCAGCATATATAGGGAAAGGAGTTAGAGAACCACAAATACCACAAGTAGACCTAGAAAAACTAGTAAAACTAATAGGAGAACCAGAGAAAATACTGGGTAAAATACCTAGCTACGAAGAATTATCAGTAGAAGTAAAGAAAGCAATAGAAGAAGCAAAAAAGAGAAAACCAACACCAACAGAACTATCAAGAGAAGAAAAAGAACTACTAGAAACACTGAAAAAAGAAGAGAAAACATAAACCCTCCAACACAAATAAACATAAACAGGAAAAGCCGGGGTGCCCGAGCGGACTAAGGGGGTAGGCTCGAGACCCAACACAGAAAACCCTCCGCAAAACAAGAGGGTTTTCCGGCTAACCAGAAACGAGAGACCTACTGCCCCGCGGAGGGGCGCGCGGGTTCGAATCCCGCCCCCGGCGCCACACTCCTCACCTAAACCAACAAAACAATAAAATCCAATAAACACATTAACAACTAGGAGAAAAAGGGCCCGTAGCCTAGCCCGGATCAGGGCGCCGGCCTTCGGAGCCGGAGACCCCGGGTTCAAATCCCGGCGGGCCCGCTGTACAGTATTTGTCACACACTCTATACAAACCAGATTTCCTCTTCAACTTAGACAACATTCTCCCCTAACTATAACAAAACTAATTAAAACAACAATATAAAACACCTAGTAGTACCGGGTTAAAAAAAAGTATTAAAATCCCAAATCATCTTCAAACAACCTATCTAACTAAAACTAATGAATTAATGACCAAATAGCCACTTCCAAAAAGGATCATTTCAGAGATTCAAATCACATAAATACTCATAAATAAAGTATACTTCATAGCTCCAAAAATAGATGCCTCCCACGCAACCAGATAAAAATAAGTAAATAAATTCTTACATGAAAAATATAGAAACTTTACCCATAAAACTAATGGAAACTAGTCGAATGTTTTTCATTATACAAACTTGTCAGGGGGTCAGAGATACTATTAAGTCTATAGAAAACTGGTCGAACATGATCAACCAAGAACAAAATATAGAAAGCAATATATACTGGTTCGAACAAAAAAGATAAGTGTAACAACGTATTCGAACCAAAGTAACAACATAGAAAGAATTGAAAGGCAGAAATACAACAAACATGGTTTCACATATAGGGGATTGGTAACAACATAGAAAGAATTGAAAGTTTCTTTGCTAGTATAACAGCTTCGCTTAAATCACTCGGTGGTAACAACATAGAAAGAATTGAAAGTCATTCTTCCAAGCATAATATAATGCTGTCATGATAGTGGTAACAACATAGAAAGAATTGAAAGATAAGCATTGTTGCTTGCCGTAATTGTTACTGATACAGGTAACAACATAGAAAGAATTGAAAGTCATATAATCGTCTTTTTTCTGCTTTATTCATGTTAATGTAACAACATAGAAAGAATTGAAAGATTGTTTCAAATGTTTCGCCTTGTTTCTCCAGTTTGCGGGGTAACAACATAGAAAGAATTGAAAGATACAAGACGACTATCCCAAAGAAAAATATAGATTGATTGGTAACAACATAGAAAGAATTGAAAGTGAAAGTATCTGTTCAAATATTTCTTAACAATTTCAACTAGTAACAACATAGAAAGAATTGAAAGTTAGTCCGAGCCATTTCTCCAAGATGTCTGGAAGAACAGGTAACAACATAGAAAGAATTGAAAGTATTATCAATTCTTGGAACAGGCATAATATCACTAGCATGTAACAACATAGAAAGAATTGAAAGATTATTTATGCTCGGCATCAGGCTCAACAATAAAGTCTTAGTAACAACATAGAAAGAATTGAAAGCCGCTTTGTCTTCAAAACTCTCGCCTGGTCTTTGCCACTGTAACAACATAGAAAGAATTGAAAGTTTACTAGTTTAACTGTTACTGTTTTACTGGCATCTGCATGTAACAACATAGAAAGAATTGAAAGTATTGTAATATGCAGTATCGCTACCCAGTAGAAGGCTTTGTAACAACACTAAAAGAATTGAAAGTAGTGTTCAGGGGGTGTTTTGAATCGTTTTATGAGGGCTTGTATATATGTGGAGTATGCTTGTTGGTGTGGGGAGTGGTGGTGAAGGGTTCTCCTGGGAAATGTGGTCTTGTGGAGTTTACATTTTTGGTTGAAGACTATCCTGATATATCGCATCTACTTAGTATTGTGGAGAAGAAGCTTGGTTATATTCCGCTTGATCTCATGTTTTCAATGATATTTAGTGGTGATCGATTGTTTAAGAAGAAGCTTAAGAATTATGGAATTAATGTTGGTAGTGTTAAAAAAATATTGGGATGACCGTGCTCTTCTCGCACTTGATATTTATGAGACAATTGATGAACATTTTAATATTGGTGTTGTAGTTGATGATCAGTATAGGAGTGAGCGATGCTTTATTATGACCGATTTAAATTGGAAAGGCTATATATAGCTTGTCCGCATCGATCCTTTAAAAGATAGATACAGACTCATATTATATTTTGATCTACACAAGCACCGCCGCAGATCAAGAAAAACCCGTAAATCCAAGGAGTCAAACAAACAATATAAGGAATAATCTAAAACTATATTGATACCCCACATTATGGACCTGGCCTAGGATGCCCATACATCAAGTTCCATACTAATATTATACTAGCATCCAAACAATTTTTTAACATAAATTCTCAATAAAAAACGAGATATTTATCAAATAGTTCCAGGATAGTTTTATTATTATGTTAACAATTCGCCAGGACGGTTTCAGTTTTTATGGCGGAGATAAAAGTAGTGATTCTGATGTAAAACAGCTGAAAAAGAAAACATTAAAACAATCCATATATGATGCGACACCTAATTAGAACAGATTATTGAAGCCGCTACTATTTATTCTACAAAACAAGTATGTAGTTTAAAGGAAAAGTAGATAGGGACTTTGCTAAACTAGATATATATCCATGGTAAGCTTGTTGATCAGTTATTTTCGTGTCTAGTCTTTTTAAATATGCAATTTATATACATATTTGATATTTTTCTTGTAGTTTTTTGAAATTTACTTATTAAGTGCTGTAATAAATCCTTGATCCAAGGTGAAACCCGTATGCCTTGGAATACAAATGTATCTGTTCTAATAGGTATATTGATTGTAGGACTAGTAGTAGGGCTTCTCACCGGCTATATGGTTGGTTCTATGAGTGGTTATGGAGCACCTACTACATCTACTATAACTAGAACTAGTACAACAACTGTAACTCAGACTATGACTCAGACAAAATACATGGAATACGATGTTAAGTTGGCTTATAGTGAAGAATATGGTTTATACCTGGTAGACTCTGAGGGTAGAACACTTTACTTCTTCGCTAAAGACTATAATGGTAGTAGTTCATGTTATGGTGCATGTGCTGAGCATTGGCCTATATTCTATGTTGAGAACCCTAAAGTAGGGCCTGGACTAGATCCTAATGATTTTGGAGTTATAACTAGAAATGATGGAAGTAAGCAGTTAACTTATAAAGGCTGGCCCCTCTACTACTTCGCAGGAGATGAGAAGCCTGGCGATATTAATGGTGATGGTGTAAAGAATGTCTGGTTTGTAGCCAAACCAGACTATACTATAATGATTGCTGTAAAGCCTGGGCTAGGCGCTTATCTCACAGATTCTAAGGGAATGACGCTGTACTTTTTCGCAAAAGACGTGAATGGAACCAGTAATTGTTATGGAACATGTGCTGAGAATTGGCCTCCATTCATGCCTAAACACTTAGTTGTGCCATCAATTCTGAACCTAACAGATTTCAGCTTTATAAGGAGAAGTGATGGAGGAGTTCAACTAGTCTATAAGGGTTACCCATTATATTACTGGATAAACGATGAGAAGATGGGAGATACTACTGGTCATGGAGTTAAAAATGTGTGGAGTGTAGCGTTCGTAGAGGGAGCAATGTTTAGCCCGTAAAACCTATAATAAATATATTCCTTTTTTTATTCTAGGAGAGTCTTGAGTTGAGGAGTTATAGGGAGATAAGATTAATTGTTAGATGGTTGCTTGAAGGCAGTAGGGGTGGAAAACTAAGAGCTAGAATACTATTGCTTCTAAAGGAGAAGCCTATGAACCCGAACCAGTTGGCTAAAGAACTAGGTGTAAATTATAGAACAGTTATTCACCACTTAAGAATACTGCAAGAACACGAGCTCGTGGAGAAGCTTGGAGGAAACAATTATGGAGCACCCTATGCACTCACAAGATTATCGGAGGAGATATGGGAGTATATAGAAGAATTAGTTAGAAGGATTCTAGGTGATAAGAAATGATATCTTATTGGAGCATATTATTAGGTCTTACACTCATAGAAGCAGTACTAGTCTCATGGTTCCTATTAATAGTTTGGAAGATCAGGAAAATGGGGCCCATAGGCATAAGACTAGCCGGTATATCCATAATATTCATCCTCCAAACCATACTATCCTTCTGGACCTATATTTACTGGATGGAAGAAGGATACGGAAAAGACTTGGCAGGACCCCTAATAATATACCACCTACTAATAATCAGCGGAATAGCCCTCCTACTAGACATAGTAAGAAAATAAGTCATCATTAAGAACCCATATATTTCTAAACATTTCTCACAATACAAAACGTTTTAATGAAACGTTAAGAATAAAATTTTTATCACAATATTCCTAGTGTTTTTCTAGTATTTTTTCCAATGCATAACCCCATTCATCTTTTAGCTTGTATTTCTCCCTTTCATATCTCCACTTATCACCTAGCTCTGGTTCCGTAGGCATTGGCGCTGAGTATTTCTCCACAAACCCTAGGATCAATCTTTAACAAGTCGTAAACCATATTCTCAGCATCTGCCACAGGGTTATCTGCTTCATCCTCTTTAATCTCGTTCTCTACTCCTTGAGAATTCTTTCGGCATCATCAAACGTTACCTCCTCGCCGTTCCTTAGAAGCTCTCTTAGATCACTCGGTATCTCCTGTACATAGCCTAGTATCAAGGCATAAGTGATCTTATCTATCGAGTAGGCAACAAAGTACATGAGCTCCTCTTGCTCCGTGGCAAAACTATTTATGAATTCCGCTTTACGAACTCAGGTAATTTTCTTGCTTACAAGTTTAATGTTGATATACTAGTTAATCCTCATCCAGAAGACCAGATCACCGCTATTACCCTGATTATCATAAGGCGCCATATGTCGAAATAGATGAGCTTGCCCGTCTATCTTTTGATTGTAGAGAATAATTTTCTCCAAAATCTCTTAATCGATAATTAAAAACACCATCTCGATAAACCAAAACACCATGGCTTTGGTGTCCACGAGATCCTAGTAGTAGCATCTAAACCTGAAGAGAGCGAGGAAAGCATAGGTACTATTAGACCTGCAATGCGTCAAGTGGATACATTTTTCTAAAATGATTAAAAAATAGTATCTGAATGAGATCATTGAGGTAACGAGGATAGGTGATCAATAAGAGGCTTGTGTGCTTTACGGATAAGGGCTTCTGCAGATACTACATGGGGTTGCGTGAAACAACAAAGCATTGTGAATGGAGATATTTCTCAAGTAAAACGCTAAGTCTCCTAGAAGAAATTGCTCCTAGAAAGATAAGCAAGCACCTGCCCAGGAGATATGCTGAAAAACACGGTCTACTCCTACCAAAGTATGTAAGGAAGACTGCATGGAGACTAATGATAAAAACAATGAACATGGAGGTAGCGAGATTCATACAGTCAAGATTCGGGGAGCTGAGGGTAAGCGAAGCTAGATATGAAGATCTGATCAGCCTCGCTGACCAGGCATATCCCATCTTTCTGAAGCACCTAACTGAAATTGCTCTTATCAATTACCAGTGGTACGAGGTCAATCCTACCCATACTACGTACATTCTTAGGAACTCGATATATTCTCCTTATATTAACAATAGTAATAACTTTTTATAAAACTGTAATAAGTGATAAAAACTTTAGGTTAACCACTGTGCATAATTAGAAAATATTTTTTGATCCTAAAACGCGATACAAAGTAAGTCTGTACATGGCAGAACAGACATTAGGCAATCTATGGAGAGTTAGCAGAATTAATTATAAACAGAGACAAGATATGCTTAATTGAATATGATCAATAAAAGAGAGTTTCTAGCCTAGCTTAAACTTGTTATATTATAATAAAAGAACTTTATTCAGTATGTTCTTAACAATGTTTATATTATATTTTTCACGTTTTCTTAGTGGTTTCAGTTGGAGTACTAGTATTCTTTGTTCATCGTTGATTTTTATTTCTTTTGGTTCTTGATTAGTTTCTACTAATATTTTTTCATATATTATTCTGTCTTCTTCATCAGGTGGCGTTCTTTTTAATAGGCTGGGATATGTTAGTATGCCTATTTTTGCTTTGAATAGAGTTATGTAGCTAATTACTTTGAATATTCCTTGACTGAGATATGAGGGGCTTCTCGAGAATTTTGCTTCTATTATAATTGTTTCTTTATTCTTTATTGTCGTGTCTGGTATTGCTTTTATCGGTGCTTCTAATGCAACATTATATAGTACCTCTAGCTTCTTATCATTTACTCTTGCAAGCACTCTTTTAGGTTTAATCAGATCTATATCTGCTCCCAGCTCCTTTAATGCTCTTAACACTATGTATAAGTTGTAGATCTCATAGAGTTTAAACGAGTATATTTTAAATGCTTGCTCGATCCCACTCGGCTTATCTATTAAACGATCAAGTCCACCAATTACTAAATCAATGATTTTATCCAGATTTCTTTCTAATTCATTATCCAAATAGTATTTATAAACAAGATCAAGTAAACGATCAACCCATTCAGGCCTCCACCCAGCAGCTTCGACCTCATTTACCAATTCCAATATAGGCTCTACTGATTCTGTTGTATAGAGGTACATGGGTATCTTTTCGAGAAAGCTGTTATGAAGGAATAATTCTAGCTGTCTCATGTGTTTCTTTAACCTTTTATAGAGGAATTTTAATCCTTCCAATCCTCTTGACGCTTTTGCTGAAATATCTTTCTCTACTTCAAGTTTCTTTTTGATCCCCCCCAACCTTTCCATTGCCTTCTTTAATCTATCATATGTATAATCAACTATTGCTCTTAATAGTAGGTTTTCCGGAGAAGTTAATGTGTAGCTAATCACTTTCTGTGCAATAGGTCTTCCTATAATTATATTTCTTAGTGTATTAGGCCAGTCAATAATACCTCTAACGTTCCATTCCTCAATACTGCCAAGTACGCGTTTTTGAATGAGCATTGTGTTAGCTTCCTCGATTATCTCTACAAGCTCCTCAGCAAGACTGTTAAGCCTCAATAAATATAATATAAACTGGACAATGGGCTTAGCATCAAAAGGCGTGTCACGCCTTTTCTCAATGATCTCCTCAAGTTCTTTTCCAGATAAAAATAGTTTAAATGGGTTCAGTTCGAGAGATACATATAAATCAATTATTGCATCATGCATGTATGAAACGTATTTGTACCATAGTTTATTGCGTTGATTTCTTTTCGAAGACACTGTCTAGAACCTCGTTAACGTGTTTCCTAACTCTTCTATCCCACAATCTCGATAATGGCAGGGAGGTTTCAATGTATTTTCTAAGAACCTTGTCTAAATCTTCAATTTCTTTTCCACTTTTCTTTAAGCTAAGATATGTTGTGATAAAGGATTTAATAGCTCTATAGAGGTTTGCTGGACTTATCACTAGATATGTACTAGTTCCTTTCTCTGTTTTTGTATAAGAATTGTTAGTTTCCTTATACAATTTTTTCAGCTTCTCATCAATTAAGCTCCTAACATCCTTAATTATACTCTCTATTTCATTGATTCTAGGGCCTAGCTCTGCTTTTATGTTTTCATAGACCTTGTCTAGTAATTTGTCTATATTATTAGGTGGCTTGATCTCTACTATTGCGAATCTTCTTGCAAACGCGTCGCCGAGTGTAAATAAGTTTCTTACATCAACTTGGTTCATGGTGGCAATTATTCTAAAATCTAACGGTACACGATAACCAATAACCTTATCTCCCACTTTTACCTTAGCAAGATACTCTTTACCTTCATCATTTTCGTTTTCAAGATATTCTATGAACTTTTTAGCATATTTATCAGCCATGTCTTTTTCAACATAGCTTCTTATCTCTTCAAAAAGCTCTTCTGGAATAATTCTTTCACTGGGGTTATGGCTTGAGAATATTAGGAAGAATTCAGCGAAAGCCTTATCAACATCTGCACGATTAACCTCATCTATTATAAGATAAACACCTCGAACCCCTGAGCTACACTCTTTATACATCTGTGAATTCTCGATATGCTTAACAATAGCTCTTATCAAGAACCCACTCCGCCACCTAGCCTCCTTACCCTCAAGCATTAATCCCCCAATAACATCGTACCGGCTCCAATGAGCAGTGGCGACAACATAGTATGGTTCATAGCCTCTAGCAATAGCTATTTCTCTTGCAAGAGAAGTTTTACCCGTACCTGGATAACCCACAAGTAATACGTTCTCACCAGCATCAAGAAGACTATTAATAAGCATAAGTATATCTTCATCAATGAAGAACTTTTTTGAAATATGATCCCTAATATCTTCATAACGGATTTCCTTATGCATACATTTTGACGTAAAATTCTTTAACCCCCCAAGCTCCAATATAAAAGCTGCTACTCCAGGGTTTATTGAAGATAGATATTTCTCTGGAATGGAGATCTTGTCTGAAACTTCATCATAGCTAATTTTTCTATGAAATTCAAGGAAATCCTTTAATTCAACATAATAAAATTGATCATATTTTCCTAGCCATTCATCAGCGAATTTACCATAGGATTCATTCTGTATATTGAGCTCTTTAAATTTATTTAACAAATCGTTTTTGTTTAAAACTAAAGCCTTTCTTGCAACACGCGATATACCCACAAACGTTCTTTTAAGATTTTTAGCCCTACTAGAAGTGTAGTGAAGTATACAGTCGCCCGGCTTAAGTTCATCCATTTTTTCCCATCTTTTACCATGTGGTGCCCACAAACACTTACCTATATGTCCAGGGTAGGGTGAACGAGTAACCTCGAGGAAGAATCTATTACATGTATAAGTATAATTAGCCGGCAAGTCTTATGTCCTCTTCACCCTATTTCTTATTTATTATAGCTCTTTAATATAAAATCAGCTAGATAAGTTTATAATCATCTACACTAGTATAGTCTTACCTTAATATTTTCAGTCTCTGACAAACAAGTATTTCTATATGGTGCTCTTTTAAATCGGGGATTTTGCTAGAAATAGTCCTTGAAAAAAATGTTTAAAATCGATAATTATTTGGCTGATTTATTGGTTAAGTTTAGGAGATAAAGTTTGTTAATTAGATAAGTTAAGTAATTCTTCTTAATAAAGGGATCTTTATTGTGTTAAATAATTAAAACTAACTATAAATCAATAATTTATACAGTGGTATAGGATCTGTGTCTAAAAGGCCTAAAAATGGTTAGCCCGTGTTTAGTCTAACTTTTTAATAACGCTTTCCTCGACTATATTTATGTGTTCTTTAATGAGTTGATCTAGTTCTTTTATTTCATTTATTTTTCTAAAGTTTAACGGTATTATTGCGATATATTTGTTATTGTCGTTTATAGGTATTGGTTTATGTAAGCTGTTTGTTTCTTGTAGATAGGTGGCGTTGAAGATTATTGCTCCTTTATCTACGTTGTATTCGTTCATATATCCTAGTACTATTCTTAGCTCCCTGTATATGTCTGGTAAATTTTGTCTCTGCTTTGCATCCATAACAAATATTATTTCTTCCTCATTTCCCCTGTTAATTGTTATTATTATATCTGGTCTGCCAGCTTCAGGTCCTCCAATTATCTGTTTGTTTCTGGTAAGCCAGCTTTTGTCGCTGAAGCCTTTACTATGATAGATCCTGTAACTAATATTTTTCCCATTTTCCCTAACATTTACTTCTATAAATTCCCCTCTATGATCAATAACTATTTCTTTTATTCCTAGGTGTTCTAGTTTTAAAAGTAAAGTGTATGATATTAGATAATAAGTATAGATCTCGAATACTCTCTCAAACTCTGCTCCTACGACAAAACCTGTAAACCCGGATTCTCCGCGAGTAGCGATCTCTTCTTTAATATTCATGATTGTTTGAAGATACTGTTTAAAACTTTTAGCAAGAAAATAGTATCCGTAGTTTCCACGTTCAAGAACGGTATCGCATAGTTGTAGGAGTGAATCATAATCTTCTCTTTCAGCTATACCTGCTAGATCAGTTATCCATAATATACTACCATATATCTCTCTTAGATCATCAAGTATTAAACCTATAATCTTATTTAACAAATTGTTTTCAGTCACTACTTTTTCTTCTAGATCCTCGATTATCTTCTTAATTTCCAGAGCGATATTCGCCAATAATAATGTCTCGGGAGAATCATATAGTCTTTTAATTATGCTTGATACTATTAAGAGTCTACCACTACCATAATGTACTATTGTTTTTGGAAAATTAATTCTTCCTCTAGCAAAAATATCTGTTTGCTCCTCATAATGGGTTTCATAGATCAGTTCTAATGGTATTCTTTTTAGAGTTTCTATAACTTTTCTTATAGATAAAACACGTGCAATAAGCAAACTAGTTTTATATATGTCCCTTAAAACAGTATCTTTCACTTTCCCCCAAAATTTTACAGGATAACCTCTAACATAGCTGTAGAAGAGAAATAATCCTATAAGCCTAACAGTAACCATATACAATGTCTCTAAGAGGCTAGAGTCTTCAGAACTTTGAGACAATACTATCTACCATTTCAACAAGTCCTCTATAATCATCTAGCTTTCCTACTTTCTTAATATTCACTAATGCATCAATGTATTTCTTTGGTATCATTATCTTAGATATCTCGGGATCGAGAATTGAAGCCAGAGATCTAGATAATGCTTCATCAACAGCGTTTTTGATATCCTTCGAAATATTCATGGTAATAAGATTATATGCATCAATAACGGACTCAATTATATAAGCTATTCCTAATGGGAAGTTGTTGTTAATAAATATTTTATAAATTTTCGTTAATTCCTCGGCAACCTCGCTAAGTCTCTGATTATCAACATTGCTGATCTCTTTAAGTACTTTCCTAGCTTTATTAAAGACTATCCTCTTTAAAACTTCTTCTTCAGAATCAGAGATTTTCTGTGGGAATACTCTTATAATATGGAATCTTCTAAGCAGGGCATAACCTAGTGTATATAAATGGGTTATATCCCATGTGTTAATTGTTGCTATTACTCTAAATCCCCAGGGTAGACTATTGTTTGCTCTAATATATTTGAGTATTATTTCAGCAGCTTCATCTTTATCATCATAGCTTTTAATTTCATCAATAAGTGTCTGAGGCAGCCTCCACTGACTAGGATCAACTCCTGGATATATTGTGAAGAACTCTGCTAAAACCTTATCAGCTTCACAACGGTTCAATTCATCAATAAGCAATAATACTCCTCTAAACTTCGTGTTCCCACTACTTTCATTCATATACTCAATATGTTTTGCAAGAGCTAATAGAAACACGCCACTCCTCCACTTGAACCCTTTGGAAGAAATAATTGGTCCCCCTATGAAGTCGTACCGGGTCCATGTAGAAGAAGCAGTACTGCTTACCAATTCATAGTTGAGATAATCAGCAAGAAGTTCTGTTAAATACGATTTACCAGTACCTGGTGGCCCCACCAATAATAAGTGTTTACCCTTATTATAACCTGAAACAATGCTGTTTAAGATGCTATCCGCATAGAAACCGTTGTTTCTCAATACATATTCTCTGAATTCCCTGTAATCAATGAGGCTTGGACGAGAAGGCTGTTGTCTAGGCTTTGTTTTCTCTAATCCTCTAGAGTGTATTGCTTCATAATCCTCAGGCCTAATAGGTACTAGATATCTCCCAGTCCATGTGATGTGGCTAATAATATCTCTAACTTGATCATACTTGACTGGATTTTCATATTTACGATACTCAGCCAGTCTAAACAAGAAGAAACGATCACTCCTTGATGGACGTATTATTCTCCTAATAGCAATGAAATACTGGTCAATAGTATCTGAACTAATACCATTATCGAGGAAAATTTTCCTAAGCACCTTTTTGATCTCTGGCCAAGAATACTCCTTTACAATCTTATTATTCTCTTTACTAAGAACTGATTCGCCTATGAAGGTTTTACCTAAATCATGACTAGCTCTAGATCCGATATAGTGGATTATTTTAAGCTCACCAAACTTTTCGAGAGAATATCTTATCCCCCTATATTCTGATGCGTGCTTCTTAATCATGCCCCATAGCGTTAACCCTATATGATCCAGGGTAGGAAGTATCCAATTATTTATTTCAACCCAATATTTTGAAAACCCCAATATTTTGTTATTCAATATATTTTCACCTTTTATCGATTCCGAGAAGTATTCTTAGAGCTCTAGCTGGTCTGAGAATTCCAAGATATTTTTGTTCTCTAAATCTCTCAGTAATTATTCCCGCCCAATATTTTAAGTCTAAATATGTAAGTGTGTTAAGAGCTTCAATTGCTTGGAGTTTTTTCTTATAAGTTCTCAAATTACTAGTGATAGCGGCGTAGATTAATACCTTTGCATATGTTTCCCAATTATCTATTGTGAAGGTCATAATTTTTCTGCCGCCTTTCTTTTTGAAGCCGTTTCTAAGAGCATATTGCATTAGTAATTGAGGATTACATCTAATTTTTACTTCTAATACTCCTCTGCTCCTGGTTGTGCCAGCATAAAATCTTGAAATTCCCTTATTATTCTTAGAATTAGAATAAATTACTAAGTAATATAGAGGCTTAGCTTCCTCATCAATAGTAAAGCTCATTATTTTCTCCTCACAACTGTTACTTCTATGCCGGCGTATCTAATGTATTTGTCAAGCATTCTTTTAAGAGTTGAATTAATAATTATTTCTTTTGTAAATTCTGCCTCAAAGCTTCCCTTAACAGATATATTTGAACCCATATAACCTAGCAGATCGCTAATAACCTCATAGACAATTACTGGGTCAGCTTGTTTAAATAAAACATTACCCACTCCATACTCACGGCTTTCCACATGTAGTTCCATTTTATTAACAATGAATACATTCTCATCTGGTTTATTTACTAATTCATTTAATTCATTAATAAGCTCTAGCACATCTCTATAGTTCTTATTGTTAACTAAGCTCTTAATACCGATCAATATATCTCCTTTTTCAAAAACCCCTGGTTTCTCAACAATAATGATGCTGGTCTTAGGCTTAACAATTATTATTCCCTCATATGAATTACCATAATCGTCGATTGCCTTAATCGTTATCAATGTTTGTTGCCTGATCTTTGAACCATTAATTTTGATCCATGTTTTAAATGGCACTTGTCCTTCAAGAACTCCATGATCTGTTACTACATCACTAGATACGTTAATTTTAATATTACCTCTATAATCTCCTAGAGGTTGAGCCTCAATTCTCACGTCTACGCTATCGTCCGGTGAAATCTCAATATATGATGGTTCGACTATCAGGTTTATCCCTGTTCTCAGAATATTTTCCTCCTTAACAATGAAGCCGTCTCTAAGAATTATTTCCCAGTCCGGAAACTTTTCGATATCCTTAATTGGATACTTATTGTTTCTGTATATAACGTAGTAGTTTAACTTGAGAATACCCTTATCTTTCCTTGCCCCATTGTTTTCTTCTATATCCCTCTTGATCTCTTCTAGCATCTCTCTTAGCGCGTCTCGCCAATGCATTATAATAAAACTTTCCCGAATACTTGTTGGCACTTCTCCTCTATCCTTGTCAGTAAATGACGTAATATCGCTTGGTGAGTATATGTGTTTAAAGTATCTTCTATTGAACTCGTCTATTAAGGCGATTTCCAGGTTTGATACACCCTCTTTGATGGCATCTATTATTCTACTTTCTCTTATCATAGGTAGTTCGGGCCTAGTCTTAAAGACGTTGATAACATCTCCAACACTGATCTTTCTCCCAGGGTTTATCTCAATTTCCACTTTGCTTAAATAAGTCTTTAACGATTCAAAATTTAATGATCTAACTATTTTGCCGATGTTTGGAGAGCTAAGTGCTGAGACAACTTTTTCGCTAATTGATCTATCAGATGTTGTAGCATATGTTTTCTCAACAATTCTTCTAGAACCCCTAACTACCGGATAATATACTTGATCAAAGAAGTTGAGAATATTCGTTAATAAAATGTTCTCGAACACTCTCTTCTGATAAGCTGCAATACTTCTCTCAATATCCCTGATCTCCTTGGCATAACCACTATACAGCTCATTAATTCTATCCATAATTATTTCCGCTGCTCTCAGAAGAGCTTGATACTCGAGAAGCGATTCAAGCTTGTCCCTTGTTGAAATTGTTACTGCTACAACGGTATTAGCATACGTTCTCTCAATTCCTCTAAACTTATAGATCAGTTCTTCGATCTCCTCTTGCTTATTATATAGTATAGCAACCAGTTTATAGTAACTGTTATCGGGAACCTCCGCCTCTGACGCATATTTATAAACTGATATATTCTTTGTATCGAATATTTCAACATAATTAAATTGTTCCATAGAATAAACACTAGCTTCTCTAGATCTGCCTATCTCGATTAAACGTGAGGTCATTAATTTATGTATATTCTCCATAAGCAGGTTCTCGACATAGCTCCTGTTTTCTTCTAGGATTCTTTTAGCTTCTCTTCTAATCCATTCCTTGATGGATGCAATTCTAGAATACCAGTATCTATCGGTTGATTCATCGTAATGTAGGAATACAGTATAGTTGCTGATCTTGATCTCCGTTAATGCATCTCTTATATCTACTGGCTTAAATCTATTGGTTTCGAAGAATTTTGGTTCATAAACCATTTGAGCGATTTCTTTGCTTGTTGGAAACACGGGTTCTGCTTTAAGACTATCATAAGGATAGGTTGACAAGAATATTGTTCTTAGAATTATTTTTGTTAAGTTTCTCTTTGCTGATTCTCTAGGGATTTTCTTATCTAGTGCAATTATTTCATCAATATATATTTTTTGGTAATCACTATAATCTCCCATGAAGAAGAGGCCTTCAACGCCTAGCTCGACAGGGTCAATGTGCCATGGCATAATCAGTACTGGGTCCTCATTGCTATTCAATAGTTTTCTTAACAGTAGCCTGGATATTCTCATTAAGAACCTGGTCCTATTACCGGTAACTCTTTCAGCTATTTCCCTGAGCACACTAATATAGGATGGATGGAAGGGATAGGTCTCGCTAATATCTTTTTCGAGCTTACTAGTATCCCCAAATACCTCCTTGAATTCATGATATGTATTTATGAGTCTGCGGATCTCATCGTTGGCTTCACTAACTCTGACTTCACTGAAAAGTCTCTTCTTTATAACATTGAAGAGTTCGGTATTCCTAGATATTGGGGCATATACGTTGCCTGCTACACGTAGTAGAGCGTCTAGGAGATCTCTTACGAATTCGCTTATTCTCTTATATCTAGGTTGAGGCTCTATTATTCCTTCAGGCTTCTTTTCAGCAGCAATAGTTATTACTAATACATTGTTTGTTGACTCAACAGCTTGAGCTAGTCTATCGAAAAACCTAACTACCTCTCTTATATATCCCTCCTTATTCCTATATTTTGATGATAGAATAGAATCTATATAATCAAGAATCTCGTCTACAAGAATAACAACTTTGAGTCCCTGCAATAGTTCTTTAAGAACACTTTGATCAGGACATGTCTCGTTTCTATCATCTCTTTCCACAAGCTCGTATCTCTTCAATCTATATGCTAGATAACCCCATAAAGTCTTTATTTTACGCGATCCCTTCTCTAATGGTTTTACAGGGCTTGGTGCTAATTTAGAATCCTTACCATATACAACTACTATTTCAACACCTTTAACATTCCTATATAATTTATAGACCTCATCTGAGAGTAGATGCGTTGAGTCAGGGCTTAAAACAGCGTGATAAATAGTTAGTAATGTATGCGTCTTACCTCCGCCGAAAAAGGCTATTATTGGATAAACCTTGCGTCCTTTCCCCTCAGTTAGAGTATTCCCGATCTCCAATAGAATAGTCCTCATACTATCCGTAAGATATGTTCTTTTGAAAAACTCTTTAGGATCCTTATATATTCTAGGAGCTGTACCATAAACAACCTCATAGATCTCAGGTGCTAGTTTCTCGTCAAAACTTGGATCTAGAACATCCTTCCTCACAGAAACATGTTGTTTGAAACCCATAGCTTTTATCCCCTTACCATATATGTTTTATTTACTTTATGTAGTTATCAATAGTTTTATGAATGGGCTTGGCTGGACCGCATTTAACGCCCATATATTCAAGCATTCTCATGGAGAGCCGTTGCTCCGGATCGCCTTCGAAATAGCTACAGATAACATATGCTATACCCTTAGCTTCATCAATAAAGCTAGGCCCACTAGGTTGTTCTCGAAGCTTTGAAACAAGCTTCTCAAATACGTTTTTATCATATCTAGAAGCATAGTATTCGAGAACATGAAGCGCATCAACACTATTACTTATCCTCGGCTTATCTGGATTAATTCCTCTACGCTTCTCCAAGAAAACCCTCAGCCTACTTGGTTCGATGCTTAGAGGCGCATTCAACACATACTCCTTCTTATTAGTAGACGGTACTCGCTTCTCATCTACTATCCTCTTTTTAACCATATCATCCACATCTATGCCTGAAGCAATAGATAATATGGTTATACTGCTAGCATCAAGCTTCTTCTCCTTAGAAAGAAGTTTACGAGCCGTCTCAGGATCCCTTAGAAACACTAGCTTGAATAAGAGATAGAACAGAGCTTCTGGAGAACCAACATTGAACATAGACGTACCAACTAAATAATCTATCAATCCGCGAGCAGCAGCGGGGAATACTATTTCACGTATAATTCTGCTAACAGACTCCAGATCTTTTCCATTGCTTTTAATCTCCAGAAAGTTGCTAAGCTTATTCCTTCTCGCTGGAAACACTATTTTATCATAGCTTGTTACAACTTCTAAAACCCTACCCATTACACCAATAAAAGCATCTAGTCCCCTATGTTTTTTCCAAATATCCCCTGAATAGTTTCTAGCAACTTCCACCGCCTCACGGTATACATCACTAAAAACACCAACCCGACTACTTTGTGATCTCTTCCTCCAAACAATGATCAAACTAGTATCCAGACTGCGCTTACCCCTCTTAACAATAGACTGCTTACTCTCAGTATCAAGAGGCCAAGTAGCAGTAATCCTGAAGCCACCCCTAGCCCAACCAGCCCATAATAGATCCCGCCAAGCATCCGGATCAGTATGATTATAATACGTAACAAGCAACCCATCATCCTTCAAATGCTCCCTCATAGCTATGAAAGAATCGCTGAGGAGCTCTAAGTAGCGTTCATAAGCATATTTTTCAGCATCCTGATTATTTCCAGCATAATCCCTGTAACGTCCAGGATTAAAACTAACCTCGCGCTTAGCAAAGAATTCCCACTGAGTACTAATAGGCTTCCAAACAGCACCAACACGTCTAAAGAATAAGTCCCGATGAAACATCGGAACAAGCCTACCATTCTCGATATCACACAAGGCACGCTTCAACCAGACATAATAAAAATCACTAAGCTCAGCATAAGGAACATCATCCCTATAAGGTGGATCAGTAACTATTATATCAAACTTTTCATTACTGAGTTTTCTAAGCATTGTAGCATCATCAAGCATAACTTTAACATTACTAGAATTTTCGGACACTATAGATACAAGATATGTTAAGCCATTATATATGCTCCTTAAATTTCTCGTCCAAGAACCGGTAATGTCTGCGTAAGGAGAAATTTCTCCATAATTCCAAACCATAGCAATTCCTCTAAACGTTAATGAGCCAGCAACAATTGCGCCCATTAATGTGTCTGCTCTTATAGTCGCTGTAATAGAATTAAACGCTGAATATCTTAACAGGGATATTGTAAGATAAGTCATTACCGCTTCCGTATAATTAAATACCGTCTTTTCACTCCAGCCATTCTTGAGCTTTTCTTCTTCTATTTTCTTGCCAGCTTCTCGTATTAGCTTGACTGTTTTGATTAGGGTTAGGAGTTGGCGTGGGTTAAAGAGTTTATAGAATTTGTCAATACCCCATACAATTGTATGATAAGTAGATGAACAGTATGGCTCTATCGGCTCTGTTGGTATGTCTGGGTCTCCCCATATTTGTTTTATTTTTTCTAGTGCTTTCCATAGTTTTTCTTGGTCTTCTTGTGTTGCTGGCTCGAATTCTAGGTCTTTACCTCTGGTCTTTACCTTGACTAGTATTCTGGGTCTTGCGGGTGCTTTTTTGAGTTCTTCTAGGCTTATTTCTCCGGACAAGTATTTCTCGAGGAGTTTGTTCCATTGTTTTAGAGCGTATTTGGGGTAGAATTCGACTTTTTTTCTGAGAGATGTTGGCAAATTTGATTTATCGGGGTAGTGTTGTCCTGTTTCTGGGTTTATGTATCCTATTTTGTTTCTGCAGTATAGACATTTTGCTTTCTTCTTTTTTGGATCAATGTTTTTCTCTGGGACTTCAAGCTCTATGGTTTGTTCTCCTCTAGGTATGGTTATTTTATTTGATTTAATTTTGTTCTCGTCAAGTAAGGAGATTTTGTATTTTTTGTTTACATCTATTACCTCGATATCTACTCTATTGTTTCTTTTTACTGGCTTCATATAAGCTATTCTAGTGTACTTATTATTTTTCTTCACTCTTGCTAGCCAATAGTTTCCTATTAGCGGTGTATATCTTTTACAATGGGGGCATTGGACTTCCCATGTTCCTATGTATACTGCTATATCTTCGTCATATAGTTCTTTTAGATCTTGATCATTTTTTAATTGTTCAATAATCCATTTACCCCATTTCTCTACATCCTTAGCCAGGTTTTTCCATTTAGGATCACTAACTGTTTTTAGAGGATATTCCAGGACTGCTTTCAAGAATACAACTGCTGTTGGCAATAGTTCTACTGCTGTTACTTTTCCCACGCCTAGTCTTAGTGCTTCTAGGGGTATTGAGCCAAATCCTGCGAAGGGATCTAGCAAACTTGTTTCTTTAAACAATTTCTTTAAACCAGCTAGTTCTCCCTGAAAACTTGGATTAAACCTGTGTGGAGTATTCTTGTCTAATCTGAGAATGTTCTGTTTAAACGCTTCTGGATCGATTTTGTCTGCTGGTATTATTGACCCCGCTATTACTGCTCTTGCTGTTATTAATGGTTTACGTGTCCACCAGAAAACCATTTCCCAGAATGAGGGTCTGCCAGGTCCTTTCTCAGCGATTGCTTTTTCCGAGATCTCGAGGCTTGGGAAGGAGGGAGTTTCTATTAGTTTCTTTTCCAGAATGCTTCACCTATCGTAGTGTTTTTCCTTATATAATAATTTATATTCTGCCTTGTAGATTAATTCTTTTTCCAGAAAAACTCTATTAGGATCTCGCTATGATCTTTGGTGACCCTGTTTTGAATCCGTGGAAAAATATGCCTGTTCACAGAATATTTACATTTGTAGAGCATGGTTTATTGCCTGGTATTGTTGGTGAGTTTTTCGATCTAGCCTGGGAGATCGGCTGTAGTCTAATAGTTGATCCCTTTATTGGCGGAGGAGTTGTTGCTGTTGAAGGGATTAGTAGGGGTTTCAATATTGTGGGGTTAGATGTTAATCCTTGGAGTCTTATCGTTACAAAGGCTAAGACATTAAGACTTAAAGAACCAAGGAAGATTTTGGATAGATTCTTAGGGATGCTTGAGAATGTAGGTAAGCCATATATTCCTACAAGGAGGCTGGAAAAATACTATGTTCCAGAACACCTAGAAAAAATAGGTTTAATCAGGGCGGTGATCGAAAATATAAATGATGATCTTAGACTATTACTGCTCACAGTTCTCGGGAGAATAGCTGATGAATACTCTTTTCTCAAAAGAACTCCTGCCCCAAGATTTAAGGGTAATCCTCCTCGAGGGGATCCTGTGAAGAGATATGTTGAAATATTAGAAGTAGCTCTAAAAGATCTATCCAATGCTAAACCCAGAGGATCAGCCATGTTATTACTAGCTGACTCTACCGAATGGCTTCCCGAACATATATGCGGTTTACTAACTAGTCCACCTTTTGCAAACAATATTGATTATATAAGGCATACACAGTTACAATTGCTTTGGAGCGGCTTTGCAGTTAATAGTAGAGACCTAGGTTATTGGAGAAACCTACAGCTTCCAGGCTGTGAAGCAGCCTCTAGAGCGTGGAAGAAGACGAGTAATGATGAAGTAATTAATCAATTAATCAATAATATGGCCCCCAAGTATAGGAAAAGATATGGTCGTTTCCTCAAACAGTATTTCTACTATATGCAGAAACACATAAATTTATTAGCAGAGAGTCTAGAAGGAATTGCATGGTATACTATTGGAGACAGCTACTTGGGAGGAGTATATGTTCCAACACATTTGTTCCTTCAAAGATATGCTGAGAAAAGTGGGTTAAAGACTAAGATAAGGAGGATCAAGGATAGATATTCAAGAAGTAAAAGGCTAGCATTGTATTTATTAGAAATAATGAATAAGCGATAAAAATACATGAGGAACTACTAGGTTAAACTATTTTGAATAACTCACGTATTATAACACTACCACCATCCTTAAGTAACTCAATACCCTCTATTGTTTTCTCTATGGATTCCCCGGCGATTCTATACTGAGAAATATGTTTGCCCTTATTTTTAGCATAGTGTGCTGAATGCTTGAGCCGGTCTATATTTCCTATTATTATCATTAATAATCTATGCCTGCTTAACTGTACATTTAAAACTTGGTGCTCACTAAAATACATTGTTTCAGGCCTAGTAGTGGCGAATGAATAATATGAGAAGTCATCTCCGGCCAACCATTCTTTTCCAAGCATAGTCACTATAACGTCGTCTTCGCCTCCAATTATTGATTGGACAGTTGCATATCTAAGGTGATCAGTGCTTATACCGGTTTCTATTAGTTTTTTCTTCAAATAATATCCTGTACTATAAGCTAAATCACTATATGGTGCTGTTAAGCTTATTCCAAAAGCTGGATTGCCTCCATGCAATATTATAGATATTATTGAGAGATAGAGACCTGTTAAGTAGCCTAAATACGCCCTGCTTCTATCATAAGTATCTCCAGGTGGGAATTTTCTTGTTTCGAAAACAATTAATGGTATACCATTTATTAGTGCTTCATCAATTGTTTCAGTAACACGTTTAACAGTAGATTTTGAAAGATCTAGTATTTTCCCCATTTTTGTTTTAGATTTATCTAGTACATCCTCTAAGCCGCCGGCCAATAACTTATTATATCTAACTTTGAAATGCTCTTTTGCTTTGAGTTTTCCTTCATAAAAACCTCTGCTTATCGGCGTTTCAGTGGGCCCCGGTAATCTAAAAGTTGTGTCGAGAAACTTATAGTATTCTTCTAAATTATGTCTTTCAAGTACGGATTTAATATAATTCATTAACAATGGTATACGAAATGTTTTAAATTCTGCTGCAATAGAAATTGCTTGTTGAGGATCTCCAAGAACGATCATCGACTTAGGATATGTTTCCTCAGGATTCCTAATAATGCTTCTCGCTATTGGCAGGAAAACTCTGAAAAAGGGAGTTTTACTAGCCTCGTCAACAATAAATCTTATCTCATCAGGTTTTTCAACTAGTTTCGGAGTTATTCTCTGATATTCTGTTGCAAACACGAACCTGACATTTCTAGGATCAATACTTTTCATTAGCTTTTTGATCTCGTTGCACGGTAGAATTTTATTATTTATTGATACATCCCTAAACTCTTTTTTACATGGCTCAATTTTTGATCCATAAACACGTATTAGATCAAGAATTACATTAACATCATAGCCCTTATAAAACAAGTTTGCAACAAATCTTGTAAAAGCCTCAACAACAAGATGATTTGTCGGAGCAATATATAGATAGAGAATTTTCCCCTTATAACTAAGAACTTCATCTAATATTTCTCTAGTACCTAAATCGAAAACACTAGTCTTACCTGTTCCTGGAGGGCCTTGGACAGCGCCTAATCCTAGGTAGCCCTTAGCTACTTTCTTGAATAACCTGATTGCTTCAATCTGTGATCCTTCAGCCTCCCTCTCTATACAATTCCTATTACGTGAACACTCGTAAGCCTTACGAAGCGCATCCGATAAGTGATACATTACCATGTCTTATTCTCCCCCTTTAATAAGCCCTCGATAAACAAGACACTAAACATTGCATCTCTGTATTTTTTACGAATTTTCTCCGCAGTTTTAGCTAATATATTGAGTTCAGCGACTTTACGGCTACCGCGGTGGAATGCGTCGATTGCTTGTAGTTCTAGCTGGGTTAAATCAACGTTTATCTCGACCCCTATTATTTTCTCAAGATACTCTCGATTACGGAATGTAGTTCTTCTTAGTATTTCAAGTTGTAGTCTCGATGGAATATTAGGGGCGGCGACGTGAACGTATACTTTATCTCCCTTCCTTGAAGGCTCTATCTCTATTTCTTCGACTCTACCATGGAAACTTAGTCTGAGAAGCGGGTTATTCACATAAGGATCATTAAAAATTATTAGAACGGGTTTTCCTTCTCTTAACGTTTTAAGCTTGATCGGTTCTGTGGATTTCTCGTATTCTCTAACTTTTCTCTCAAGGATTATTTCATATGGTTCACTTAGTGATGCTTTTTCAAAGTAATCTATACGATTTCCGCTCTCACCCAGTGTATTTTCCAGCCTAATTATGGCTTCAATTAGTCTTTCTATATTATAATTGTTTGCTGTGTATAGATTGTATAGCTCTTTTATGGGTTTTTGAGCATTCTCTCTAATCTTATATATGGCGTGTCTAGCTCTATAGGCTATTCTATCTAGTAGTGTCCAGTCTTCATATGTTTTCATGTAGAATTTACATGCTTCCTTATACCTACAAATTCTGCAGGGATATTTGTTTCCATATTTAACAGGATTACTGCGTGGCAAGTCTTTTGGCGCCCGGCGGAAAGCAGATATTTTTTGTCCATGCAATCCTCTTATGCTACAGATTTTAGCAGTATTTTTATCTATGTAATCTGTATACTCTGTTATTGTTAAGACTAGGTGTTCTGCAGATAATAATATGTTCCTAATTAATTCATATTTATCAATTGTCTTATCAGCTGTTCTAAAAGTATCCGCTATACTGTATACCGTAATTTTTCCAGTAGGTCTTATCACTATTGGAACAACGTCTTCTCTATCTCTAACAGCACCAACAGGATCTTCGTGTCCAAGTCTTTCAGCCTCCATTAAAGCATAAGTATAAGCTTGTGCAATCTCCCAGTTTTCTGGCGTTTTACCCGTTTTCCACTCAATAACAAGAGCTTTTCTAGAAATAGGATCTTCTATAACGGCATCAATGATTCCTACAACATGAAACCTATAACTATACATGAATAGTTCTGTAAATAATCTAAGACTTCCCTCATTCAATCCTATTCTACTTATAAAAATAGGCATTACTCTAGATAAGCTATAAATCATTTTAGTAGCGTACGTAATAGATTCATTAACTAGTTTATCTTCAAACTCTTCAATAGCTTCTTTATTCACTATTCCAGCTTCTACTAAATCCTTGTATGTATTGTTGACATATGATTCTATAGTTGAATATGGAAGTCTTCCCTTAATAAGATCAACTCCATTCGGACCATAAAATATCTGCGGTAAAGCCACAGCTAACAACTGATGAGTCAATCTCCCCCTCCCAGGTATTATAGATACAAAATCAGTTACTGCACCAATAGCCTCAGCTAAACGAGCAGCATAAATACAGAAAGCAGCACCTCGAGCAATATTGCTAGCCCTAACTAGATGAGATGTGCCAGATAAAATCTTTTGTACTCCACTACCACAGAGTTCTTGATCAGTTAGTTCAATAATGTATTCTTCAATAACCAAAACAATCCTACCCTTCAACTCCTACAAATAATTTCACTATTAAAACCATTTATAAAAATGTATTAGGAAATGATAAACCATAGAAGTATAGAAACTAAATTATAAATATGATAGAATAGTAATACGAGGTAATGAAATATTAATTCATTAAACCTATGCAGAATCATAAGCACTTAACCATATTATTTTCACTTTTTATATTAGAATATATTAGAATACAATATTGATATGATTCAAACGCATAAATTCATGTGGAGGGATAAATTTGTTAGAAATTTCCGATATTATCTTAACTAGCATATTAAAAGGGCTAAAGAGAAAGCCTACCCTCCTAGTTCATTTTCTATTTGCAACTATTTTAGCAACAATCCTGAAAATTTTAGTAAAGCTTATTGTTAATTACTTTGTTAATTATTTCCATATTTCACCGTCAAATTATCAAGTTGTACTTTCCGGGGCTATTTTAACTGGGATATTAATGTTGTCCGCGTTAGAGCTATATATACATTTATGGAACAATATAAGGAGCTTTCTATACGAAAACCTCTACAAGAAATCACCTGAAGAATCACTACTTAAGTAATTCGAAGAAGCTTTTAAAAATATCAATTATTCATTCAAGAAATAATGGATAAAACTCTCTATGACTTCTTAAATAGAAGCATACTAGAGAGAGTGTGGCCAATAACTTTTGGACTTCTGTTATTCTATTACTTAGCTTGGGGGATCAGGCATCTATTTTAACAAGATCCGTGATAGGCCTCTTGATGGTAGGAAGAAGTTGCAGAAGCTTTTATTCCTTGTTGAACACTTAGATCTAGAGTCTGGTAGGTTGTCTAAGTCAAGGGGTTTGACCGGCTATAAACTTTGTTGTTTAGAGTTATGGACCTTTCTCTAAAGATGTGTATAATGATCTTAGGATGCTTGTTAGAGAAGGATTAGTGGAGGAGAGAGTGGAGACTATTCGCTTATCTAGATACTATAGTTGTTTTGGAAGTTATGGAAATAATGGTTGTTTTGAAGACTTTGGAGCTTGGGTTCGATTTATAAACCCCCTACAATATAATGGTTTAAAACTGCAGATGAAGGGCTCTAAGTGGTCTGTGTGGAGCCCCGATAGCCCCCTCGATGAAGGGATGAAAACCCGACACAAGAGGGGGAAGCCCGTGCAAACAGTTCCAAAAATAACCGTAGTTTCCAAAAGATAATGCACGGGCAACCACTTGGAGCCAAGACTTATCACTATACACTTACATCGATGGTGGTATGCCTCGGAGAATATACTATTATAGAGTATTAGATGAGAGTAGAGTCCCAAGACCGCCCCGCGAAGTAGAGGATAAAATTAAATTTGTGATCAAAAAATATGGTTCTCTCTCGCCTATGGAGTTAGAATCACGTGTTAACGAGCTTTTAAGACTTACTCCAAAGAAAAAAGTAGAATACTAGGGTAGATCTATCGATGAGTACCTAGAGACAGAAGGACTTGCATAGAATTGTTGTAACGAAGAAGAAACCTGTATATGTATCGGAGAATCTCGCATTAAGACCGGCAACACAGAATTCAAAATTAATTCGAATGATATATAAACAGTTGGCTTCTTTAAATGATGCAATAAAGAATTTTTCTTGTGTCTTTCAAGCATTAATTATTTTAGTGCTCATAGCGAATTAAAGCAAGAAGCCAATAACTATGCAAGATCATTAAAAAGCAAATTAAATATTGATTCCCGGAAAATTCTAAGACCAACATCGAGTACTGGTTTATTTTCTCCTAATATTACATATGTTATGGATCAGCGAAATTATCCCAGTCACATAAAACTGTATGTTGAACCAGAAGTCATGATTCGGGGGGTTGTGAGGCAGTTGGATTATGCTATAGTGGATCATAGGGATCCAGCCATAGTAGAGAAATAGGCAATACTGTGCATAAATATCGACGATTTTTATGAAGTAACTATTGTCTATAATATTCTATTTCTCTACAGCACTAAAGGTACTACTTATTATTTGAAGCCTATTTTGAACATTTTTTCTGGGTTGGTTAGTCCTGCTAGGCTTAGTGCTAGTAGTGGGTTTTTGGTTTTGTTTGTTAGTTCTGTGTAGAGTTGTTGTTGAACTATGTAGAGTAGTTCTTTTTTTATCATGCTCATTGTGTCTACTTTGTCTATGGGGTCTGGTACTCCATTGTTTCCCGTTATATATGATAGGTATGATACTATATTGTCTAGACTGGTTTTTCTGGTTGGGTAGGCTTCGATTTTTGTTGCTATCATGAAGTATGTTGGGTGTATTGCTTTGTATGTTGCTACTCTAACATTCTTTGTTGTAGGAGCTGCATTGATTACTCTTGTTATCCACTCTCTTCTCTCTATAAGCGATCTTATTCTGCGTGGTTCGAGGTTGGCTCGGTGTTTCTCAATATATTTGTTTAAGTAATTTAATATACTAGTATACGATCCTATATCGATCCACTCCCCACTATTCAGTATGAATGTTGAAAATGCTTTATCGTTAACCTTGATCATGGGGTTGTCGAGGACAACTTGTAGATCCATACCATAAACTCTCTTAATAACTCCTACAATAACAGTATTTGTTTCTTCAGCAAGCTCTAGTATTTGTTGTGTTAAGTCTAGGATCCTATTATAAGCTTTAATTATAACGCTTTCACTATTCCTCTTACCAACATATCCTGGAGGGATTCGTGGGAAAAGTTCTCCATCTAGGAGAACAATGTCTAAGTCAAGTAATCCATTCTTCTTCTTCACAAGCACTTCTCTAATAAATTCTCTCTCAACAATTTTCGAGTAGGGAGTCCCTATTTTCTCGTCTCCCTGTATAAACCTTACATACCCAACAGTACCTGTTTTTTCTTCTCCACCAAGGCTTCTGCATCCATAGAATAAGTGAGACCTAGTTATAACGAGCAGTTTCCCCCCAGTAAGTTCTAGTGGTGGTGAGGTGAAGCTTGTATCTAATGCTAAGCAACAAGGCTTCACATCACTGCTGAGAATTTCTATTTTCTTCAACATTTTCTTCTCAACAAGTATTTTTCTAAAATAATCTTTTTCCTCAAGTAAATAATTCGTGTTCAAATACTTTATGATCTTCTCTGCTTCCTCCCTAACACCCTTAAAAACTATAGATGTAAGCGGTTCTCCCTGTTCAGGAGCGGGAAATAATTCTTCTAGGGATTCTTCACTCAACCGTTCTCACCTTTATAAGTATGGGTATTCTAAGCGGGTTCATGAGCCCTGCCACGAAGAATTCTCGCTTACCCAGAATTGCTAAGGTGTTTTCACTTATACCTGATAAGTCCATGTAGCCTTTTAACTCGTTGAAGTCTCCTGGTGTTTGGAGTTTGCTGAACAACCAAGTATTAATATTGCCTCTGATCTCGGGGTCTATATCTATTATTCTCTGCGTTGCTAAGAGAACTCCAAGACCCCATTTACGCCCTTCCCTAGCAATCCTCGTTATAGCTCTATGTGATACACCACAACTCCTACAAGCATAATTATGTGCTTCATCTATAACTACAAGTGTATTGATTGGTTCTCGTTTCTCCTCTATAATTCTCCACAACTCATTTATAACTGAGGACACTATATATCTACGCGCCTCAAGATCTTCTGTGCTTAAATCAACAACTACAAGCCTATTATTACCAGCATACCCAACTATATCTCGAGGCAACATATCTCGTTTATTAAGTGATTCAAAAAATTGTTTGCCAAGATAAACATCTAAAGCTATTCCAAGCCTGATCTTAGAACTATCTCTAGCCCTCATATTCTGCAGGGTTCTAATTAGTTGCTCTTTAAAACTAGTAATATCCCATACAATATTCTTTTCAGCAAGTATTTCTTGAAGCCTAGAATAATCTATCTTATTTAGGAATTCTTGAAAAGAAGGTGTTTTGGGAACTAGTGTTTTCTGCCTACCACCACTGCTACTACCTATAAGTTCTTGGAGGAGTTCTGGATGTTTTTCACGTATATAGTTGTATATATATGATAGTAGGGAGACCATTATGTATGGTTCATAGGTGTTCCTGTTAAGACCTGTTCTATAAAGGATCATGTCTGTGATCAAGCTTATATCTAGTACTGTACGAGAACCTTCAACCACATTGTCTTTGTAGAACACACTATAATCCATCCCAGTATGATCAAAGACTATTATGTTATAGTTTGTCTTAGCCAAAACCTCATCTATAAACGCTTTAACAAGCCTCGACTTACCAGTACCAGTAGCACCCACAACACCTATATGATAAGGAATCCCCCGTGGATCGAGGGGGATCTCAATACCACTATACTTATGAACACCAATAACAAGCCCCCCGCCAAGCTCAAGGCTTAGATCCGTTGGAGACTCAACAACATACACTTTAGAACCAGGATTTGGAGGCAATTGAGGCTCAACCACTCCATTCTCAGAAATAACACCAATAATCGAGACATAGCCAGAACTATGTGGAAGAGTACCAGTCTCAACAAGATCAGGATTATCAACATAACTAGTTCTCTTCCTAGAATCGAGGAAAGGCTCATAACGCCTAATCAACCTTAAAACACCGAGAAACCTCATACTCCTCCGGGAATCATCAACAACTACAAGTTGCTCCTCCTTAGCATAATGCTCAACACGATCCCAAATAATAACTGGAGCATAAGCAGTACTAGACCCACTACCTATAAGACCAATAAGCTTCAAACACAACTCACCCCCAACAATAATATAAACATATATAAAACAAATTATTAACACTCCAATCCACAATATAAAACATTACACACCCAACACAGCCAGAAAACAACCTTCAATTCTTTCTATGTTGTTACATATTTCCTGATGGGAGGAGAGCCGAGGTAGAGCTTGATCCTAGCTTTCAATTCTTTCTATGTTGTTACTTAGCCCAACAAACAAGAATGAACTGGAATGGCTTACACTCTTTCAATTCTTTCTATGTTGTTACAGAAATAGCGTTTCTGCGTTTCGCATTCATAAAAGCTTGGCTTTCAATTCTTTCTATGTTGTTACTTATGTTGTTGAAAATAATATTGAATATAAGATAGATAAAACTTTCAATTCTTTCTATGTTGTTACCGATTGATACAATTAATTAATATGAATAAGGCTGAGAAACTTTCAATTCTTTCTATGTTGTTACGCAAATATACATTGCCCGAGAGAGAACAGGGAGTTAAAACTTTCAATTCTTTCTATGTTGTTACTTATTTTATTTTTATAAAAAGACAGGCTAGGTGAGCAAGCTTTCAATTCTTTCTATGTTGTTACATAGTGTGTGAATCTACTAGCTAAGGCGGTAGCTATGAGCTTTCAATTCTTTCTATGTTGTTACTAAAACCATTACACCTAAAAGCTGGATCGACATGGTTGACTTTCAATTCTTTCTATGTTGTTACTTTGTTATGCGGGAATAGGGTCCTTTTTCATCTACTAATCTTTCAATTCTTTCTATGTTGTTACTAACCGAGAGAATACCCCCATTCGTTGATTACTGTAATAGCTTTCAATTCTTTCTATGTTGTTACCTAACTCCCTCGAGGGGGTTGCGGGGGGTGGTGAAGATAAGACTTTCAATTCTTTCTATGTTGTTACTAACCGAGAGAATACCCCCATTCGTTGATTACTGTAATAGCTTTCAATTCTTTCTATGTTGTTACCTAACTCCCTCGAGGGGGTTGCGGGGGGTGGTGAAGATAAGACTTTCAATTCTTTCTATGTTGTTACTAACCGAGAGAATACCCCCATTCGTTGATTACTGTAATAGCTTTCAATTCTTTCTATGTTGTTACCTAACTCCCTCGAGGGGGTTGCGGGGGGTGGTGAAGATAAGACTTTCAATTCTTTCTATGTTGTTACTTTGGTTCGAATTCTTTGCTACATTATATCTTTTTGTTCGAATCATTATATATGTTTTTCTATATTTGGTTTCTTAGTTGATCGTGTTCGACTGGTTTTCTATTGGTTTATTAGTATCTTTGAGGTATTGACGGGTTTGTATAATGAAAAACATTCGACTATGTTTCTATTGGTTTTGTATGTGTTTTTATGTGTTTGTTGTTTAGAAACTGCTTGGCTGTTTTGTTCGGGAATGTTGGTATTGGTGTATTTTTATTTTACATATTTTAGGGATAGTGTTGGGTTTTGGATCTTAGATATTTGGTTTAGGAGGAAAATTATATGAGAGATTGTTTCTAGTGGAGAAAGAAATATGATGAACTATTAGGTATTGATCATATTTTTAGAACCGTCTAAATCCTATAAATAAATACGTATGTTGGAAACTGAATAGTGAATCCACATATAGCTTAGCTACTCTATACTCCATTTTTCCAAGTATTCTCTAATTCTTTTCATCAAAAATGTGCGGTAAGCCTGTCTTCTACCCCCCTTAAACTCTTTCTCTCAGCTACTTCCTTATGTATAGTCATCCCCATCTTTGGGAGAACTCTATAAACACCTACTAACTCTTAGCATAACCAAAACACTTTTTAAAATCCATAAAGGCTGTTGCCAGCAAAAATATTTCAATACATAATAAAACATAGGATAATACTTAATGTTTCGATTCCGGATACGGAGATGAGCATTCGCCTAAGACTTTGAAAAATAGTTGTAGCTTCCCCGCTAGAATCTATAGCTTATAGATAAGGGAGGAGAAGCGTCTAGGTTAAAAATATGTTAAAAATACTATGGACACAAATTCTTATTTTTAAACTATCTAGAAAAACACTTTATCAGTCAGCATAATTATAGCCTAATCCTAATACTATTCAATATTGTAAATATATGTTTATGTTGTTATTTCTTTATAATTTTTTCAATAAAGTACCTATGTATTCTAGTATCGCTTGTAAGTTCTGGATGAAATGATAGAGCTAGCTTATTATTTTCCCTAGCTGCAACGACTACTTTTTCCCCATTGTAGTTTATTATACCTATCGGCTTTGTTGCTCCCCAATACTTTGTTATTGCTGGTGCTCTAATGAATACTGCTCTGAATGGCTTATCATCTAGTTCATCTAATACTATATCTAGTTCAAAGCTTTCTCGTTGCCTACCGAAATAGTTCCTTGTAACAGCTATATCCATGACTCCTAGTAGGGGTTGCTTTGTTTCTCCAACTACTTGGTCGACTACTTCTTTTGCTAGCATTATTGCTCCCGCACAAACACCCATAACTGGTAATCCTTCCACTATCTTTTCTCTAAGTAATTCTAATACATTTGTTTTACGAGCTAATATGCTGATTGTTGTCGATTCCCCTCCGGGAATAATGATACCGTCTAAGTCATGGAGTTGTTGTGGCTTCTTCACAATTAACACTTTGCCGTTGATCCCTAGTTCATGAAAGGATTTCTTCAACATGTATACATGTTCATATACTCCTCCTTGAAAGCCTAGAACACCTATCCTCATATTCACCGCCCCTAAACATATAGTTTTTCATGTTCCCCTGACTTGTAATAGTTCTTCTGGTTTCAATTGACGTATATCAATTCCCATCATACTCTTCTGCTCACTTATCATTCTCTGAGCCTCCAATACTGTCTCCGGGTCATCCCACATACTTGTAGCTAGTACTATTGCTTCCGCTCTTTCCCTTGGATCACTACTCTTAAATATGCCTGAGCCAACGAATACCCCATCTGCTCCAAGCCACATCATCAATGCAGCATCTGCCGGCGTAGCTATCCCCCCAGCAGCGAAGTTAACGACTGGCAATCTACCTAGTCTAACAGTTAAGTCCAGTAACTCGTATGGGATACCATATTCTCTGGCAACCCTTATTCTCTCCTCTGGCAAAGTATTTCTAAGCCTTAGAATATCGCCCATGATCAGTTTCATATGCCTAACAGCTTCCGCAACATTACCCGTTCCCGCCTCACCCTTTGTTCTTATTAATGCTGCTCCCTCTGTTATCCTCCTCAATGCTTCTCCAAGATCACGTGCACCATTTATGAACGGTACTGTGAATAACCATTTATTTATATGGTGTTTTTCATCAACCGGTGTAAGTACTTCACTTTCATCAATCATATCTACACCTAGTGCCTCCAGGATTTTTGCCTCCATGTAATGTCCGATCCTAACCTTAGCCATAACCGGTATCGTTATACTATTCATAACCTCCTCTATAACCCTAACACTTGCCATGCGGGCAACACCACCACTCCTACGTACATCGTAGGGTAGCTTATCTAGAACCATGACAGAAACAGCGCCTGCATCCTCAGCTATACCTGCTTGCTCAACATTAGTTACATCCATACATACACCGCCTTTCTGAAACACTGGGAAACCATATTTAACTCTCAAAGTACCCTGCTTAGGAATAGTTATCCTATCAGGAAGTTTCTCAGGACCATAAATGAAGAACAAGCCGTCCTCACGGAGCTTATCATATGTTTCAGCTAATTTATAGAAGAAATTAACAATAGTATCAAACCCTACATCGTAGAGCCGCGCAGATGTATTCAATAACATGTATTGTTGAAACATATCCATTCCCCTATATTGAACAAATATAATGGATCACAAATATAAAGTTTAATCTTTAAGAAAAACTTTAATAAAAACTCCCAGAAACCAAAGCCCATTAAATACAAGAATAACCCATAAACTTGAATTAAAAACTATGAGAATGCAATAAGCCTAATTATAATAATGAATTTTAATGTTAATAAAATATGATTGACTGATTAAAATTATTTAAGGTAATAGCCCTAATACCATAAGATCTATCCGGAATACTATGTTCCAGCGATACACGTATCAAATCCGAGTACAAATAGAAACATCCGCAAAACCCCAAACAAGCTACATAGAAGCTTTCTCTGACATACAGTTGCTTAAACTTAAATAAATATATAGATATGCCAATAAACACAAGGCATAGATAATGAAAATATAAAAACATGGTACAGAAAAATAGCATACATGATCTTGTTAGAGGTTTATGGAAACATATATGTTAAGTACTCCTAGGGAATTCTCTGATTAACAACATATGCTCATCACCACAAAATAACTAAATCTCTTTTAAGCAAGCTCCTATAATCACATATTTTTCACGAATATTTGCTTCTTCATCCGCTCCATAGGTATTGGATCTATTTTAATAGTAGTATAGTGTAATTGCCTAGTTAAAGGAATATGTCTACCTCGTATTACGTTAGATATGTTGTCCCATTGAACGTTTTTATTTTTGCCATAGGTTGCGATCTAGGACCTATTATAATTATTGTTTTACCAATGATCTCTTCTAAATAAAAATTCCTACAAGCGATCTAGCGATGACTTTCTATCCTATCTACTATACTCGTATAGTGTAGGTGATGCTTCCTTGTAGGGATGTTGTGGTAAGAAAAATTATAATAGTAGTAAACAATACCTCAAACAACAAAGAAAACCAATCGAATATTTCCCATTATACAAACCCATCAATACCTCAAAGATACTATTAAACCAATAGAAAATCACTCGAATATGATCAACCAGGGATCTAATATAGAAAGCAATATATACTGGTTCGAACAAAAAAATAAATGTAACAACATATTCGAACCAAAGTAACAACATAGAAAGAATTGAAAGACCGCCCTAGGAGAGGGCTCGAGCCCTGATTTGCTCCACAAGTAACAACATAGAAAGAATTGAAAGGTATCAAGTATCCATTACTGCCTTTCACGACACGATAATCAGTAACAACATAGAAAGAATTGAAAGTTCCTAAGAAACTCTATTCTTGGATCACTATCTTCTCCGTAACAACATAGAAAGAATTGAAAGTGTTATTCATAGCCATTATAATACTAATGGCTAGAAGGGGGGTAACAACATAGAAAGAATTGAAAGTTAAGTAGAATTGTTGAACGGCTAACTGGATTTGACATGTTAGTAACAACATAGAAAGAATTGAAAGTATGTAGTTTCTCGGCTATATGATCTATTATGGAGAGTGTGTAACAACATAGAAAGAATTGAAAGAAAAACAAGTGCTCTAATGCCTTATCCCAATCCCTATACAGTAACAACATAGAAAGAATTGAAAGCTTGCCATTCTATTGCCGAGGATATTGAATGATCCAGGAGTAACAACATAGAAAGAATTGAAAGTGTCCAATAATGAACGTAATTGTTTTCCCGATCTCGGTATGTAACAACATAGAAAGAATTGAAAGTAACTAATCCTAACGCAGATCCCATTTCTTTCATACTTGTGTAACAACATAGAAAGAATTGAAAGCTTATTGGAGAAAATACTTAGTGAACTCTCCAAGCATGATTGTGTAACAACATAGAAAGAATTGAAAGATTATTGCAAATATTAACTGTGCAACATCGCGTAAAGTAGGTAACAACATAGAAAGAATTGAAAGCCCCAACCTATACGCACCGGCTCAGTTGAAGTGGCTGGTGGTAACAACATAGAAAGAATTGAAAGTGTATTCGTCTTGCACATGTATTGTTATGCTACCGCTCGTAACAACATAGAAAGAATTGAAAGCGCTTTTTCTAATGCAATTGTGAATTTTCTCTTATCTGGGTAACAACATAGAAAGAATTGAAAGTAAGCTTGAGGGGAAAACCGAGATAGTGTCAGAAACGATGTAACAACATAGAAAGAATTGAAAGATTATTGTTAAAAGGTTTAAGGATAGATAGCTGGTTATGAAGTTGGTATAGGTAATATAATATAAGTGTATACATGGTTCGAGAAAATAAGTCTGTTATTCTAACATGCTGTGTTTATGAGGCTGTATCTAAAACTGATAATAAATATTATGCAACATTTGAATGACTCGTAACACCATTCGGACTAGACTATTTGCTTATTTGGATACTATGGTTGTTTTGTAGTGTTTATGTTTTCGCTTTATAAACACTTTATAATTGTTTGTAAAATGCAGATGAAGGGCTCAAAAGTGGTCTATGTGGAGCCCCAATAGCCTCTCAATGAAGAGAGTGAAAAACCCGACCCAAAAGGGGGGAGCCTGCAAACAATAAAGCACGGGCATTCACTTCATTGATAACCATTTCAAGGAGAGCGTGAATGGGCTCTACTGGGAGGGAGAGATAAACGGGATATATATAGTTATTGATGCAAGTTTTCCAAATGTTGGAGAAATATATGAGGCTTGGGGCGAGCCTGTGGGATACTGCCACGCACATGTATGGTGGGTTAAAGAGTAATACTAATGCGAACACGGTGATCCATAAACAACAAATAATTCCTAAACATATAATTATAGCCGTTTCTGGAATCGAAATCCTTATAACATTATTTTTTCAATTGAGCTTTCAGCTTTTCCACAAACTTCTCCACATCCTTTATATTCTCCTTAACCATTTCTGGAGGTAGCCAGTTTTCATAGAAGTTCTGGTGAAGTGTGATAGCTGAGAGCCAAAGCCTCCTAATCTCGTCATCTCCTTTCTCCCTTACAAGCTTCATAATAAACCTGTACAATTCTCCATGACTCCTCAACTCTATATTCCTAGAAGCTGCAATAGCTTTAACAATCTGTGATGCAGCCTCCCAAGCCTTCTCAGATGCTTGGACATAATCTTTTTTCTCTAAAAACTTCTTAGCCTCATTCAAGTATTTCTCACACAGCATTAAATGTAGCTCTGCCTTTACCGCAGGATCACTTGTGCTCGTCTCTCGTAGCACAGCCTCACCAATAAGCTCCTCCAAAGATTTACCTTCAGACTCTGCCCTCCTCTTAAGCTCCTCCAGGACTTTGCCGGGTAAAATAATAGAAACTTGTGCCAAAACACTCACCCAAGATAAACTATAGTTCTCTCGCAATATTATATATTATATTTATTTACTAGTACTCTATTCAAACATGTGTATATTGTAACTATATGGATAATATATTCTAGGATAGGAGAGAGAACTTATAAATAGACAAATAGATAGAGGGTAATGGATAGTTTTATGCTTAATAAATAAACTATGTATCTAGTTTCATGTATGAGCTGTACTTGTATTTTCTATATTCTTTTTTATTTATTGGTTTTCTTAGTATGAATAGTTTTTCATGATATATTAGTAGGAAGTCTTTGTTTTTCAGTTTTGACCATACTTCTCTTGTGGTCTTCATTTTATGCTGTATTTTCACAACTTCTTCTTTGAGTATGAATCCTGTTTTTAGAAGTGTTTGTAGTACATAATGGGTTATTGGGACATAGTGTTTATGTATTCTAGTATCTCCTACAAGAATGCCCATGTAGTGTCCTGGCTTTAATACTCTATAAGCTTCTGAGATCACTTGTTGTATCATGGATAAATATTCTTCTAATTTCCTAGCCCCCGAGAGATCCCCAGGGATCTTCTCCCCCCTACTATACCTTATAATGTTAAAATAGGGTGGATGAGTAGCCACTAAGTCTATACTATTATTACTTATCTTATCCAAGTTCCTGGCGTCTCCATGGTAGATCTCGACTTTAGCGTTAAGAATATCCTCAATAGATATGGGGGAATTTTCTCCTTCAATAATTTCTTGTGGTTTAGAAGCTTTTTTCTCTAAGTATTTCTCTAGCCAGTATAGTCTGTGGAGTGTGAGCATTAATGCATTATAGTTTATATCTACACCTATACAGTTTCGGCCTAGAAGCTTAGCTTCAATACATGTTGTTCCACTACCAATCATTGGGTCAAGTACTGTGTCTCCAGGCATAGTATATTTTTGTATGAGTGCACGAGCCATTTGTGGAGGCCAATTACCACGATAATTTCCGCGGTGAGTAGCCCAAGAACCCCTCTTTGGAAAACTCCAAACAGTAGTGCTTATATCAGTTAATTCTTCTGGGAGAGGATATAAATGCTTCACATGTATAGGTTCCAAACTGATCTTGCTTCCCTCAATCTCTATTACTTTATTATTCTTTAAAAACTCGAGGTAATCTTCATAAGATACTTTCCTCATGCTAACCACATCATTACTTCTCTGCATTCTGCCATGCTTCATTCCAGGCATACACCTAGAAAACCCCTTTATGCTTCCTAAAATATATTTCATATATATTATTATATAGTAAATCATATTGATCGTTTGATATGGAGAATAGGTGTTTATTGCTTCTTTATTCTTAATTGTTTGATTAGACATTGTTTATTTTAACGAAATTTTTATAATATGGATACTGTATAAATGGGGTTAACATTATTATTTATAGGGTAGGAGATTGTTTAGAATGAATAAGATGCTTGCTTTACTCTTCTTATCTATAATGGTTCTCAGTATATTGGTTATATTTTCAAATAATATAGTTGGTTCAGTAGGGGAAGAAATGGGACCTTATTGGTTCAAGGATTATCATGCTAGGATTTTCAATTATCTATATACTTACTACCATACTTCTAGTATAGCTTTTGCACCGAACGGGGACATTGTTATTGTTGGTGATACTGATGGTTTTGGTGCTGGAGAAATTGATTCATGGGTTATGAGAGTTAACAAGTGTGGTGAGATAATATGGTATAAAAGCTATGGTGGAGCCAGAGATGATATTGTATCCTCTGTAGCTATAGCACCTAATGGAGACATCATAGTTGCTGGTTGGACTGGGAGTTTTATGGAGGATGGAGACTGGGATCTATGGGTTCTCCGCCTAGATGGGGATGGAAACATAGTTTGGGAGAAAGATTATGGAGGAAGCGTTGATGATGGCTATACAAAGGTTTCATTAGCAATTGATTCATCTGGAGACATAATTGTAGCAACATCAACTCTTCAAAGCGATAGCTATGGTTATATGTGGAATAATATGTGGCTTCTACGCTTAGATGGGAATGGCAATGTTATGTGGGAAAAAACATATGGTGTAGAATCAGATGAGGATTATGCTTACGCTGTAGGTATTGCTCCGAATGGAGACATAATTGTGGGTGGAGAAACAAGGGGGTTCTATAGGGTAGGAGACACATATGTTTCTGGTGCATGGGTGTTAAGACTTGATCCAAACGGAGATGTTATATGGCAGAAAGTCTATCAAGGACCACAAGCACTAGAAAAGATCAGTGGGCTCCTAGTAATGCCCAGCGGAGACATATTAGTTAGTGGTTCAAGAGGGAGTTTAAGCGAGGAAATGTATGGTTGGATCGCGTACCTAGATGGAGAAGGCAATGTTAAATGGTCGAAAACATATATTCGAAGCATTGAAGAAGGGGGTTCAATCGATGAACTAGTCCTAGCCCCCAATGGTGACATTATTGGTAGAGACATATATGTTATAGATGTATCACAAAACGGAAGCTTGAAATGGGCTAAGTGGATGATAGATGGACCAATGGTTGGACCCGTAATATCCCAAAATGGAATAGCTGCAGTAGCTGGGATAGAAGCAAATGGCTTAGCTATTGGGAGATTCAATATAAGCGATGTAACAGAGTATTCTGGTTGGCACAACCCAGACGATCCTGGCTGGGATGGATGGGGCAGTATTAAGCTTAATGTTTACGATGCTGAAACAATTATTGCATCCTCAAATATTGTCCCAGACACATTGTCTAGTTCAGCGCGTAGCATAGATGTTGAGGTCCATGATGCAGAAGACAATATTACATCTAATACAATATGGTATATAACCTTTCTATCAGAACCACAAAACCTCAAGGCAACAGCTGGAAATAACAACATTACTTTAACATGGGATCCACCAATAGATGATGGTGGGTGTAGAATAGTAGAGTATAGAATTTATCGTGGAACAAACAATAACAACCTAGAATACTATGCATCAGTAAACGGGTCAACAACAACTTTCATAGATAAAAACATTGTATACAGCCAAACATACTATTACAAGGTAAGCGCAGTAAACAATATAGTTGAAGGACCAAAATCAAACACAGCAAGCGCCACACCAACAAGTTCAACAACTAGCAAAACCAAAACCACAACCCCCACAACAACCACAAGCACAACCACTACCAGCACAAACCCAAGCTACACACAAACAACTACATTCCAAACCAGTTCAGAAACAAGCAACACACCAAACAAAAACACAAGTCAAAACAATGAAGAATCCCCATACGGAATAGCAATGATCATAACAGCAATCATAATAATCCCAATACTAGCATACATACTAACACGCCTCAAATAACAAAAACAAAAACCACCGAAAACAAACAAATAAACACCAAGCCTTTTTACAACACACCAACAATTCCCTACACCCGTCCAACCTATCACACAGTTCATCTCTCAATTCATTTCATTTAATACATAATTGAAAATAACCTTCCAATTCTTTCTATGTTGTTACTTAGCTGCAAGCTTCTTAGCATTGCTGGGACAGGTCTGCTTTCAATTCTTTCTGTGTTGTTACATCGCAGGGGCAGTTCTAGGAACCATTGTCCCCGGTATCCTTTCAATTCTTTCTGTGTTGCTACATATGAGAATAAGAGCTTCGAGGACATAGATAGAGAAAGAATCTTTCAATTCTTTCTGTGTTGCTACCCCCAAGGAATCGTTAAGTGCTTTCTGGGCAAACACTAGCTTTCAATTCTTTCTGTGTTGCTACATTGGTTCGAATACGTTGTTACGTTTATATTTTATTTTCGAAATGTTATATATGTTTTTCCATATTTGATCCCTAATTTATCGTGTTCGACTAGTTTTCTATTGGTTTAATAGTATCTTTGAGGTATTGACGGGTTTGTATAATGAAAAACATTCGACTAGTTTCCATTGGTTTTGTATGTGTTTTTCTTGGATGTTGCTGTTCTAGATATTATCTAATGATTTTAGTGGCTATGATTTTTTGAGGCGATATGTGTTAAAATTCCAAGATATAAGCAGTGGTTTAGTTGTTGTGTTTTTATTTTTGTTTTTGGGCTGTTCTTTTTCTTATTTAGTTATTGTTTTAATTATTCTATGATAGATATATTAAGATGTATAAGTATACATAATTATGAGTCTTGTAAATATGATAAAACTGTTCTTATTGGGGAGTTAGTATGTCTAATTCTGATAATGGACATGGGATTTCTCATAAGCACCATGATCATGCTACTATGATTGCTGATTATTGGAGGAGATTCATTATATCAACGGTGTTGACGGTTCCAATTATTTTATTATCTCCTAGTTTGCAGGGATTTATAGGGTTTAGCATTGATTTTCCAGGTAGATTGTTTATATTATGGTTTATCTCCTCTATTGTCTACATATATGGTGGCAAACCTTTTCTAATAGGGTTATTCAATGAGATTAGGAATAGATTACCTGGAATGATGACTCTTATAGGTGTAGCTATAAGTGTAGCTTACGCGTATAGTACATTGGTCACATTTATTATTCCGGGTAAAACGTTTTTCTGGGAAATAGCCACTCTTATCGATGTTATGCTTCTCGGACACTGGATTGAAATGAAAAGCATTCTCGGCGCTTCAAAAGCTGTAGAGAACTTGGTTAAGGCTATGCCAAGCACTGCACATTTAGTAAGACCTGACGGCTCAGTTGTTGAAGTACATGTTTCACATGTTAGAGTTGGAGATAGAGTACTTGTTAGGCCTGGTGAGAAAATACCTGTTGATGGAGTAGTGGTTGATGGAAGCTCGAGTGTGGATGAATCACTTGTTACTGGTGAATCTAAACCTGTCTATAAAACTGTGGGTTCGAAGGTAATTGCTGGTACAGTGAATCTTGATGGTTCATTAATTGTTGAGGCTAGAGCTGTTGGGAAGAATACTTATTTATCTCAAGTTGTCAAATTGATACAGACTATTCAAGCGAGTAGGTCTAGGCTTCAAGATATAGCTGATCGTGTTGCTAAGTGGTTGACGATAATAGCTTTATCAATAGGCTCAGTAACATTTGTTGTTTGGCTCCTATATATTGGTGACTCAGTATTTGCATTGGAGAGAGCAGTCACTGTAATGGTTATAACTTGTCCACATGCTTTAGGATTAGCTATTCCACTAGTGATTGCTAGATCAACAGCGTTAACCGCTAGTAAAGGCATACTAGTAAGGAATAGATCGGTTTTTGAGAGAACCTATAAAGTAAATACTGTTGTAATGGATAAAACAGGTACTTTAACTAAGGGAAAACCTGTTGTTGTAGAAATAGTTCCTATTAAGAAGGGTTATGATGAGAAAAAAGTTCTTCAATTAGCGGCTAGTTTGGAAAAACACAGCAGTCATCCATTAGCGGAAGCCATAGTTAAGCATGGTGAAAAGCTCGGGGTTCAGCTACTGCGTGTTGAAAACTTTAAAAATATACCGGGAGTAGGGGTAGAAGGAGTAATTGATAATGAAAGAATAGTTATTGCTTCTCCACGGTATGTTGAGGAGGAGATCAAGGAGATACCTGTGGAAGCAGAGAAATATGTGAAAGAAGGCTACACTATAATTTTTGTAATTGTTAACAATGAAATAGTTGGCACAATAATTTTAGATGATGAAATAAGGGAGGAATCGAGAGAAGCAGTTAGAGAGTTAAAGAATAGAGGAATCAAAGTAGTTATGTTAACAGGTGATGCAAGAAACGTTGCTGTAAGAGTTGCTAAGGAACTAGGCATAAACGAATACTATGCAGAGGTCCTGCCTCATCAAAAAGCAGAAATAATTCATAAGCTACGGGAGGAGGGGAGAGTAGTAGCAATGGTTGGTGACGGAGTAAATGATGCACCTGCACTTATCGAGGCAGATGTGGGAATAGCTATTGGGGCAGGTACGGATATAGCGATAGAATCAGCAGACATAATCCTAGTCAAAAATGATCCTAGAGACGTTGTTCAAGTAATTGATTTATCTAAGAAAACCTATAAGAAGATCAAGCAGAACCTATTATGGGCTGTTGGATACAATGTATTCGCAATACCTGCTGCAGCAGGTGTTCTCTACTTTATAGGATTCCTCCTACCACCAGCAATCGGAGCATTACTCATGTCGGCTAGCACAGTAATTGTAGCCGTAAACGCTTCAACTCTAAAATAACTTTTTCTAGCAAAGCCTTCACATTGTATAGAGCTCGAAGCATTCCTATATAATCCAGGGATCATATTTTATTTGGTCTTGGTGTTTTCCAGAAACATTGTTAAGGATTGAAACAACTATAGTTTAGTAGGTGCTGTTAATGTGTGATATACTAGTTGTAACACCCAGCGCTTCTAAGAATAAGTTAATGTTGTTCGGTAAGAATAGTGATAGAGATCCTAACGAAGCTCAGGTTGTTGAGATAATTCCTCGGACAAGACACGAGGAGGAATATGTTAAGCTCACCAATATGGTGTATCCACAAGTTAAAGAAACATATGCTGTTCTCATATCTAAGCCTTGGTGGATCTATGGGGCGGAAATGGGTGTTAACGAATACGGGGTTGTGATCGGGAATGTTGCTGTTTTTACTAAGGAGCCTTATCGAGAAAAAGGAATGTTGGGAATGGATATGCTTAGATTAGCATTGGAGAGAACAAGGTCTGCAAGAGAAGCTCTCAAGTTCTTGATCAAGTTGGTTGAGGAGGTTGGGCAGGGAGGAAATTATTCTTATGAGAAAAAGTTCAGATACCATAATTCATTCATCATAGCTGATCGAAGCGAAGCATGGGTATTGGAAACTGCAGGTATTTACTGGTCTGCTAAGAGAATAAGGGATTTCTACACAATCTCTAACGCGTTAACGATACGTAACGATTGGGATATTGCTCACGATGAACTAGTTAAGCACGGTGTATCAAAACATGGGTGTAGTAGGGATAATTTCAGCTTTGCAGACTGCTACTCAGATAAAATATATACACGACTAGTACATGGTAGGGAGAGGAGAACAACTACCTTTAAATACTTAGCATCAAAAACCGGCGAGATCACGGTATGGGATATTATGAGTATTCTTCGAAGCCATAGTCTTGAACCATACAATCCCGCGAAAGGCTCAATGAAAGATATCTGTATGCATTATGGTGGATTACTTAGACCATCACAGACAGCATCCTCAATGATAACAATGATCAAAGAAAACAGAATACTTAACCTAATAACAGGAACATCTAATCCATGCTTATCAATATATAAACCAGTAATCTTAGACATTAAATTACCATTTAACCTAGCCAATACAACGAACAAATATGATCCAGAAAATTATTGGTGGAAACAAGAAAAACTACACAGAAAACTTCAGCTCTGCTATACGGAGCTCGCGCACAGCTATAGAGAAGAAATAATGAAAATTGAGAAGAAATACTTGGAGGAAACAATATATTTATTCTTGAAGAACTCTCTTACCGCTGAGAAAACAACTAGTATCTTAAATGAAATGTACGGAGAAGAAGTAAGAATATATAATAAGTGGATATCAATGCTTATGAAAACTAAGTGCAGAGCACCAATAATGTATAGATTCAGAATTAAGAGAATTAATCGAAAAGCTGGGATAAACTAATATAAGCACTATAATTATAAATATCTATACAACAAATATTTTCTTAATATCCCACTTCTAAAGCTAGGGTGAATAAATGTGTCAGATAATGATATCTTAGAATTCGCTAAAAACCTTGTAAAAGTCGAGAAAGAATATGCTAAGAGATTAGAGAAAACAGCTAAGAATGCTGAGAACCTCGCTGTGAAAGCTATTATTGAAGCAATATCTATGGATTCTCAGAAACATTCACTACTATATAAAGCTATAGCGGAAGGGTTGGAAAACATAGATTATTTAACGAAGCCTGAAACTGAAGCATTGCTTGGAGAAATAGAATATCATATTCAGACCGAAGCGGAGTTTATAAGAGAATTAGAGAGCAAGATTAAGACTTGTGAAAATGAGAGTGTTAAGTTCATATTAAATTCTATATTAAAGGATGAAATATATCATCACACATTATTGAGGTATATAAAAGAGTTTATTCAACGAAAAGTGAAGGCCTTAGACGAGAATCTATGGAAAATAATATGGGAATCTATTAAGTAGGTAATTCATATAGTTTTTTTCTTTCTTATTTATTTATACTTCTTTTATCATATCCAATATGTTTGTATAACCTATTTCTTTAGAGTATTTGGAAATTATTTTCTCCATATTCTCAAGTATATCATTAACATTATAGTTTTGTTCCTTATAGATAACTGCTTGTATATATGTAGCTATTCTATCGCTTAATTTAGCAATTCTAGACTCCATTGTTTCTTGTTTCAAGAACTCTTCGAGAAGACTCCTTATTAGTTTAGAGCGAAACATTTTTCCCACTAATTTCTTTTCCACAGCGGTCTTACAATTCTCCAGCTCTTTATCAATATTGGATGGTATATCTCCAATATACGCCTCTATGAGGTCATGGGTTAAAGTTATAGCTACTACTCTATAAGGATCTATATCTATTCCTTTCTCCACTAATTTCTCAGATAACACTAATGAAACGATTGCTGCAACAAATGTATGTTGAGAAACTGTCTCCGCTAAACATCTCGGCACTCCCCGAATCATCCAACCCGTTCTTACAAGATTATTTAATATAGCTACTAGATTCTTTAGCTCCACTCCTTGCCAGCCTCATTTGCTAATGATGAATTTATGTAATATTGTAATTGTTTCTCATATATTTTTCATCAATATATATTTAAGAGCTTATATGTTATAGCTAAGGTTGAATAGTTTTGATTATTTCGTGAAGCATTTATCTCCTTTAATAATGAACTAATAATGGATTCTCGGTGAAAGTATTGTGGGGTTTGAGAAAGACTATTTCGAGGGGAAGATGCTTTTCTGGCTTATAATTGGTATTGTTTCTCTAATAATACTAGTTGTTAGTATTATAGGAATACATTACTTAATTATTGATCTCCTATTGCTTGCATTATCCCTGATCATACTTGGAAGAATGACTTATATATTGATGAAGAAACACAGGATATCCGTTGATTTACTGATGGGTATAGCAGGGCTGGCAACATGGTATTTGCATGCTTATATTGAGGGCTTCCTCATTTTCGCGCTCTATTCTATATCAGAGCTTATCGAGGAATTCTCGGAGCTCCATGCTAGGAAGAAACTATCTGATATTAAAGAAATCATTCCATTAAGTGTACAAGTTAAGATAGGTAACCGATTTATTGAGAAAAGATTGGACGAGGTGAATGTAGGGGATCTAGTTCTTGTCAAGCCCGGCAACATAGTTCCAGTTGATGGTATTATAGTTGATGGATATTCGAGTTTTGACACATCATATATAACTGGCGAGGCAGAACCCCTCATTATTCATAGAGGCGGAAACGTATATAGTGGATATATTAACAAGGAAAGACTAGTAATCGTAAAAGCTTTGAAGAAACCTAGTGAATCAATGCTTCAACTACTCATTAAGGAAGCGGAGAGAGCGTTAGAGAGAAAGGCTTCTATTCAGAAGTTCTTGGAGAAATTTGCTCAACCATATACTTTCATAGTATTATTATTTTTCGGCGTTGCATCTTTTTATTTAGGCCTCTATAAGGGTTTATCCATATTATTAGCGGGTTGCCCAAGCGCCTTCATCTTGTCAACAAGCGTAGCTACAGCTCTATCCATCACTATTCTTAGTGGGAAATCAATTATTGTCCGTGGAGGAGTGGTTTTGGAGAAGGCTAGCATACTTAGAACAATAATACTGGACAAGACGGGGACGATTACTCTTGGAAGAATGGATATAGTTGGCGTTAAGTCTTATAACGGATTTAGCGAGGATATAGTTTTAAGATATGCTGGTGGAGCAGCTAAGGCAAGCGACCACCCTATTTCGAGGGTTATAGCTGAGAGAAGCGATTTAATACCTGAGAAAGCAGTTGAGTATCCGGGTAAAGGTGTTGAAGCAATTGTTGATGGTGCGAAAGTTATTATTGGATCTAAAAATCTCATATTGGAAAACAATATAGTAGTACCTAATTCTTCAAATTGTGGAGAGGGATCTATTGAAGTACACGTAGCCATCGATGATAAATATGCTGGAGTAATATGTTTGGAAGATAAAGTTACAGATGAAGTGTTTAAAACAATAAATGAGCTTCGAAAAATGAATCTTCGCCTCATAATAGCTAGTGGAGACAGAGTTGAGCGTGTGAGGAAAATTGCTTCTATGCTTGGAATAAAAGAGTACTATGGAGAATTATTACCTGATGAGAAAAGACAATTAGTGATCAAGATGAAGAGGGAAGCAGGGATGGCTGGATTTGTTGGTGATGGTATAAACGATGTTGAAGCAATTGCTGAAGCTGATGTTGGCATGGCTATTGGTAGTTTAAGAATTGTATCTAATATAGGTGATGTAGTGTTTATTAAGGGAATTAGTGGATTACCTAAACTACTACGTTTCGCTAGGAAATACATACATACAATATATTTAGCAATTATAGCTACTAGTTTTGTAAAGCTTGGAGCCATGATGCTAGGTTTAGCAGGCTTAGTACCTATATGGCTTGTAGTGGCTTTAGGAGACGATGGATCAACACTTTTATCTATAGGTATGACAACTTACTCTCTTAGTAGGAGAATCTAGGTGGTGTTTTTGAAATATATTTCTTTGGGATGGACTGGTTTGAAAATAAGTGTTTTAGGCTTAGGTTTCTGGCAAGCTGGTTCACGGCTTTGGGGCTGGAAACATAGAGATGTTACGGGATACGAAGTTGTCAGGGAAATCGTTGCAACAAGTATTATGGAAGGAATAAATTTTTATGATACAGCAGAAATTTATGGAGGAGGCTTATCAGAGAAGTTTCTCGGCAAAGCAATTAGGGAGCTAGGTATTAGGGATCAGGTAGTTGTTGTTAGCAAGATTGCTGGTTTCCGATACACGTACCATAATATGTTGAAAGCTGTTAAGGGGATTAGTGAACGTCTAGGATTTAAACCAGACATAATACTGCATCACTGGCCCCCACCATTCTATGTATCAATATGTAGAGTAATTAATAACTTAGAGAAACTCGTTGATAGAGGCTACGTAGAATACTATGGATTATCAAATTATGCAAACAAACTACTCGTTAAAGCCTTGGAATGCACTAGAAAACACGAACCAGTACTTGACCAGCTACACTATAATCTCGGATACAGAGTAATCGAGAACAATACAAAGAAAATACTCGAAGAAAACAAAATAGCCCTGATAGCTTGGAGCCCCCTAGCAAAAGGAGCACTAGCAGGATTAACAAAACCATTAACAACAGCGCAGAAAACAGACAAAATATTCCTCAATGTTGCAAAAGATCAAAAACTACAAGAAACACTAGAACAATTATCAAGAAAATACAACACCACAAAATCAGCAATAGCTCTAGCATGGCTTATAAGCAAGAATGCAATACCCATACCAGGAACACGTAAACCAAAAAGAATACATGAATACACACAAGCAACAAAGATCAAACTAGAAAAACAAGACATAAACAAATTAGATAATATCTCATCAAAATACACATCAATATATGGAACAAAATACAGCTCCCTAAAACTAATAAGACTCGTACCCGGAACACTCCAACACCTATCAATAAAAATAACCAAAGGAATATAAATCATCTTTATCTATATTGATCAAGAAGGGACTAGTTGAAAAAATAGTGCCTTTAAGAGATACAAGACGTAGAATATACAGGCTGAAACGTAAGTAAGATTTTGCTTATGTGATTTTATGAGTTTTGTTCATGTTCAAGATCGCTTTTATTTATCTCATATCTGCCTTTATATTGGATGGGCATAGTTATTAGTTGTAGATCGGTATGGGTGAGGTGAAAGATAAAGTTGGAGATCATAGGCGTAGATGAATTAAGTACTTTCCTTAAAATGTTCTCGAATAAAAGATATGGTTACTATAAGACTTTAAAGAGTATAGTAATAAACTATGATAATGTACGAGCTAGTTTTACCCGCATACAGTCTGATCCCTATGCACCTCCGTCTATTCTGGAGTTCATTGTTCCGAGGAATATACATGGGTTAAAACTCAAAAGATTTAGGGTAAGAGATTATCAAGTACTTTCGGATTATCTCTATAGGAGGCTCTATAGTGAATCTATAAGATATAGGTGGAAGTGTGGTAGTGGGTATAGTTGTTTCTTAGGGGTTCCTAAGCCTTCTCCGATAATGATTTATCGTAGTGGGGCAGAAATAGTTGGAGGAGATATTGTTTTGAGAATTTTTATTGGTTTACCAGCGTCTGGTAGGAGAATACTGGTTAAACCACTTATTCATATATTATCAATAATTATACCCCGAATAATCGATAAGTTCAGGAACTTGTATAAGTGTGAAAAAGAAATATGGGAGAGAGTTCTTTATTTTAGGGACTACTTGTATATTCAGGAATTACTCGCTGATGAAAACGCTGTTGCGTTCATAGCTAATAATAGTATTTTACCTAGAGAATCAAGTATATCGCAGAAACCCTTATCAAACGCTGTTCCTTTTAGTATAGAGGATAAGTATTCTCGAGAGATAAGGCTTCCAAGCGGTAAAACAATATATGGATTAATTATTCCTCAGGGACTCACAGTTATAACTGGTGGAGGATATCATGGTAAAACAACATTGTTGGAAGCATTACAGGAGGGAGTATATCCCCACATACCCGGTGATGGTAGAGAATACGTTGTATCTAGGCCTAGAACAGTTCTTGTAAAAGCTGAGGACGGCAGATTTATTCATAGAGTAGATATTTCCAGCTTCATCAAGAAAACACCTGTTATTGGGGATACAAAGGATTTTATAAGTAGAGATGCAAGCGGGTCTACAAGTATGGCTGCATCAATAAATGAACTTGTCGAAGCCGGTGTTGATAATATTTTGTTAGATGAGGATACTAGTGCTACAAATCTATTATACAAGGATGAATATATGGCTAGACTGCTCAGCGACGACCCGATAACAACTATTACACAACTAGCTAGAAGCTTTACTAGGAAGACAGGGATTAACTTGGTAGTAGTTTCTAGTGCTTCATCAATTCTTCTAAGCAAAGCAGATTTTATTATTCTTATGAGAAACTATAAGCCCTCAATACTGTCCAGAGAAGAAATAGGTCTAGTAGAAAAGCTTCCAGATAAACAATATCGTCCACCTAGGGAAAGAGTGTTTAAGGGGATAAGAGGTGTTGAAAAAATTAGAGCTAAGGGATCAAAGCTTACGATAAAATATAGGGATGGAACAGTTTTCGAGCTCGACTTAAAGAATAATCCGAGAATAATTGAGAACGGGCAAGTTAAAATGATCGCTACTATTCTTAAATGGGTTATTAGAGAAAAAATCACTGGTTCAACAAGAAAACTAGTTGAAACAATAAATAATGTGTTCCAAGAGAAAGGGTTCTCAGGATTTACCAAAGTAGTTCCTCCTGATCTCAGCTGGGTTGATGGATTAGATGTTGTATGGGCTATTAATAGATTATACAATGTAGTATTCGAGAAAAGACCCTCATAGCCGAGGGATTCGTCACCTATTCAGACGATGCGGGCGACACCCGACGGGCTGTCATCGGGTCATATATACTTATATGGTTAATTAGGATTTATTGTTTATTTTCTATGCGCATATCCTATGATATCGGATATTCTCGTAAATCCTTTCTCTTCCATATACTTCTTGATACCATCAAGTATATTGTTTACTATATTGTATCCAACCATGTAGAATCCTGTACCTATTTGAATAGCTTTTGCACCAGCAAGTAGTAGTTCAACACTTGTTTTCCAATCAATTACTCCGCCAACACCTATTATTTCAGCTCCAAGCTCTTCATATACCTTATAAACACTATACACTGCTACAGGATGTATTGCTGGACCCGATAATCCTCCGAATCCATGTGTTAGAACAGGTTTACCAACATATACATCAATAAACATACCGGGCAAAGTATTTATTAAAACAACTGCGTCAACCCCATTATTCAATAGTATTTCTGATTCCCTAATAATTCTCCTACTAAAACCCAGCTTACCCCATACAGGAATATTTGAAACACTAGATACATTTAAAGCAACATGTTTTAAAACTTCATCCGTAGCAACTGTGTCAACACCGAAACCTGGAGTGTGTGGACAACTAAGATTAAGCTCTAAAGCCTCTGGTCTAGCATCCAGTGCTTTCTCAGCTAATATTTGGAACTCTCTTGGATCCCGTCCACCAATACTCACAATTGCAGGTAATCCGTATTTATGAATTTCTTCAACGAGAACATTTACTGCATCAATACCTGGATTAGCAAGTCCAACAGCATTCAGTAATCCATAATCTAGTGGAATAGTTATTGGGGGTAAGTATCCTTCTCTAGGCTTAAGTGTAAGAGTTTTTGTCACAATACCTGCTACACCAGTTTTTGCAAGAATCCCTACACCATTAATACTTGATGCTAAAATACCACTAGCATTCATTATTGGATGTTTGAAAACTATACCTGTAACCTTAGTTGTTAAATCCATGAATCACCCCTCCAAAACACCGACTGCTCGTCCATGAATCTTTTGAGAAAAACCTTTTCCACGTTGAAAACCTAGTTTCCCACCAATAACTGTAGCTTCAACGCATGAGTGGAATTCCCAAGAATCATATACGCTGTACTTCGCTTTAGAAACAATGTATCCAGGCTCTATTCTTGTCTTACAGTTAAACCTAATAATTGATAAATTACCTCTACAGCCCCTGCATAATATACCATATTTTCTTAAACCAAGAATCCTGGATGGATTATAGCTTAGTAAACGATACATTTGGTCTAAGCTAATGATTCCTTTAGAAACAAGATCGCCTGCAAAAACACTTATTACTTCAACACCGTTAATACCTGGAGGACATGTTTTTGGACAACACATTTTCTCAACTACACTATGTGGTGCATGATCGCTTGCTAAGGCATCAATATGTCCTGATACGAATAAATCATATAATAGGATCCGGTTTTGGTGATCCCTTATTGGGGGAAGGACTTTTACATAACAGTTCTTAGCATTAAATCTTTCATAGTCGAACAATAAGTAGTGGGGACAAGTATCAGCTGTGTATCCAAACCTCTTAGCTTCTAGTAGTGATAAGTAATTGGTTATATGTGTTATATGAGTTTTAACGTTGAACTTATTGCTTAGAATAGATACATGCCTAATAGATTCTATTTCAACTCTAACATCTCTAAACCAATAATACTCGTCTAGACTAGTCTTATACTTGTCTATCATGTATTGTTCTTCGGGATGAACAATTAATATCTTATTTATCCTTCCTAGTTTTTCAAGCATATAATCTAGTGTTGGATAACCTATTTTTTCAGGATAAAGCTTAACACCCATTACAACAGAGTTTCTAATCATTTGTTCAACATCTGATTTATTCTCCGGAACATCTATGTATACATAGTAATCTGTATATGAGTTGTTCTCTAAAATCTTCATTCTCTTCTCGAGAATTGAGAAATTATCTATTCTGGGAAGAGTATTAGGCATTTCTCCAACAACAGTAATGCCTCCATGTAGTGCTGCTTTGGTGCCAGTCTCTATTGTTTCCTTATATGATTGCTTAAAATCTCTGAGATGTACATGCATATCAATGAATCCCGGGAAAGCTATGACTTCTTTATCTCTTCTATAATCGAGAACTATTTCTCCTGATACGTTTTCCCATGGATCAAGTATTTCCTTTATAAAACCGTTTTCAATGACTAATGTTGCTTTTCTTAATCCATGCAAATCATATATTAATCCGCGATAAATTATTTGGGGGATCAACTATAAACCCTCAGGGTATCCTCATAGTTGAATAGAGGACCGTCAATACAGAGAAGTCTGCCGAGGTTTCTTAATGTGCATTTACCACATAAACCTAAGCCACACTTAATTGTTTCTTCAAGTATAAAGTAATGATTAACATTATTATTCACTTTGTTAAGCATATTACCGATCATTTCTGGCGGCCCTGATACTATGATTGCATCGTATTCTCCTAAATTAATCTTTGTATATGCATCTAAGATTGTTCCTTGATAATCGCATTCTCCGAAACATGCAGTATATGGTTTTCCACCTAGTTTACTTATGAGTCTCGGTGCATCTCCGATTTCTTCTCTTCTCCAACACCCAAATAATACATGGCATTTGTCAGGGGTGCAACCTAGATATTTTAAATAGTATAGTATAGGGGCTAAACCGCTTCCTCCAGCTACGAATAAGAACTTGTTGCCATGTGGAATATGTTCTCTGCCTAAGAAACCATACATACCTAGATAGCTTCCACAACTCATAGATACTAGGCGCCTAGTAGTTGGTCCCACTGGTTTGACAAGTATTGATAAAGTATTGTCTTCACTATTAAAACCTGCCACACTCATTGGGATAGCTTCATATCCTGGAACCCATAACATAATGAACTGTGGTGGTTTTGGCTCAGTAATTATGTTATCCAGTATTTTAAAATCTAAAAGGTATAGGTTTAATGATAACTTGTTATTATTTATTAATTTTATACTGTAGTATTTAATGCTAGGACTCAATATAGTCTTCAATCTCGTCACCTTTCAAAACATATCCACAATACTGGCACTCCAACATAATTGGATTAGTTGATTTTAGCTTAAACAATGACTTAATAGGCTCGTTTTTCTTCCTAGATATACATGTTGGGTTCGGGCACTTGATTAAGCCCTTAACTATGCTTGGAGGTTCAACTCTTTGCTTCTCCACAACCTTGTATTCTTTGATAACATTTATTGTAGCAGTTGGCGCTATTAATGCTATGAGACTTAATTCTTTCATTGATAAGAATTTTTCTTCGATTTTAACAATGTCTTTTCTACCAAGCTTTCTGCTTTCAACATTCATTACTAAAGCTACACGTAATCCTTCACTACCAGTTATTCCAAGCACTCTTAAAACCTTCAATGCTTTACCAGCAGGTATATGATCTATAACTATTCCATTCCTAATTTTCGAGACTATTAGCTTATTTGGATATTTTGATAGATTAGTGGGGTTCACTCCATAAACACCTCACCAATGTAATGATTAATAGGATGTGGATGAAGAGCTCTGCGTGGTAGGTGCGGAGCCCCGATAACCCCCTCAATGAAGAAATGAAAACCCGACCCAAGAGGGGGAAGCCCCTGCAAATACTCATAACATCCAAAATAACCAAAAAATAAAGCACGAGTAACCACAACAAGTTTCTTCTCCATACTTAACCCCTCCAAACACCAAGTACTAGGGATAATAGAGCCATTCTCAACGGAACACCTAGCTTGGCTTGGTAGAAATATGCTGCATAAGGAGTTTCATCAACTCTATAATCAATTTCATCTATTTTTGGTAGGGGATGAAGTATTCTAAACTCTTTCTTAACATTTCTCAATGTATCAATGCTTATCCTGTATAGGTTCTTAACTCGCTCATACTCTATTGGATCAGGGTATCTCTCCTTCTGGATTCTCGTAACATATAGTACATCTAGTTCATCGATAACATCTTGTAGACTCGTTGTTTCTTCAAACGATAATCCTAGCTCAGCTATTTTATTTCTAACTTCTTCTCTCAATCTAAGTATTCCAGGAGATATCAAGTATACTTTTCTAGGTTTAAACCTTGTTAAGCCATATAAGAAGCTTGTTATTGTTCTAGCATATTTTAGATCTCCTAGAATACCTATTGTTAACCCATCTATTCCTCCAAATATTTTATACATGGTATATAAATCGATCATTGCTTGAGTCGGGTGTTCATGTCTTCCATCTCCTCCATTGATTACGGGGTTTTCCGCTAACTCTGCAGCATACCTTGCTGTTCCTTCATATTTTGACCTAATAACTATTAGATCGCTGTATGAATCAAGCATTCTAATAGTGTCTGCGAAGTTCTCGCCTTTTGCTAGACTAGTAGCTGTTTCACTAGTGAATACAAGTGTTTTCCCGCCCAATCTATATGTTGCTGATTGAAAACTATACATTGTCCTAGTGCTTGGTTCGAGGAATGCTAATGCAACAATATATCCGTCTAGCAGGTGTAGCTTCTTTTTCTCAGACAAATATTTTTCCATCTGATCAGCTACTAAGAAGAGATATTCTAGGTTTTCACGGCTATAATCCAGTATGCTTAGTACGTCTCCTCTGGGAAAACCCATGTGCCCGGCACAATTTATAGTAATAACAAAAATATAAGTTTAACTATGTTTTTCTCTGTTCAAGTAATTCTTGATCAAATAATATGTTTGTTCATCAATTAGTCTATGCTTCACTAATACATTAATTATAAACCATATATTCATGAGAGAAATTAATTCAACACCTAGCCGTTTAAGCCTCTCCCTCGCTCCCTCCTCTCTATCTACAAAAACAAATGCTTTCTCAACAATACCTCCCATACTTCTTACTGCATTAACTGCATGTTCCAAACTACCACCAGTTGTTGCTACATCATCAACTACCAGAACATTTCTATCAGCAACTATTCCCTCGACAAGTCTCTTAGTACCGTGTTGCTTAGGTTTCTTCCTCACATATCCAACGGGCTTATGTGTTTTGCACGCTATGAATGATGCATGAATTATTCCAGCAGACTCTATTCCTACCACTATATCAAAGTTTAATTTTTCCAGCTTAGATAAGGAAATATCAATTATTTTAGAATATATATCGTAGTAGCTTGGCAGAATTCTTAAATCAATATAGTAAGGGCTTATTTTTCCACTCGTCAACCTGTATTCGCCGATCTTAAAAAGTTTATTTCTATAGAGTTCTAAAACTATTTCCTCTAGAACAGATTCACTGTTCATTTATGATCAACCCCTATAATTTCTCTATGGATCTTGTTAATTTCCTCAATAATCTTGATAGGATTACTTGATAATGTAATCATTCTACCAATTATTTCATAATCAGCTCCAACACGAATAGCTGTGCCTGGCGCGGCTCCTTGAACACCTATTCCTGGAGAAAATATTTTGGCTTGAATATTATTTTCGAATAGAAACTTTTTAATCTCAATAATTCTATCCGGCCTTGTAGCTGGTGCGACAAGACCCCATGGTTTAAGTTTTTTAATAATTTCTAGTATGTTAAGTAAACACTTATCTATGATATCTAGTGATCCCTTATGGCTCATAGATGCTACAAGTACTAATTTAGAATTTTGTTTTGATAGAAAATCTTTTAACTCAAATAATCCTCCCTCTAATCCTATGAATGCATGTGCAATATATGTATTGTATCCCATCTCGACTAGTTGATTCACTGTATTAATCATTATTGGTGCTATATCAGCTAGCTTGAAATCTATGATCCAGTAATGCTTGTTATCGATTAGTTTGGATATTTCCATAAAACCTTCCAAACCATATCTTATAAGGAATGGTAGGCCAAACTTGTATCCAGCAACTATGTTTTTAGTTGCATCTATGAAATCAATGAACCAGTTTAGAGGCTTATTTGTCACGTCTAGAGCTACTATTATCCTACTATTCAATGAGTTAATCCCCAACTATTTTCTTTATGAAGTAATAATATATGGGAGCTGGTGTTAGTGGTCTGCTTTTGAATTCTGGATGTGGTTGGGACCCGAAGTATAATGTTCTATATTTTGGTAATTCGATGAATTCAGGGTATTTCTCGGGGCTCCAACCACTTATTTTTAAACCGGCGTTTTCAAGCTTATCAATGTATTTTGGGTTAACCTCGTATCTATGCCTATGTCTTTCATAAACTATTTCTCTACGATAAATTTGCCATGCAATAGTGTTTTTCTTGATATGTATAGGGTGTGCTCCAAGCCTCATTGTTCCTCCTAGATGTTTGACATTGTACTGACTTGGCAATAAATCGATTACTGGGTATGGAGTGTTCGGGTCTATTTCTGTGCTATGCGCTCTCTCTAATCCTACAACGTTTCTAGCGTATTCGACAACCATTAATTGCATTCCAAAACATATTCCCAGCAATGGTTTATTGTTTTCTCGCAGGAAACGTATAGCTTTGATTTTGCCTTCTGCCCCTCTCTTACCGAATCCTGGCAAGATAACTGCTCCATCATACTCTAATAGTTTTTCTAGAGATAACTTTCCGTTCTCAATATCTGTTGCTTCAAACCATCCTAGTTCTATGCCTGTATTATTCCATGCTCCCGCATGTTTTAATGCTTCAATTATGCTTAGATAGCTGTCGTGGAGCTTAGTGTATTTACCGATCATAGCGATCCTTGTTTTCCTTTTAGGATTAGTTAGCTTTTCTAAGAAATCATACCATTTAGACAGGTCTGGTTCACGATACTCTAGCCTCAGCTTCTCGGCGAGGTATTTAGTGTATCCTTGTCTATGTAGAATTATTGGGACACGATAAATAATGTCTACATCTGGATCACTATACACTGCTTCTTTCGATAAATTAGAATACAATGCTATTTTAGCTCTATTCTCCTCTTCTAATTCTCTAGGTGAGCGAACAACTACTATGTCCGGCTGAATACCTATTCTTCTAAGCTCTTGAATACTGTGCTGTACAGGTTTTGTTTTTTGTTCACCAGTAGATATTATTGGTGCTAAAGCTACATGTATTGCTACAGTATTCCCATAACCCTCCTCTATACGCATCTGCCTAATTGCTTCTAGGAAAGGTAATCCTTCAATATCACCAACAGTTCCACCAATCTCTACGAGAACTATGTCTGCATGAGTTTCTTTTGCAACACTCCTTATTCTCTCCTTGATCTCATCCGTTACATGCGGAATTATCTGTACACATTTTCCTAAATATTCTCCTCTACGCTCCTTCATGATAACACTATAGTAGATCTGTCCTGTAGTGATATTATGTTTCTTGGTCAGGTTCTGGTTCAGGAACCTCTCATAATGGCCAATATCAAGATCTGTTTCTCCACCATCTTCTGTAACAAATACTTCTCCATGCATATATGGATTCATTGTTCCAGCATCAACGTTAACATATGGATCAATCTTTATTGCTGTAACACTATACCCTATTGATTTCAGTAATAAACCTGTAGAAGCTGTTATAACTCCCTTTCCTAAACCAGATAATACTCCACCAGTTATAAATACATATTTAGCCATGTGCCCACCACATAGTAAGTTTATATAAGCTTAAAAAACCTACTCCAACATTCTCTAGGCAATAAATATTTATTATGACATTGTTATACTTGTAACCATGACAGGGGAGAAGATTAAGCTAGAATATATTTCTTGGAAACAACTCCATATAGCCTTGATTAATCTAGCTAAGACTATGATTAGTGAAGGTTATCGTCCTGACATAATATATGCTGTTATTAAGGGTGGACTTATTCCTGCAAGGATATTGTCGGACTTATTAGAAGTGGATCAAATTGGTTTTATAGGTGTAAAATTCTATAAAGGCATTGGAACTCGGGAGGCTAAACCAGAACTAACACTACCACCAACTCATCCTGTGAGAAATAAAAATGTCTTAGTAGTTGATGACGTTGTTGATAGTGGTAGAACACTACAATTAGTATTAGAAGAACTAAATAGATATGGTGCTAGAAACATTAAATCACTGGTAATCTATGTAAAGCCTTGGAGCCCCATATATCCAGACTACTACTATAAAGAGACTCGTAACTGGGTAGTTTTCCCATGGGAAATAATTGAGACAAGTAGAGAAACAAGCATTAACCCCGAAGATCTAGGCGAGGATAAAACCATTTTTCAAAGCATACTCAGAAGCCTAATCGGGAAATCCTAGAAAAACAATATTATAGAAGCTTCTTTATTGTCTTAGCAATTTTTTCAGCAACAACTCTATAATGTATTCTTGACAACCCTAAACCTATTACTTCTAATACTAATACATAGCCGGTAAATGTTAGGACTAATGAGTATAATAAATAGGTTTCCTCATCGAAAACCATGAGGGAGAAATGGTCTAGAAGCCTCCAAATATCTATATTAGGCTCCCTTATATGTACGTGTGTCCAAAAACTTGTCGGGAACATTATCGGCCATAAACCTATAAGTAAAACATATAGGATGGCTAAGAATCTACAACGATAACATTCTCTGAGTTTTGCAAACAATATTATTGAGAAAGCAATTGCTGGAACAAGATATTGATGATTAACTCTCCAATATGTTGTTGTGAAAACTATGTATGCTAGACTAGAATAAACAACTGGATCACGAAAACCAAGATAAGCCATTAGGATCATGGTTAACAATGTGAGAGCCGGTAACCACCAATACTCCACGAGGAACATCATATTCTTACCTGTGTGTTCATGAATATATGTTGCAAGACTAGATAATCCATTAAAACTATAACATATTGGAGGAGTATAACCAGGCTTACTAACAGATAAAGCATTGTTTATGAACATTTCTATGCTGCCAGGACAAGCTATTTCAAAAGGTATAAACAACACTAATACTCCAATAATCAAGCTTGAAACGAGCAGGATTTTCCTAAACCATTTATCTCTCTTCATAATTAGATCATAGATAATAAGTGTTAGAGGGAATAGGAATGTATGTTTAAACGCAACACTCAGCCCCGAAGAAAATGATCCCCAGACTTTTCTCCTTAATTCATTATTGTTGCGAACATATACTAAATATATGCCTATGAGGAAGAAGAATAAAGGTATTTGATCAAACATTCCATAAATACTTGAAATATATATTGTCATCGGGTTGAAAGCGTAGAGTGAAGCTAGGATTGCTGAGGATTTCCTATTATAGCCTAAACCCTTAATAATCACATAAATCATTATCGTTGATAAAATATCGAACAATATAAATAATGTTTTAGAAGCAATTATCCAATCCATTGATACATATACGTGGTAACCATCCCGATCCCAGTAATGAATCACAGGCGAGGAAGCAAGTAGTCTCAAGGGGGCTAGGAACAATACTAGTCCCGGCCCATAAACATATGGCCATGGATAAGGCCAGTTCTCAGTAGATGAATGCTTTGTATCAGCATATTTATAGAAGCATAAACCATGTCTTAGAAAAGTATCTGCAAAACCTGCAAACTGAGGTATGTCGCTACCAGAAGTATAAGGAGCAACTATTAAGCGTGGTATAAGCATTAAAACAACTATGATCGATATAATAATTATATCTAGTTTATCCATATCACCAATACACCGTCATTATTAATTCAAAACAATAATTACACTATGTCGAATATTTAACAATGCTTTACATATGTAGAGTAGAAAAAGTGCCGCCGCCGGGATTTGAACCCGGGTCACGGGCTCGAAAGGCCCGCATACTTGGCCGGGCTATACTACGGCGGCTTCTCTGTATCCATACCCGCGCTTTTCTCGGTATATTTTTCTCCATAGTTAGAGGCTTATATTTCTTGCCGCCCTATATTCTTAGAAATATAAATATGGAAATATTATATAAATTGATTACCAAGTATTAATTAATCCATACTGATAAAAAAGTATCTGGACACGTTTATTTCGTAAACAAATCTAAGAGGTGATATGTATGAGAATTTGGGAGATTACTAGAAAACCTAAGCTTGTGGTTAGAGATTTATCGCTACCCTTAAGCGTTGTTAGAAGTAAGGCTAGGAGGGCTGGTGAAACAGTTATTCCTGTATTAAAGGATCTAGTTGAAGATAAAGTATTAGGTTATCTAACACCCATAGAGCTTATTATGCCTACCAGTCACCATACAACAATTAGAGTTAGGGATGCTTTAAGAGAGCATCCTGTTCTTGTTCAAGACATGACTATTGGGGAGGTCTTCGAGAAGCTTCGAGAATTTAAAACTATTGGTGCCCCAGTTGTTAATAGTATTGATGAAATGAAGCTTTACGGAGTTGTTACTTATAATGATATATTGAATTATTTGATCAAGGCTGGGTATAGGCCTATCGCTGAAAGTATAGCAGAGATTATGACTGTTAAAGAACTAGATAGATACATTGTTGTAGCAGATGATCGTGTTAACAAGGTTTGGAGCAGAATAGTTTATCGTGGACAACCAGGCGTTGTTGTTGTTAGAAGCCTTGACGAACCTATTCCACAGGGTATCCTAACATATCACGAGTTCATAAGGAGTGGTAGATGGTTCTTCCACCGTGAAAGCGAACAACATATAACTACGCCTGCAAAGGTTAAGAGAATAATGCTTAGAGGAGTGCTTGTAGCAACCCAGGATATGCCTGTTGAAGCTGTTGCTGAAGTAATGGCTAAACACGATATACCATTAGTGCCGGTAATTGATGATGATGGAAAAGTTATTGGTGTAATAACTTATGAAGACATTATAAGAGCATATCTAGAAGGAGCAAAGCCTGGACGTATACGTGTACCCGTTAAGATACCGTTACCAATACCTGTTAGAGCAGAGGAGCGTATACAATATGTTTCTCGTGAACAAACATTAACACAAGTACTCGTTGAGAAAGCTGTACCTGTTGAGAGAGCAGGTATTTTAGCCGATGACATAATGATTGAAGAACTACCTGCGATCACTATAAATGATACCGTGGAACATGCACGCAAAGAAATGCTTAGGAGAAAAACAGATTATCTACTAGTACTAGATGAGGAAGAAAACATTGTAGGTGTAGTTACTAAGTGGAACATGCTGTTTGCTCTAGGTCTTAAAGGGCCCCTGTGGAGGAGGAGAACTAAGGATAGATACTTCATCGACTATATTATGACAAAGAATATTCCAAGAGTAAATCCTGATACCCCTATAGAAGATGTTGCTCTAGAAATGGTTAACTCGGAATCAGAAGTGGTATTCGTAGTTAATGAATCAGGCGAGATAATAGGTTTCATAACAAAGGATCAAATAATAGATGCTGCTAGGAAACTATTAGTAGACTTATTAGTAGAAAACGTTATCTTGCCAGGTAAAACAGGCAGCGTACACCCATTCCATAGCTTATACCATGTAGTTAACAAGATGAAAGCACTATATCTAGACGCGTTAACAGTTTATGATGGTTCAAGAGTTCTAGGAGTAGTATCAGCTAATAGATTACCATTTGTAGCATTCGAAGATGCTGTAACAGGTATTAAGAGTAGGAGGCTTATATGGGTTAGGAAACTAGTTCGCGGAGCAGCTAGGAGAGGCAGATATGTAAAGATAACTCCACTAGTAGCACTAGATGTTATGGTGCCGTATAGGAAATACGTATCTCCTAACACATTACTAACTAGAGCAATAGATCTAATGAAAGAAGCTAATCTAAACGGTATACCTGTTCTAAGCGATGATAGGCAAGTGGTAAGCATAGTCAGTAAAAACGATATACTAAGAGAACTAGCTCGCAGAGCGAAGAAACTAGTTAAAGTCGAGAAGAAAATTGTTGAGAAAAGAGAAGAAAAAGCTGAGGCATAACATGTTTTTATTGAGTAATAATTTAAACCCCTAACAACTTAATACATGTATTGATATGCGGCGGTCGTCTAGCCTGGACTAGGACGCCGGCCTGCCATACGGGTTCGTATAACCGTGTAGAACGCCGGAGATCCCGGGTTCAAATCCCGGCCGCCGCACCAATTCTAATCTTTAGTTTTCAATGCTTCATCGATCTTTCTGGAAACCATGTATGCGTTACGGGTATTTATGAGTAAAACCTTTGTATCATCAACCAGTCTCCTAGCTACATCAACCTTATGTCTCAGTCCAGGCGTTAGGGGGTCTGGGTAATTTAGTTTTCTCAGCCATAAATATATTGTTTCCATAACCTCTAAATACTCCATAGCTTCTTCTATCTCGCCATTGCCGAGAAGAGATAATACATGTCTTCTAAGTTCTCCGACAACATCTCCTAAACCTTGTAGATAAGGAATATGTGGAATACCTACTTCTTTATATGATGGCATCTCTCTATCTACTATGAGTTTATACGTTATATATGATTCAGCATACTCGCTTAAACTATTATATATTAAACCACTATAATAGAGATCAGGATGATCGGCTAGGAGTTCTCGAAGATCAACAATAAGCTCCCTCGCCATAGAAATATTTTTCCAAGCCTCCTCATACTTCCCCAAATGAATAAGTCTAACAGCCTCCGTACTATACCTTAAAATATCACGTGTAATTCTAATAGCCTCCTCACGAACCTCATCCTTCTTCTTCAAAACATTATCAATAAACAATATATCATTAGCCAAAACCTTCTCAACAACATCCTCCAAAACCATAAACACACACCCACATAAAACAAAATATAAATTATAAAAATAAAAACCCCTTATAAAACAAATATATTATAGGTCCCGCGGTAGCTCAGCGGCAGAGCGCCCGGCTGTAGTGGGGAAAATCTGAGCCCCCCACCCGCCAGACATCCCCGGAAACCTGGGGAAATAGAATGATGGCGGGGCGGCGAATAGAGGGCTCAGCAGATACCGGGTGGTCGGGGGTTCAAGTCCCCCCCGCGGGACCATTTAATTTATTATAATCACCTAGTTAGTTTCTCCATTATATCAGCTAATTCTTTTGTAAAAAGATATGTTTCATATCTCCTTATATAATTGGGAAGGATTTCTGGGACGACATAGAATATATTATTTTCTCTAGCAACTGAAACTATTATTTCCTGATAGAACTTTACTGCTTCTTTCATATCCTCTTTTGTGGGAGGAGTATGTTGTATCCCCTTATTATTAACCCAGTGAGCATGTATGCTGTGAATATTTCTAGCAATATTTCTTATTCTTACATAATTATATGTTTCAATAATCAAAGTTTTGAGCGCTCTCTTAGTGTTTTTTAATCTTTTCTTTAGCGGACTTAGCCTCTGCATTGGATCTATTGTAAGACCAATATCTATGTTAAATCCGGCCTCAATTATTTTCTCCGAAAGGATTTTCATGAAGGATAAGAGTTCATTATAGTTCGAAGCTGCCTGAGGCTTGCGGAGAGAGCCTGAACCTCTATTCTCAATTGTTATTCTTAGACTAAGTCCTGCATTAGCTAAAGAAGGGTATATTCTAGACATATATTCGGTTATTCCTTCAATAATGGAGCTGATAGGCTTTCTAGATCCCCTATGATCAGAATAGCCTGGATGCATCTCTATTTCAACAACTTTAAGCTTAGGGCAGAGATTTACAGCTAGATCGATTAATTGTTTAGTATATTTAACATAGTTATCTATGAACTCTGTGTCAAACCATATGGGAGCCATATATTCAGTGTGTAGGGTAGCAACAACTATTTGTTCTCCATATGATTTGAAAAAATCCATATTAGTAATTATTTGTTTAGCTAGATTAGAATAATCACATATAATTGATTTCCTCCGAGGTATGGGTACGCATCGTGTTGCAAAGGGTAGGAAAGCATGCCCGTATATTGTAAGTAGATGCTCAGATAATGATCTCAATTCTTCTAAGGACTTTATTCTAGCTCCTATAAGGAACCATCGAGGAATAGAAATAGAGGCTTTCTTCAAATACTTCTTTACCTCAACTAAGTTTTCCATTAATAAATAATAAAGAGTTGTAGTTATATGTTTTAACAATTTTTAATTCGTGTATGAATGTGATCTATGATTAAAGATAATTGTATGAATATCTTTTATTGTATCCTGATCAGATCCTATTTCTTTCAAGCACTTTTATAATGCTTAAAGCTACTCTTCTACTCTTAGTCCTTATAATTATTTCATCGCCTATTTCGATCAATTCTATTTGTTTCCGATATCTTTTTACAATAATACTAGCTAGGCTCTGTGGAGCTTTAACTATATAGTATCCCTCAGGGTCTCTTGGGCCTAGAAGATTTTTAGTCATCTCCGCCCACAATATGTTTGAATCAGTTGATTAGCTAATATAAAATATGTTAACTTAACTTGTTAAATTGGGGAAAATTTTCGAGGCTTCTAAGATACTTAGCTAATTTAACATCCACTTCGTACAAGTATTTATCGAAGTAAGTATTAAAGATCATTAGTAAGTTTCCCAGTAAGTTTATATAGTGGTTGCCCATGCTTTATTGTTTGCACGGGCTTCCCCCTCTTGGGTTGGGGCTTCATCCCTTCATTGAGGGGGCTATCGGGGCTCCACACAGACCACTTTTGAGCCCTTCATCCGCATTTCCCAAATCATTAACCATTATATTAGTGAGGGTTTATAAAGCGAACCCAATAATTAAAACAATCATGGTTTTCACAATTTTCCAAAACAACCATGGTATAGTATCCAAATAAGCAAATAGTCTCTAATGCCGTATAGAAATATATCATTGCCTCTTTTCTTAACATCGTTATACAAGTTTTCAACACAATTGTTTGATTTATATTCATCGACGATTTCTTGTTCTAATAGTAGCTTCTATTTTTCTAGGTCAATATTACGTATTATATCAACTATATTATCAACCACAAGATCATATAGAGACATTTTCATCAACCACATAGATTAGATATTTTCATTTAATCAAAAAGTTTTCTTTAAATCTAAACTAGTATTAATTAAGCTCGATAAGATTAGATATAGTTGAGGGGAAATCAATGGATATTAGACGAGTTCTCGAGTCAGAAAATGATCCGGATAAGCTTCTGGGAGATATTCTGAGAGTACTGGCTATGTATAGGAAGCTATGGGTTTCAGAAATAATTAGTGAGATAGCTTCTCTCAGGAAAACTCTTGGCGAAGAAGAGGTTGGCGAGGAGCAGGTTCGCGAAGCATTGTATAAGCTTATGAATGAAAACATAGTGGTGGGAGATAGGAGAACGAGGACAACTTTTAGAGGTAGTGTTGAAGAATATCTTGTAGAGCTTAATA